>NC_011529.1:307934-615869 GCF_000018365.1 Thermococcus onnurineus NA1 | reverse complement strand
CCTTCAGCGGTTGCTTGAGATAACCATCGAGCTGAGCATAGAAGGAAGGGAGGGCACACCTGTAGGAACGCTCTTCATAATCGGCGACACGAGGAACGTGCTGAAGCACTCCCACCAGATGATACCCAACCCCTTCAAGGGCCACAAGATAAACGTTCTTGACAGGGACAGCAAGGAGATCATTAAAGAATTTGCCCAGCTTGACGGGGCGTTCGTCGTAAGCAATACTGGGAGGATCATAGCGGCGGGAAGGTACATAGAGGTTGATCCCAGGGCCATAGACCTGATGCTCCCGCCGGGACTCGGCAGCAGGCACATAGCAGCTGCTGGAATAACGAAGCTGACTAAAGCCATCTCCATAAGCCTCTCCGAGAGCGGCACGATAAGAATATTCAAGAACGGCCTGATGCTCCTCGAGTACAACCCGAGAATTAGGTACTGAAGAAAACTTTGCTGGCGCAAAGTTTCATCGAAAGTTTTTGACATTTTTCTTCTTCAGGCATCGCCCTTCAGGGTGGGGAGGAGGTCAGTTTTGATTTCCTTCTTTCACGAGCATTTAAAGCTTGTCCTAAAGGTTCAAAAAGAGGAAAGGCTCAGAAGAGCCACTGGTTCTCGATACACTCGTCACAGGATGGTTTTTCTCCTGCTATGGCCTTGAATTTGGTGTAGATGCACTCGGGCAGTCCAAGCGGACAGCGCTCCGGCGTAACGCCGGGTCTGACCTTGGTTGGATCGAGCTTTATCTTGATGTAGGCTTCGTACTCCTCGACCTTTTTCCACGGGAGTACCTTCGCACCGTAGATGACGAGGTTGTCGTATATCTTGGCATAGTCACCGACGACGGCGTTCTCTTTGAGGAGGACGTTCCTGCTAATAACGACGCCTTCTCCAAGTATGGAGTCCTTTATCTCCGCCCTCTCCTTGACTATGTCGCTTCCTATCAGGATGGCCCTTTTGAGATATGCCTTGTCCTCGATTATGCTGTTCGGACCGATATACGTGTAGGCCTTTATCTTGGCGCCATGGCCTATCTTGACCCCTTCGTCGATGTAGACAGGTCCCTGAATCTCAACGTCCTCTGGAACCTCTGCACCTTCTTTGATGGTGTAGTAGCCATTCTGCTTAGTTATCTCGTCCATCGCTATTTGGTGGGCGTAGAAAAGATCATCTGGCGTTCCGAGGTCAATCCAGTAGTGCCCGCGTGGTATCTGGTGGGCATAAACCTCTCCCTGGGCGACAAACTTCGGAAGAACTTCCTTCTCAAAGTAGACCTCCTTGTTCTTTGGAATGGCATCAAGAACCTTTTTGTTCACCATGTATATTCCGGCATCGACGAGGTTAGTCTTCGGCCTCTTGGGCTTCTCTTCGAAGTGAACAATCTTGCCTTCTTCATCGACCTCAACGACACCGTACTTCTCGGGATCATAGACCTTGGTGACGGCAACAGTGATGAGGCTACCGTTCTTTCTGTGAGCCTCTATAAGCTCTTTGAAGTCAAAGTTCGTGAAGACATCACCGTAGATAACGAGGAAGTCCTCGCTCACGTAGTCCTCAACGTTCTTGAGCGCACCACCGGTTTCAAGCGGCATGGGATCGTTAACGAAGCGGATGTCTTTGGGATAATCGCTCATCTTCTCGTCGATGAACTCTCTTATCTCCCCCTTCATATAGTGAACCGAAAGAACAACTTCGTCGATTTCGGATATCTTCTCAAGGCTCTCCAGAAGGTACTGAAGGTTCGGCTTGCCAAGAACTGGAACCATCGGCTTTGGTCTGGTTGATGAAAGTGGCCTTAACCTAGTTCCAAAACCACCAGCAAGAATAACGGCTTTCATAGTATCACCATTTAACACTCCTGCTGGAAACTTATATATTTTACGGCCATTAAATATGTCCCACAATGAACGAAAAGGAGGAGGAGTTCATTTCTGTCCACTGAGATTTAATTCCGGAACGATGTATATCTGCCCCTTAAAGCGGAAACAGGAGCCGGGGCAGACACTCTTGAGAGGGCATGTTTCACAGGTCGAGCTTCCGAGTTCTACCCGTTCAATGTAGCCCAGAGTTTCCAGGATCTTCAGCGCCCCCTCAACTTCTTCCCGCGGGAGCGAGAGCCTCTCGGCTATCTCATCGAGGCTTTTCCCTTCCTTGATCAGCTCAAGGATTTGCTCAAGCATCTTTTTCACCTCAAAGACCCAGAGCCGTGCCGATTTGCCAGACTATTATTCCTACTATGGAAGCCAGCGCTATCATGTAAAAAACCGTAAATGCCGCCCACTTCCAGTTGCTCTCAGCCCTTATCGCACCGATTGTGGCGATACACGGGACGTAGAGGGTCGTAACAAGGGCCAGCACATACGCCTGAAGGGGTGTCATGACGCTCGCTATTACCTCCTCATTTCCGTAGATTATACCGTAAGTCGAGATGACGTTCTCCTTGGCGATTATACCGAAGAGCAGGCCTACCGCAGCCTTCCAGTCAAGGCCCATGAACTTCATGTAGGGCTCGAAAAAGGTGCCGAGCCTCTCAGCGTAGCTCTGGCCGGTGCCTATCTCGACGGGGTAGCTGCTGAGGTACCATATTGCTATCGATCCCAGGAGTATTATCGTTCCTGCCTTCTTGACGAACTCCTTGCTCCTCTCCCAGGAGTGGAGCAGTATCGTCTTCCATGAGGGCACAAGGTATTCTGGTAGCTCGATGATGAAGGGGCTTTCTTCCCCTTTGATTATGAACCTGCTGATGACCCATGCCGTGAGGAGCGCGAGGAGTATGGCAGTGGCGTAAATGCTGACTGCCACGAGGGCCCGCCTCTCGATAAAGAAGGCCCCTGCGAGGAAGCTTATGACGCTCAGCCTCGCGCTGCACGGGATTAATGGGTTTACAAGCATCGTAACGAGTCTGTCCCTCTCATCGTCAAGGGTTCTGGTGGCCATCACTGCGGGAACGTTGCAGCCGAAGGCGAGGACCATGGGTATGAAGCTCTTCCCGGGGAGGCCGAACTTGCGCATTATTCTCTCCATCACGACGGCGGCCCTGGCCATGTAGCCGACGTCCTCGAGCAGGGACATGGCAAGGAACAGGAGGAACACCAGCGGGAAGAAGCTTAGAACCGAGCCGACTCCGGCAATGATTCCATCAACAACCAAACCGCGGAGGATCTCGCTAGCTATTTGGGGGGCTAGCCACTCTCCAAAGTTCGAGAAAGCCCCATCAAGCAGTTCCTGAAGGGGCATTCCAAAGGTGAAGACGAACTTAAAGACAAGGTAGAACACTCCAAAGAGTGCCAAGAGGCCGTAAACTGGATGCGTCAGAATCCGGTCGAGTTGGTCGCTGAAGGTCTCTCCTTGCTCATGGGAATACCTCACGAACCTGTGCATGAGTCCATCTATGAACTCATACTTCTGGCTGGCTATTATGAGATCCATCGCGCGCTTATACCGCTCTTCGACTTCCTCTATGTGAGTCATTATCTCGTCGAGCTTCTCCTTTCCAAGGTGCCTGAGGATGAGCTTTATTACTCCGTCGTCCCTCTGGAGGAGCTTTATGGCGAGCCATCGGAGGCTGTACTTTTCTGCCAGGGGAGTATTTCTGAGGGCCGCGGTTATGTGTTCGATTTCCCTTTCGACTTCTGGGTCATAGGTCGGGATGACGGGGTGAGCCTTCAGCTTGCCGTTCGCCATCTGGTATATCCTTTCCTTGAGCTCCTCAATACCGATGCCCTCCTTCGCGTTAAGTGGGACGATAGGAACGCCAAGGACTTCCTCCATCCTCTTAACGTTTATCTCGATGCCTCTCTTCTCAGCGAGGTCTGTCTTATTGAGCGCTATGATCACGTTGTCAAGGCTCATTTCGAGTATCTCCATCGTGAGAAAGAGGTTTCTCATTAGGGCCGTCGCATCCACGACGTTCACAACAACATCCGCGCTCCCCTTGAGGAGAAAATCTCTCGCCACGAGCTCGTCAACAGAATGAGCGGTAAGAGAATAAGTTCCCGGGAGATCTACCACGAGAAACTTCTGCCCCCTGTACTCCAGGATTCCCTCCTTCTTTTCAACGGTAACTCCCGGCCAGTTGCCGACGTGCTGGCGCATGCCGGTCAAGGCGTTGAAAATAGTGGTCTTCCCAACATTAGGATTTCCGGTCAGAGCAATGACCTTCATCATGGAGAACCACCTCAGAGCTTTCTGACCATGACTTTGGCGGCTAATCCGTTACCAATGGCAAACTTTACTCCTCCAACGGAGATAATCATTGGGCCCATTGAGTGCGATTCGATGATTTGAACCGTGGTTCCAGGTGTAAGCCCCATAGAAACCAGTCTCTGTCTTGCATAGGACCCAGCCACTATGTTAACCACGATTCCCCCTTCTCCGGGTCTTAGGGTGTTTAAGGGTACAATCATGAGCATCACCGTTAGGTTATCCTAATTCTATTTTGGGTATGTAGATAGCCTTAAAAAGCTTTGGTGGGCCTAACAAAGCCCGATGGTTCGAAATCAGAAAACTGTTGGTTTAGATGTAGGCTTACGTAAGATTTCTTCTTTGGAGCCTATGTTAAAACTTTGGAAAGATATTTAAGGAATTAAAGAGAATACAATTAATTGAATTTCGGAGGTGTGTTGTCTATGGAGGAGATTCCACCCGAAGAACCCAAAAAGAAGACTTCTCTGGGCATGGAGGAGAACGTTGAGGCTTTGCTGGCGTATGTGCTCGGATGGCTCACTGGCATACTCTTTCTGGTGCTAGAGAAGGAAAGTGATTTTGTCCGTTTCCATGCTATGCAGTCAACGATTACGTTCATAGGTCTCACCATTATCTGGATAGTTCTGTGGATACTAGGTGCAATTCTGAGTATCATTGCTGGACCACTAGGACTTCTCTTCACATTACTGGGTATGTTGGTGTGGTTGGCGTGGCTTGTCTTTTTGATACTTGGAATACTTAAGGCTTACCAGGGTGAGTACTACAAGTTCCCGATCTTCGGCAATCTCGCCGAGAAGTGGGTCGGCAAGATTAACATCTGAGGCTTAGATTTTTAAGCCTCTTTCAGTATTTTTCCCCATGATTGAGAGTGTCGTTAATGAAATACGGGAGTTCTCTAAACGAAGCGGGCTTTATGAGAAACGGATTCTTGTCCTATTCTCCGGGGGAAAGGACAGCAGCTTGGCCCTCTACCTGCTCAATGAAGCAGGTCTCAACGTTTCAGCCCTCACATTCTTCCACCGCTGGAGCTGGAGGGAAACGCTCAACTGGGCCATGAAATTTACGAAAAAGCTCGGCGTTGAACACTACCTTGTGGACGTAACTGATGGTCTTCTCCGTGAGACAGCTGGCAGAAAGGGTCCCATATGTATCAACTGCAAGAAAGTGATGCTTTGGAACGCCAAGTGGTTTGCCATCAACAACGGCTTTGATGTTTTGGCTAAAGGTGATAACGCCAACGACAAGATAATTGGCGCCCTGCTCGACCAGTGCAGGACGGATATACGGCTCTGCGGCCTCCCGAGAATTGGCATCCCATTTTTCAGGCCATTGATTAAGTACACCGCCGAGGAAGTTGAAGCTCTTGCGGAAGAGGCCAGAATAAGGCCATACCGCATGTATGAACACGCCCGCAGAAGGCAGTGGCGCGAGGGCTGTCCGTTGCAGTACATAGACCGTGAGGAAATTGTAACTCCCAAGCTCATGGATTTGGCTTATAGAGTAAACTACGAGATAAGTAAGCTCGCGAGGAGAAAAAAGGTTCGCATGAGCGTCCGCGTTCCGAGCTTCGAAATCATGTGCTGGGACTGCGATGAAGAAACCCTAAGGGATGCACAGGAAATAATCGCGAAGTTCCGGAGGGTTGAGGGGTGAGACTCCCACCCGGAAAGTTAAGGAATGATGTTCTGAGAGAAGTTGTCTTTCCAAACATTGGAATTGAGGATGTTCGGGTTATTTACGGCCCGCGGGAAGGGTTCGACTCGGCAGTCCTCGAATACGACCACGAGCACTACTTAATCGTCGCCACAGACCCGACACTTGGCGTGCCCGAAGAAACCTTCGGATTCTTCACCTACCATTTTGCAGCGAGTGATGTTGCAGTTTTTGGTGCAAGACCAAGGTGGCTGATAGTTGATCTGCTCTTTCCCCCTGGGACCGAGAGAAGTTTCCTGGAGAACATCATGAGAAGCCTAAACACCGAGTGCCGCAAGTATGGAAGCTCCATAATTGGTGGCCACACTGGGGCTTACCCAACTATAGCAGAGCCCACTTCAACGACCACCGCGATGGGTCTGGTGAGAAAAGACGAACTAAAGCTCCCGCTGGCGGAGCCGGGCGATAAAATAATCGTTACCGCCAAGATCGGCCTCGAGTTTGCCGTTTCTGCCGCGTATTTTCGGGAGGAGGAGCTAAGGAAGTTTCTAACATTCAAGGAGATCGAGAGGCTTAAGAGGCTTTTCACATTTGAGACTGCCCTTCCTGACGCCCTGATTGCGAGGCCGTTCGTCAGGGGCATGCACGATGCCACCGAAGGCGGCCTAACAGCGCTCCACGAGATAGCTGAGAATTCGGGGGTTGGGTTCAGGGTCTATGCGGATAGGCTCTACCTCGACCCTCTGGTAAGGAAGGTGCTTGAGTTCTACGGCCTTGAGCCGTGGAGCGTTTCCTCAACGGGAACGCTGATAGCCATAACGCCGCCAGAGAAAGCTGATGCTTTAATTACAGAATTAAATAAAAATGGAATTATGGCATTTGAGCTCGGGGAGTTCACGGAGGAAAAAGAACGGGTTCTTGTGAAAGGAGGGAAAGAAAAGACCTTCCCGACTTTTGAAAGGGACCCCTACACAGAGCTGTACGGAGAGGGGTAGAGCTCATTTCACTCTAAACCTCAGCAGAGCCGCCAGGCCTCCAAGGGCTTTCAGCTTCTCCCCTCCTTCATGCTCTGAGCTGACGATGACGACCTCACCGCGAGAGTATCTAACAGCGTCCATTAGTTCCTCGATCTTCTCTCTCATCTCCCCCTTGAGCAGTTCGTCGAGAACCAGGAGCGTCTCAACCGCGCCGTAGTTCGCTGCTTCCTCGACTTCCCTGAGGCCATAGGCAACTAGGCCGTTGTTCTTCGCTATGTTCTCGAGCACCTTTTCAATGAGCTGGACTTCTTTCGCAACGCGGTTCTCGTGGTAGACCCTATCGACGGTTCCACGTTTGATAACCTCGTAGATGCCCGTTCTGCCGGTCACGCTCGTGTCCTCGATGACGACCTTCTTGACCAGCTCTGGATAGTTCTCTCGGAGGAACTTGTAGAAGTCTTCCTTGACGAAACCAGGGCCGGCAACTATGGCCTTCTCGACCTTCTCACGGTTCATTATCTCCTCCATGGTCTTTGCCACATCGTGGAAGAACCTCTTCTCCTCGGCTTCCCTGTCCGTGTTGTAACGCTTTCCGCCGAGGTTGTGCCTTATGCTCGTGAGTATTTCCACGCCATATTCCCTCACCAGCGCCATGTCGGCCTCGCCATCATCGATAACGACTATCATGACCCTGGCGCGCTTGGAGGCGCTGACCGCTTCCCTCAAGCGCTCGATGTGATGCTCCTTCCAGCGTGGCTTCTGGATTGTGACTACCGTGCCCTCCTCGATGGCTATGGTGTGGTACTTCCCGAGGGGAACGTCCTCCCTGCTCGCGTAGACTATCGGCCCGGTAACGCGTACCTGGTTGGCGAACTTGTGGAAGTTTATCTTCTCCGCCCTAACTCCAAGGAAGACTGGGATAACCTCGACCTTCTCCGCTCTCAGGGAGTCGCTCCTCTGGCTCTGCTTTCTGAGCGTTTTGGCGTAAACGACGTCTCCCTCGTCGATGATGTGGTAGAGGTGCCAGAGATCATCGAGAGTCTCTGCCTTGACCTTCACCTTGCCCTCCTTGGGATCCTCGTGGATTATCTGCACCTTCTCACCCCCTGAAAAAATAGGTATCGGGCTTTAAAAAGTTGTGAGAGAAATGGGGAAGGAGTCAGATGAGCTCCCTCTCAGTCTTGGTAAGCCTCTTTGCGCCGTTCTCGGTTATGAGAACGGTGTCCTCTATGCGAACTCCACCGAACTTGGGAATGTATATACCGGGCTCGATAGTTATTACCATGCCCGGCTTGAGCTCTGTGTCGTCCTGCTGGCTCACACGAGGCCACTCGTGGATTTCAAGGCCTACGCCGTGGCCGGTGGAGTGGATGAAGTTGTCGCCGTAGCCGTACTCGGCTATGATATTCCTGACAATGGTGTCAAGCTCTTTGGCCGTTATTCCAGGCCTTGCTGCCTCCACACCCTTCTTCTGGGCCTCAAGGACTATTTCGTAGATCTCCTTCTGCTTCTCGTTCGGGGAGCCAACAACAATGGTTCTGGTCATATCGGAATGGTAGTGTCTGTAAAGGGCGCCCTCGTCGATAACGACCAGCTCGCCGCGCTCTATCCTTTTGTCGCTGGCAACGCCGTGGGGCAGAGCAGAGCGCCAGCCGCTGGCTATTATAGTGTCGAAGGCTGGCTTTTCCGCGCCGTTCATCTTCATGACGTACTCCATCTCCGCGGCTATTTCCCTTTCACGCTTGCCCTCACTTATCTCTTCCAGCGCCGCCATCATGGCCATATCGGCTATCTTGCAGGCAGCTTCAATGACCTCTATCTCTTCCTTTGTCTTAATGATTCTGAGCTCCTTGATGACCTCATCGAGAACGTCGAAGTCCTCAACACCGGCCTTTTCCCTGAGGGCCTGAACCATTGAAAAGCTCGTTCTGCCTTCAATGCCGAGCTTTCTTAGTTTGAAGCTTTTCAGCCTCTCGTACAGCCCCTTTCCAGCCTTGAACTTTTCAACGGGGACCTTTGAAGTCTCCTTCGCCTCCTCATACTCGAGCTCTGGAACGAGAAACACGCTCTCGTCTGGGGTAACAACGAGATAGCCACCAAGGACGGGTGAGCTTCCGGTAAAGTAGAAGAGGTTCTCCCTTCTCGTTATTAGAGCGGCGTCAAGACCCTTCTCTGAGATGTACTCCTGGAGTCTCTCGATTCTCATCACAACCACCAGACGTGATGATGGGCTTCATTAATAAAATCCTTTCGGGAAGAAAGCGTTATAACTCCGTAGGTGATACCCTCAATCATGGTAGTTTACCTCTTTGACTTCGATGGGACGCTCGTTGACAGCACGGGTGCCGTTGAGAAGGCTCTCACGATAGCTATAGAGAAAACCATTCCCGCCGTGATAGAGAGCGACCTCTATGACGAGTACTACAAGGCACTTTTCCTTTTCATCAAGGGCAAGCTGACCTACCAGTACCTTGGCGTCATCCACGAGCTGGTGGCCCAGGGAACGATACACGAGTACTACAAGCTGATGCCGAAGTACATTAAGGACTTCCCCTTCGCGAAGGAGGTAATCAGAACGCTGAGAAAGCGCGGAAGGCGCGTTATAAGCTTCTCTGGCGAGCACACTTATCCAGGCGGAAAGGTCATCTTCATGAAGAAGACGAACTGGTACGACGAGTTCGATGAGGTTATAACATTTAAGGGTACGAAGGACATGCTCCAGAAGTTCGAGACCCTCAGGGCGCTCTATCCTGATGAGCCATTCGTGTGGGTTGATGACAGCCCGGGAAGGTTCACCTACATCCTCGATGATAACACACTCCTCGTCCAGAAGGCCTCTCCCTACAAGAGCGACGTGGCTCTGCTCTTCGAGAGGCAGAACTTCGTCAAAATCAAGGACATTAGGGAGATACTTGATATAGATGATGGGCTCGCCGGGTTTGAAGGATAAAGCTTAAAAGTTCCCTCCAGTGAACCCCCTTCGGTGGAGGTGAGGGCGATGCCACGTGGAAAGGCCATCGTCCTTGCCTACGCCGGTACCCACGAACACCAGGACAACCACCACATGATTCTCAAGCCGCTCGGCGTTGACGGAAGGGAGCAGGCTGCCAGGCTCATCGGCAGGAAGGTCGTCTGGAGGACGCCGACCGGAAAGAAGATGGTTGGAAAGATTCTCAAACCTCACGGCAACCGCGGTGAGGTCAAGGCCTACTTCAAGCCAGGCCTTCCCGGACAGGCCCTCGGCGACTACGTCGAAATCCTTTAAACCCCCCAACCTTTTCTTTCTCTGGTGAGATGATGGAGCTAAAGGAAGTGAGGGAAGGTCTCGCGAGGATTTTGGTTCCAAAGGCCGAGAGGATTTACGATGCGCCAGTCTTCTACAATCCCCTTATGGCTCTGAACAGAGACATAAGCGTTCTTGCTCTGAAGGCTCTCGGCTCCAGGCGCGTTCTTGATGCGCTCTCTGCGACAGGGATAAGAGGCATCCGCTACGCCCTCGAAACCCCTGCTGGGGAGATATGGCTCAACGACATAAATCCCAATGCGTTCAGGCTTATAGTCGATAACGTGAAACTGAACTTCTCCGGAGAGCTCGAAATCGAAGGGAAGATGGCCGTTCTCGAGGGAGAAAAAACGTTGGTTGTAACCAACGCCGACGCTAACAGGCTGATGAACGAGCAGTTTAGATACTTCGACTTCGTTGACTTGGACCCATTCGGCTCGCCGATGGAGTTCCTTGATTCGGCTCTTAGAGCCGTAAAAAGGCGCGGCGTTTTGGCTATCACTGCGACCGACACTGGAGTCCTCTGCGGAGCCTACAGGAACGCTTGCCTGCGCAAATACCTTGCAGAGCCCATAAGGGGCGAGCTCTGCCATGAGGCAGGCCTTAGGATCCTCATTGGGACCCTCGTCAGGTACGCTGCCAAATACGACCTCGGCGTTGAGGTTCTTCTGGCCTACTACCGTGACCACTACTTCAGGGCCTTCCTCCAGCTGAGGAACGGAGCAAAGACGGCAGATAAAAGCATGAAGCAGCTTGGCTACCTTTACCAAGACGAGAGCGGAAAGTTCGAGTTTGAAAACACCTTCCTCCCATCGAAAGCCACCGCCCATGGGCCGCTGTGGCTTGGCCCGCTGAAGAACCAGGAGTTCGTCGAGGAGCTTCATAGGCTGAGTGCTGAACATCCACTCGGAAGTAAAAAAACACAGAAATTCTTGGGACTCTTAAAAGACGAGCTTGAAGTCCCATTTTTCTACGACACCCACGCGGTAGCGAGGAGGCACGGGCTTGAGGTCAGGAAGCTCGCTGGAGTCATCGAGATACTCTACGAGAAGGGCTATAAGGCAACGAGGACGCACTTCTCGCCGACGGCCCTTAAAACGGACGCACCATTTGAAGAGGTGCTTGAGGCGCTGAGGGAACTTCAGTGATTTCATATTGAAGAACGATCGGAATTCCTCAACCTTCCGATAGGCATTTTAACTTTTCTTCGGATTTCTTACGGAGGTGGGCAAATGGACGAGATGCTTAAACTCGCGAAGGAGTTCTACAAGGACGAGTATGCAGACTCGGTTCTCTACGCCCAGCTGGCAAAGATAGAGAAGGACGACGAAATAAGGAAGGAGTTTCTCAGGCTCTCGAACATAGAATCAAAGCACGCTAAGTTCTGGTATGATTTCATAACACAGCACGGCGGAGAAGTCCCGAAGCCAAGCGTTAAGAGGCTCACCATCTGGAGCGTCAAGCTGCTCCGGAAGATACTCGGTCCTGGCTCGGTCGCTTCCCTCCTTGAGATGGGCGAGAACAGTGCAATTCAGAAGTACTTCAGGTACCTCACGACTTACGCTGACCGCTTTACTCCCGAAGAGATGGAGCAAATAAAAGAGGTCATTCTCGACGAGCTGGAGCACGAGAAGTTCTTCTATGAGAGCAAGCAGCGCTTCCACGTCGAAAACACGCGCGACTTAGTTCTTGGCATGAACGATGGTCTCGTTGAGATCCTTGGTGCTGTAACAGGTCTCTCCGCGGTCTACCCCAACAATCCCCAGCTCGTCGGAATAAGTGGTCTCATCGTCGGCGTTGCTGGGGCACTCTCGATGGCGATAGGAACCTTTGTCTCGGTCCGTTCCCAGAGGCAGATTAAGGAGGCAATTCGGGACAGGATGGAGGTTCTCTTCCGGGTTTCTCCTGAGAAGGCCATGGAAGAGCTCATTGATAAACTCACCGAAGGCGGCATGCCCGAGGAAGTTGCCAAAGAAGTTGCCAAGGAACTCGCTAACAACAGCGAAGCCATCATGAAGCTTCTCATTCCAGAGGCAGAGGAAAACGAGATAAGGGCGGCGCTCTACACTGGAATATCCTATCTGTTAGGCGTTGCATTCCCGGTCACGCCGTACTTCCTCGCTTCAAGCTCCCTAACGGCTCTGCCGTTCTCAATACTCTTGGCCGGTTCTGCCCTGGCGATAGTGGCAACCATCATATCGCTCCTATCAGGAATCTCGATAAGGAAGAAGGTCGCCGAGATGGTTGCAACGGGTCTCGGTGCAGCGTTCCTGAGCTACCTCTTCGGAAGGCTGATGGAGGCAGTGTTCCACGTTTCGGCACTTTAAACTTCCTTCTCTTTGGATTTTCTCAGGCAATCACACCTTCACGTACTTCCACTTTCCACGCTTGAACACCAACCAGAAGAGTGCCGCTGTTGTGAAGGTCTCAAGGCTCATGGCTATCCACGCCGCTATAACGCCGAGGCCTTCAAAGTGGAACGAACCTATTGTGAAGCCAAAACCGAGCAGATAGGCTGGGACTATCCTGAAGAGCAGCTTGCTCACCGCGGTTATGTACATAGGACTCCTGGTGTCTCCCGCTCCCCTCAGGGCACCTCCGAGGACGAAGAGCCAGCCAAGGGGTATCTCGCTTATACCGACGATTATTAGATATATTGCCGCGAGGCGGAGGACTTCCTCGTAGTTCGGGTCGCTCGTGCTTATGAAGGGCATAACCAGATAGCGCGGGAAGACTATGAGGATTACCGCCATCGTCGTCATGAAGAGGCTGACCATCTTAATTGCCTCGTAGACGGTCTTTTCAGCTTTATCTGGTTTTCCTTCACCGAGACTCTGGCCAACTAAAGCGGCCGTGGCCACGTTGAAGCCAAAGGCTGGCATGTAGGCTATGCTCTCCACCCTAAGGCCGACCTGGTGTGCGGCCAAAGCGATGGTTCCAAAGCGCGTCACTATGCTCATGTAGAGGAAGTTGTAGAAGCTGAATAGGCCACGCTCCACCATCGTGGGGATGCCTATGCGGAGGATTCTCCTTGCCATTTCTACATGGAACGACCAGCTAGGCCTGAACCGGAGCACCAGTTTTCCGCTCCAGAGGAGGTAGAGCCCGATGAGGAAAGACGTCGTTATGCCGATTCCGGAAGCCCACGCCGCTCCGACCGGACCGAGCTTTGGAAAACCGAACTCTCCGAAGATGAGCAGGTAATCGAGGATCGCGTTGACAATGTTCATGAGTATTCCAAGCTTCATAGGCGTTTTTGTGTCGCCAGCACCCCTCAGAGCCGAAAATGCCGTGAATCCCGCGAACCTTATGGGGTAGAAGGCAAAGAGCACCTTTATGTACTCGTAGCCGAGCTCAACGACATTATCGCTCGCGCCCATTATCCTGAGTATGTCATCGCCGAAGAACCAGCCGAAGAGCATCACGGGGATTCCAAGGAGAAAAGACAGGTAAATACTCTGCTCCAGAGCTAAAGTCGCGTTCTCTGCGTTCCTTGCCCCAACGAAACGCGCTACAAGGGCAAGAGTTCCTGTCGCAACCGCTGCCATAATCGGCATCATGAACCAGCTGACCTGTCCACCGAGGCCAACTGCGGCCAGGGCAAGCGCCCCGAGCTGGCCGACCATCATCATGTCAACTAAGTTGAGGAGGGTCTGGGATATGTTGCCCATGATGGCCGGCCAGGCAAGCTTCCATAGCCTTCGCTGATCCTCATTCAACATCATTAAGACGTCCCTCTAAACGGTAAAACTAATATAGGAACTTAAAAGGATTGTGGTCTATAGTATGATTTGTTATACGCACTGAGAAGAGACCGAACTAAAGGAAAGAGAAAAAAGTTCAGAGGAGGTTCCTCTTCTTCTTCCACTTGTGGGACCAGCTGTACTTCCTCATGCGCCTGCTCCTGCCGAAGCCGCACGAGGCGCAGTAGCCTTTCTTTATGTTGTATGACCTCTTACCGCATCTGCGGCACTTGATGTGAGTGGGAGTATGGTTTCTCCTGCCCTTCGGCGCGGTTCCGCTTCCCATGGTATCACCCCGCTAAACTCAAGCTCACTCAACACCAACATCAACCGGGGAAATTGCCAGGACGTTGTCTCCCCTGATAACAATTTTACCGTACTTCTTAACGACCTCGCCGTCCTGGATCATCTCGGCACCGGCGAGGACGATGTTCAGGTGAATGTCGTAACCGATGAGCTTGCCTCTGAACTCGAACCCCTTCTTCAGGATGACGAGCACGTCCTTATCGAGGGACCTGTGGATAACGTCGAGTGGTCTTTCCGCCATTTTCACGCACCTCCCAAATAATCAAAGCTCATAGCCATAACGAGGCAATCGGTTTATAACTCTTTCCCTCTGCCTATCTTGACGATTAGACGAACGAACGCCCAAAAGGTTTTTATGAAAATCCCTTACTTGAGTTTCAGGTGGTGAGTATGGCGGATAAGTACGAGATTCTTCAGGACCTCATGAGGAGGAGAGGCTTTGCCTGGGGTAGCTTTGAAATCTACGGTGGTACGAGAGGTTTTTACGATTACGGTCCTCTGGGGGCTACAATAAAGCGCAAAATAGAGCAGAAGATAAGGGAAGCCTTCCAGAGGGAGGGTTTCTTCGAGCTTGAAACCCCGGACATAACCCCCGAAAAGGTCTTCATAGCGAGCGGCCACGTTGACAAGTTCGTTGACCCGCTTGTTGAGTGTAGGAAGTGCGGCGCCAGGTTCAGGGCCGACCACCTCGTTGAGGAGGCCCTCGGCATAGACACCGAGGGTATGAGTGCCGACCATTTGACCCGGCTCATAAGGGAGCACGACATAAAATGCCCCGAGTGCGGCGGTGAGCTTTCCGATGTCTGGTACTTCAACCTCATGTTCGAGACTAAAATCGGTCCCTACGGCGACCAGAAGGGTTATCTGAGGCCTGAAACGGCCCAGGGCATTTTCGTGAACTTCAGGCGCCTAAACGCTTTCGCAAGGAACAAACTTCCCTTCGGCGTTTTCCAGATAGGCAAGGCCTACCGTAATGAGATCTCACCGAGACAGGGAATGCTCCGCCTGAGGGAGTTCACGCAGGCCGAGGCGGAGATATTCTTCAACCCGAAGGAGACTGAACATCCGCACTTCGACGAGGTCAAGGACGAGGTTCTGAGGCTCTATCCGATAGAGAACCAGCTCAAGAACCTCGGGGAAATCGAGATGACGGCTGAAGAGGCAGTCAAGAAGGGCTACATCATGAACACATTCTTCGCATACTACATGGTTATGGTCAAGCGCGTTCTCCTCGACATAGGCATTCCCGAGAGTGCCATACGCTTCCGCCAGCAGCTACCCGAGGAGAGGGCCCACTACTCCAGCGACACATGGGATGTTGAGATACACAGCGAGCGCTTTGGGTGGGTGGAGTGCGTCGGCATAGCATACCGTGGAGATTATGACCTCAGCAAGCACATGAAGATGAGCGGGGCAGATTTAACCGTCCTCATCCATTATGACGAACCAAAGATAGTCAAACGCCTGGTTGTCAGCCTCAACATGAAGCGTGTCGGACCGAAGCTCAAAGGCGACGCCAAGAGGATAAACGAGCTGATCCAGAGCTGGGACGAGGAGAAGCTCAGGAACCTGGTGGATGTGCTGGAGAGGGACGGCAGGATAACCATCGAGGGCTACGAGCTTGAGAAGGATGACTTCATAATCAAAGAAGTCGAGGAGAAGATAACTGGCGAGAAGATAGTGCCCCATGTCCTCGAGCCAAGCTTTGGTATCGACAGGCCGTTCTACCTGCTCCTCGAGAACTCTCTCGTCATAGAGGATGATAGGACATACCTCAGGCTCAAGAAGGACATGGCACCGATTGAAGTTGCCGTCCTTCCGCTCGTTGCGAAGGAACCGCTCAAGAGTATAGCCTACGAGGTGTTTAGAAAGCTCCAGAAAGCGGGCTTCATAGCGGTGTATGACGAGAAGGACACGATAGGGAGGCGCTACATCAGGTACGACGAGATTGGAACGCCCTACTGCGTCACGATAGACAACCAGACACCCGAGGATGGCACGGTAACGATCAGGGACCGCGACACGAGGGAGCAGGTCAGGGTGAAGATAGAGGAGCTCCCGGAGAAGCTGAGAGAACTGATTTTTGGGGAGTGAGTTCTTCTTTTTTCTAATATCCTTTCTGGTGTCTCTCATGAAGATCCACCTCATCTACCGTCGCCTTCCGAACAGGGTTCTTGAGAGGTATGATGATGTCGTGGCTGACTTAGGGGACGTCATCGTGGCCAAATCCCGCTTTGAGGGTATGCTCGTTCCTCTCAGGGTGAACGGCGTTGAGGTCATCAAGAACGGCTACACGATGGTCTACTTCGCCTTCGTTGGTGAGAACTACGACATCCTGAAGGTCTATGACGAAAACGGTAAGTTCAAAGGCCTCTACATCGACGTTCTGGCCTACACGAAGCGCGAAGGGAACACGATAGAGATGCTTGACCTGTTTCTCGACATCTTTGTCTTTCCCGGTGGCGAGGCCTTTCTTCTCGACGAGGACGAGCTTGAGATGGCCCTCAACTACGGCCTGATTGACAGGGAGACCTTCGACTTCGCCTACCGCATCGCGAGGGAGATACTCGAAAAGCTTAAGCGTGGTGAGTTTCCACCGAAAATGGTCTGGGAGTACAGGCTGGAGGGTCGGGAATGAAGTTCATCAGGGAAACCAAGGACGGCGCTGTAATCCTGCTTTACGTCCAGCCAAAGGCGAAGAAGAACGAGATTGAAGGCGTTGATGAGTGGCGTGGTAGGCTTAAAGTCAAAATCAAAGCCCCACCAGTGGAAGGAAAGGCGAATAAAGAAGTAGTCAGGTTCTTCTCCAAGATGCTTGGGACTGAGGTCGAAATAATTCGGGGTGGAACTTCTCGTGAGAAAGATCTCCTGGTTAAGGGTTTTTCCAGCAAAGAAGTCCTTAAAAAACTTGGACTCTAACGTCCAAGTCTGTTCTCTACTCTTTTTCAGGTACCAGTGGCGAACACCTTTTTTCAGAGCAACGCTTAAATTCATGAACCTTTCTTCATCTCTCGGTGATGGTCATGAAAAAGCTCACGCTGGCAGAGGCAAGTGCTATACTCATTGGGACTCAAATCGGGGCGGGTGTTCTGGGCTTGCCGTACGCGCTTAAGAATGCGGGCTTTGCCGGAATAGCAATTATCGTCGCCGTTGGCATTCTCACACTCCTCACAGCCCTTTTCGTGCTTGAGCTGGCCGTCCAGAGGGGAGGAACGCTTACTTCACTTGCGCGAGAGACGCTTGGGAAGGCGGGCGGCTGGCTGATGCTCGCGAGCATATCCGTTCTCAGCTATGGAGCTCTCATAGCCTACATCGCTGGAAGCGGTGACATACTATCCTCTCTGCTTGGAATTGACAGATCCATCTGCGCTATATTTTTCTGGATGATTATGAGCGGGATCGTGCTCATGGGCCTCAAAGCATCGGGCGAGGCAGAGCTGATGTTCAACTTCCTCCTGCTTGGTGCGCTGGCAGTTGCAGTGGCTTTGATGCTGCCGAGGGTGAACGTTGAGAACATGGCAACGGTAGATACCTCCGCCCTGGTCTCCGGGATAGGTGTCGCCATCTTTGCCTACGTAAGTCACATGGTTGTTCCCGAGATGTATAAGGGGCTCGAAAGCGTGGAGAAGACCAAAAAGGCCGTCCTCATAGGTTATCTTGTACCGATGGCATTCTACGCTCTCTTTGTCTTTGCCTTCGTTGGTGCGCTAGGAGGGAACACCCCTCAGCTGGCCACGTCGGCTCTCGAAGACTACTATGGTGGCTTAGGCAAGGTGCTCGGTCTTATCCTTCCGCTCGCGGCCATAAGCACGAGCTACATCGGCATAGGCTTCGCCCAGATGGACAACCTTCGCGAGGCCTTCAAGCTTGACAAGAGAAGTGCATGGCTCCTGACGGTGGTTCCGCCCCTGCTGATATACTTTGCCGGTCTGAAGAGCTTCGTCAGCGCCCTCTGGCTCGCTGGAACATTCGGCGGCCTTCTCTACGCGGGAATCCTGCCGGTGGCGATGTACGTCAAAACGAAGAAGGTCTGCCCGCCGAAGTGTGTGAGGATTCCACACGGCGTTGCTTACTTTGTTGGAGCGATTTTCTTCCTAGTTTTCATATATTCAGTGGTGTCACTGGTCTGAACCTTTCTTTTTATTCCCTAGGGCAGGTATTCATATATGGAGAACTAGAAAAGGATAAATTGGAGAGATTCACTTCAAAATCCCAAGGCTCTGGTTCGTCTTCCTTATGCTCTCCCACTTGTCGGCCATCTCGAACATAGCCCTTATCGCATCGATGTTCTCAGGTACTACATCGCTCTCCTGATGGACCGCTTGGATGTAGAAGAGCCTGTTTCCGCGGACGCTTATGCTCTCCTTCCAGACGGCTATCTCGTAGAGGTTGTTCCACTCCCTGTGAAGGTCTCTTGCAAACTCTATGAGCTGGGCCGTGCTCTCGAAGCCCTTTTCCTTCTCGAAGAGCAGAACGCGCGTGGTGTTCTCGAAGATGTCTATGACGTCCTTTGCTTCGAGCGGCTTCTTCAGCTCGACCATTATGCTGTGAACGTGCATTATTGTGGTTGGCACAACGAAAGCTGAAGTCTCGATGTTTATCGGAATTACCGTCTGGACGTCCGGTCCGTGGTGGGACGGAACCGTAACGCTCGGCTTTATGGCGTTTATCGGTCCATGCTTGATATCGTTCGGGTCGGCAGCACGACGGATCATCACGGCGTAGACGTAGTCGATGTACTCCTGAACTGCGCTGAGGGTTCTTATGAGGCCGGTGGTGTTGCAGGAGACGACTCTAACGTAGTCCTTGCCGAGGGCCTTCTCGTAGTTAGCTTGGGCTACGAAGGAAACTTCCGCGGTGCTTGCCTTCTCGCCGCCCTGGAAGATGGCCTTGACGCCGGCCTTTTCATAAACTGCCTTGTTCTTTGCTCCCATGCCGCCAGGGGTGGCGTCGACTATGACGTCGACCTTTTCCAGCAGGTCGCTGAGCGTACCGGCGACCTCAAAGCCAGCATTCTCAAACCTCGGCAAAAACTCCTCACCCGCAGCGTAGACTGGAATGCCGAGCTCTTTAGCCCGGTAAGCCTCAAAATCTGGCTTTGTCTTGGTAACTCCGATCAGCTTCATATCGTCCTGCCTAGTGACCGCGTAAGCGACGCGCTTTCCTATGGTTCCGTAGCCGTTAATTCCCACCTTAACCTTCATGATACCACCAAGAATTTTATGGCTGTGAAATACTTAAGCCTTGTTTTCACTCGTGGTGAAAAACAACGTCGAGAAAGAAATTTTTGACATATAGATAGAAAACTTCCCCCGCTGGGATTATAAGGGGGGCTTCAAAATATCCCGCGGTGATGACATGTTCGCCGAAATCCTGACTATAGGAGACGAGCTCCTCACCGGAAACACTGTGGACAGCAACTCGGCCTTTATCGCCCAGAAGCTTACCGAGAGGGGCTACTGGGTGAGGAGAAAAACCACCGTCGGCGATGACGTTGAGGAGATAAAGAAGGTTATCCATGAGATCCTAGATAGGAAACCAGAGGTTCTCATCATCTCTGGAGGTCTGGGACCAACCCACGACGACGTGACTATGCTTGCCGTTGCCGAGGCCCTCGGGAAGAATCTAACCCTTTGTGAGCCCTGCATTGAAAGAATTAAAGCATTCTATGAGCGCCTTTATAAGGAAGGTTACATCGATGACCCCAAGCTGAACGAGGGGAGGAAAAAGATGGCCTACCTTCCGGAAGGGGCCGTCCCCCTGGAGAACACCGAGGGAGCCGCACCTGGGGCGCTCATAGAGCACGGGGGTGTTAAGATTTTCGTCCTTCCCGGGATGCCGCGTGAGATGAAGGCGATGCTGGAAAAGGAGGTTCTTCCGAGGCTTGGGGAGAGAAAGTTCATCCAGAGGAAGCTTCTGGCAGAAATAACCGATGAGTCGAAGCTGGCTCCAATCCTCATCGAGACGCTGGAGCGCTTTGAGGTCAGAATACACTCCTCGCCAAAGGGCTTCGGCAAATACATTGGGATAATCATCTTCGGAGAGAGCGAAGAGGAGATAGAAAAGGCCAAGGCCTTCATGGAGGAGAGAGGCATTCGCTTCGAGGAGGGCTGGTAGCGAAAGAGTGATAAGGATAAACGGGCAATTCTATCGGGTCAAATCCAGCCGAAGGGGAACCAACCGCTGTTGTGGTGTGAGCCATGCTTCCTCCGGAAATTCGCTCCATCCTCGAAGAGATGCGGGCCGAGCGCATAAGAGGCGCGAGTTACCTGGCCAAGAGAGGCGCAGAAGTATATATAAAGCTCGCTGAGCTTTTAAGCGGCGATGGACTACGAGAAGCTCTTAAGGATATGAGAGAAGAGATTCCTGCCGTGAACAGGACGATGGCCTCACTCTACAACCTGGCCAGATTCATACCCATCACGGATAACCCCGACCTTGTAATATCAAAGGCCGAGGAATTCATCCGCCTGAGCGAGGAAGCCAAAAGGGAGATCGGCAACATCGGGAGCGAGCTGATAGACGAGAATGAGGTAATAATAACCCACTCCTTCTCCTCGGCTGTTCTGGAGATTTTTAAGGCCGCGAAGAGGAAGGGCAAGCGCTTCAAGGTAATTCTAACGGAGAGCGCACCGGACTACGAGGGGCTGGCCTTAGCCGGGGAGCTTGAGGCCTTAGAAATTCCCTTCGAGGTTATCACCGACGCTCAGATAGGCATCTTTGTCAAAAAAGCCACCCTGGCCTTCGTCGGTGCCGATAACGTTACGCGTGATGGGGCGGTTGTCAACAAGGCTGGCACGTACCTCCTTGCCCTAGCCTGTCATGACAATGGCGTTCCTTTCTACGTCGCGGCGGAGAGCTTTAAACTCCATCCTGAGCTGAACTCCGAGGAGGTTGAAATAGTCGAGAGACCCTACGCGAGACAGGGCTACCGCGTCAGGAACTATCTCTTTGACATCACGCCCTGGAAATACGTTAGGGGGATAGTAACTGAACTCGGAATTCTGGTGCCTCCGAAGGAGATTTAAAGTCCTCTTTTCTTGTCATCTTCACAATCTAGAAAGAACGGAAGGAAAGAAAAGAAATCAAATTTCGTGGGCCAGCCAGAGAAGGACGCCCTTGACGAACGGCCAGTTGCTGTCTATGTACTTGCCGTAGTAGGAGTCACTAATGGCCTTGCTCGAGCCATAGGCAACTATTCTACCGTTTCCGGCTTCTACGGCAGCCGCGACTATCGGGTTTGTGCCCTTGCCCCTAACCACGTTTCCGTTGGCATCGACGGAGTATGAGGTGTCGTATGCCTTGATCAACCAGGTAACTTCGCCGCTGATGGTAAGGGTCTGGCCGTTGTAGTAGGTCTTCCAGGCCTCAGGAACGAACTTCATCGCCGGATGGGCGGTGTTGTAGATTCCAACGAACGGATAGTACGGCCTTCCGCTGTTCACATCATCGTCCATAAGCTCATCAGCGTTGAACTTGATGCCATACTTCTCGACCACGGCATTGAGGCTCTCGACGTTGGAGTACTTGTACCAGTCTCCAGCTATGAAGAGCCCACCACCGTTTTCGACGTACTCCTGAAGTGCCGCCACCTCGTTTGGAGTTAGGTCTTCCTTCGGGTTGAGGATTATCACAACGTCGTACTCCTTAAGCAGGTCGTAGGTGAGCGGTAGCTTGTTGATCTCTACCTCCCAGCCTAGATCGCTCTTGACCTTCTCGGCGAGCCCGTTAACGCCGACTTCCTCAACGTAGTACTGGCCGTGAGAGGCGTCGATTAGCACCTTGGTGATGGTGATGGTTATGTTACCTGGCTGGGTCATGTTGGTCTCGTTTCCGGGCGTTGGAGTGGGTGGCTGGTATGTTGCTTCAACTTCCTCAAGAACGTCCTGGAGGTGCGGCAGGACAAACTCTATCTCCTGCATGACTTCTTTGCTCATGAGCGCTGCCTTTCTGATGTGCACCATAACTGGATAGTAGTAGGATGCTCTGTATGGATTCTGCTGGACGAGCAGACCCTTGAGGCTGTTATAGATGCTGTACTCCCGCTGTATCTCCTTCATGGTCTCGTTTATCCACTGAATCTTTGGTTCAAGGTCTCCAAAGTCAACCCCGTACTGCTTGAGTTTGTTAACGGTGTAGGTGAAGTTTTCGTAGAGTTCTGCGAGGTTGTTCTCCTCCTTGATATAGAGTCTCTCGTAGTAAGGTGTGAAGCCGTAGGCGACGACGTTGGGGTGGGGAACGACCTTGTACTCGTAGATCCTCTCGTCGATGATTCCCCACCCGCTCTCGTGAACCTGTATGTCGATCTTGAGGTCACCCAGCTCGACGGACACGTAGGTGAACTCGTAAACCGCGCTTTCTCCGACGTCTATCTCATAAGTGACGTTGTCGACGAAGGCGCCGTTGGCATAGAGTGCCACGGTTATGTTGTCGGTCACATTGCCGTTGTTAACGACGGTGACCTTGAACTTCATGGGGACGCCCTTTATGGCGTAGCTCGGTTTAACGACATTGGATATCCCAATTGGCGGTATGTACAGTTTATAATCGGTCGGGTAGACTTCTATAACCCCGTACTTGTACCCAATACCGATGACGTGCTCCAGAATCTTGCCCGGGACGACATCCATTATGCCGTAGTAGTCGTACAGAACGAGGCTTCCAGTGTCATCTTCGACCGTTATGACGGAACCGTTGACGTCGGTGACCCTGATCCACTCGAGCTTGACGCGCATGCTCTGGTAGGCGTCGTTCATCTCTCCGGCCTTGACGACGACCGGCTCAGGCACCTCGGCGTGTCCAATGACCCTGTAAGATGGGTCATCCAGCTCGTAGAGGCCGTTCCACATGGCAGTCGTTCCGTTGACCTGAACCACGTCACCCGGCTTGACGTCCCTGGCGAAGGACTTGCCAACGTAAACGTATATGCCGCTGTTAGGCTCGGTACCGTTCTGGATGAAGAAGCCGTTGTACTTGGTGCCTATGACTATTCCGCTGGTGACGACCTGCTTGCCGGTCTCCCAGTTCTCCCTTATCTCCTTGATGGGCTGGTACTCGGGCGGGAGCGCTATGTCGTCGGCACTCCTAGGCTCGATCTTAAAGTTCTCGAAGGAATAGTACACAACACCGGTGACGTACTCGAGCTCCTGACCGTCCAGTGGGGTGTAGGCATAAATCAGATCATCAACCCTAACCGGTCCGCTCCCATCGTCAATTTCCCACTCACCGTAGCCAAGATCCGGATTGGTAACGACAACGTTTTCAACCTTGACGAGAACGCTTTCCCACTGCTCCTGGGCAACATCGCCCGTTGGGAGGATCACTGGATCTGGTACAGGAGCTTCTCCAAGCTTTGTAATTGATGTCACATAGCCAATCTCAGTAAATCCACGACTATCGCTCCAAGTAGCTTTGTACTCTTTTACTGTGCCTGTGACTTCCACGTAGTCACCCACATTAACATTGGGGCTGCTTCCCAGATAGACATAAATTCCGCTCCATGGGCCAGTACCGTTCTGAATGAAAAAGCCTTTTGATGTCACTGCCGTGACGACTCCCCTCGTAGTAACAATCTGGCCGACATAGGCAGAGGCGTCACCGTCCGTAGTGTTGCTCTGGATTTCTTGGATTGGAACATACGTGGCTGCCTGCACCGGCTTTATCGCCCACGCCGGTACTAGACTTAGAATCAACAGTGCCATTAAGACCAAGCTCCACCTTTTCATGTGAACCACCTAATCAGAAACGGCGTTCATGTATAAATAAGTTTTTCCATAACTTACTCCGACAATTTATCACTCACCGTGTTCAGAAATTCCGAAATTAATAAAACTTGGTCACACAATACCCACCTCGGTGATCCCATGCCAATAACGACCAAAACCGGTGATAAGGGTTTAACAGGCCTCTTTACAGGCGACAGAATTGCGAAGTACTCACCCATAATGGAAGCTAACGGCACCATAGACGAGCTGAGCAGCTTTCTGGGCGAGGCCAAACACTACGTGCCCAAAGAGATGGCAGAGGTACTAGAAAAAATCCAGGTCGAGCTTTACTCGCTCATGGCTGAGATAGCCAGTAAGGGCAAGTACAAAAAGGTCGGGGAAGGGGAAGTCAAGTGGCTTGAGGAACTTATTCATAAGTATGAAGAAGAAGTCCAGCTCCGCGCCTTCGTCCTGCCGGGCTCCACCATCGCCAGCGCCAAGCTCGATGTGTGCAGGACAGTTGCAAGGAGGGCCGAGAGGGCCGTTGCACGGCTCGTTCTTGATTACGGCTTTGGAAGCAGCGCCCTCATCTACCTTAATAGGCTCAGCGACCTGTTATTCATAATGGCACGGGCAATAGAAAAGAGGGAGGGAAAGATAAAAGAGGTCAAGTAGCTCTCTCCGCTTCAGCTCTCTCCGTATTTTTGCTCCCTGAGTAGGGTCTCCCTGTGCTCGATGTAGTAGTAGAGTATCACGGCCCCCATCATAATCCAAAGGACAGCGCTTATCTGCCAGACAGGGAGGCGGTCCATCAGAGCCCCCACAACCACAAGGCCGAGAGGCGCGGATAGGTTTATGAGCAGGGCAAGGGCGGAGAAAACCCTACCGCGGAGTTCTGTGGGAATAGCACGCTGTATCTTAGCGTTGAGGGGAACGTTAATCAGCGCGTTGCTAAAGCCCCATAATATGGACACTCCGGCGAGGGTAAAGAATGCAATGGTCGTGGCAAGCTCTGCATAAGGCGAGACCACCCATATGAAGACTAACATCATGGCGCCGTTGAATGCAAGCGCCTTGAAGAACAGCCTACCCGGCCTCTTCAGCTTCACGGCTATGAGGAGGTTGCCGAGGAGCATGCCGCCCATGAAGGCGCTTTCGAGCAGTCCAAACTGCTGGCTGGAAAACTTGAGGATCTCCCTAAAGGAGTAGGGCATTATAACCGCGCCGAAGGGCTGACCGAGTGCATTCATGAAGAGGGCGAAAAACATGAGAACCATGAGGTAGTGACTGGAGCGCAGGAACGCTATTCCCTCCTTTATGTCCTCGATGACCTGTCTGGCGCTCTCAAGCTCCCTTGTCTTCCACTCGTAGTGTATTAGAGCTTCAAACAGTCCGGAGCCAAAGAAGCTCACCGCGTTTATGAGCAGGGCGAGCTTTATTCCGCCGAAGGCGTAGATGAAGCCACCCAAGGCCGGGCCAACGAGCCTCGCTATTATTGAGAACGAACTCACCGTGGAGTTTGCCTTCTCCAGCTCTTCAGGCTCAACGAGATCCGGAAACATCGCGCTCGTGGCGGCCCCAAAGAACGTCCCCATGACCGCCATGACGACCTGAATTGTGAGTAGCTGGTAGATGCCGAGGAAGTTGAACGCTATGACCGCGAAGAGGAGAACTCCCCTCGCGAGGTCAAAGCCCACCATGAGCTTCTTCCTGTTGTAGCGATCACCTATCACACCCGCGAACGGCATTATAATAAGAGAGGGGATGATGTCCGCTAAAACGAAGAGTGTCATCATGCCACCACTGTGGGTCTGGTCGAGCACGTAGAGCGGCAAAGCGACTTCCTGCACCGCCCAGCCGAGCTGCGAGATGAAGCGGCCGACCGCGAAGAGCCAGAAATTCCTGTTGGGGCCTAATTTCATAGTCATCCCTCACCCAAGCGGTGTAATTAGACAACCGGCAATCGTGTTAGGCAATGTGAAAAGATGTAGGGGTCAGACAAGCACCGCCTTTATGTCGCCGTTCACAGTCGTTACCTTCACCTCGAATTCGCCGGTTCCGATCACTGGGTTTTCTGGGTTGATCCCAATCAGCTCGATGTCCCCGTTTACCTTTTTCGTCACTATCCTTGCATCGCAGAAGTCTGTGAGCTTCAGGCTTATGTCACCGTTAACGGTCTTCATGGCCAAGTTGTCCTTAAGCTCCTCAATGGTAAGCTCTATTTCCCCGTTAACGGTGGAGATGGTTACCGGTTCCATGATCTTCAACGTGGCATTGGCTTCACCGTCCACGGTCTTCATTTCCTCCCGGATTTCACAGTCCTCAAGCTTCATTTTTCCATTGACAGTCACAACACTGCCAAAGCACACATCTTTAGCCCGGAGGGGTCCCGTTCACATTTTTTGCAGCTATAACTGCACTCTTTGGAATCATGATTTCAATCTTTGCCCATCCACTTTTGTTCCGTAGGTTGAGGGGCATTCCCTTGGGTTTCTCCTCGATGACCAATTTGTCTTCCAGTTGCTCGATAATGACCTCCACTTCACCGTGAACGGTGTAGTCCACTTCGGCGAAGTTCTCATCCCAGCCTTCTATCGTAATGACACCGTTAACGACTTTTATCTCAACTTTCTTGACGTTTTCATATATCATCTTCCCCACCTTCTGTTGAAATGACCACGTTTCCAGCGGCTACATTCACGATTATCTTGCGTTCACCGGTTCCAAGAACGGGATCCTCAGGGTTAATGCCCTTAAGTATGATATTTCCAGGGATGAGACCTTTCCCGTCGTTTAGAACAACTCTCGCGTCCGCATCCCCCGGGAGAGTTAGCTTTATACTTCCTGTCGCGGCCATTAAGTTCACGTCCCCCTCAAGCTCAGTGATAGAGAGGTCTATGATTCCCGCCGCGGTCACAATGTTCATGTCGCCATTTACCCTAACAGAGCCTCTGATAACTGCCGTCGCCACGTTTATCGTTTCAACAGTGCAGCGGGAGAGTTCAGCTTCGCCCTCCCCGAGCAGGAGTTTGGAGATTCTCACGTCTTCAGCATCAACCTTGCCCCTCTTCACGGCAATTTCCACTTTGACACTCTTAGGTACTTTTAGCGAGACCCTTGTACTTCCATTATCCTTCTTGAGGAGGTTCTTGAACTTCTGGCCCAGCGGAACCGTTATATTAAGCAAGTTTCCATCCTTTGAGATTGTTAGCCTATTTTCAGGGCTAACCTGGACCTCGACGGCTCTCCCTTCCGACTCTTCGACATTTATTTCAGCATCAGCCACATTTATCCAGACCCTTTCAACGTTCTCGAACCTCACAGCCATCCCTCCGGAAGGTAGAAATGAAAGTCAAGAGGGTGCTCTCTTGGGTTCCCTTCGCTCCTCTCCTTTTCTGGGCGCGATGTCACAGCCCTCACCCTAGATGCTCCATCAGTTCATCTATCAGCTCCTTAACGCGCCTGTTCAGTGCTGCTCTATTGATTCCAAGGCCCTCTATCAGCTCTACACTCTGTTCCTCTATGATGTCCTTCGCTTTCCGGATAACCAGGTTACAGGCGCCTTTGTTCTCTATTGTGTAGCTTTTGCCACCGACCCTTATGCGCACCTTCCCATCAGAGGCGGAAATTATGGTGTCGTCTATCCGTAACTTTGCCCTGTTCTTGCCGACGGTTATTGAAATCTCACCGGACTTGAGTGAGACGTAGTCCTTCGAGAGTTTCAAAACCTCGTTTCCGCTCCTATAGGTCACCTTG
The DNA here is from genome assembly GCF_000018365.1 of Thermococcus onnurineus NA1. Classification (NCBI taxonomy): domain Archaea; kingdom Methanobacteriati; phylum Methanobacteriota; class Thermococci; order Thermococcales; family Thermococcaceae; genus Thermococcus; species Thermococcus onnurineus. The sequence goes on along the minus strand of NC_011529.1, from coordinate 588,244 downwards.
TTCCCAGCGACCTCGATGGTGTACTCGTCCGTCTGGATAGCGAGTCTGTCTCCCGCCTTCGTCAGCTGGAAGCCGTTGCCAAGCTCCCTGATGGTGACCATGTCCTCAAGAGGAGACACGACGCTGCCCTCATGGACGCGGATTGGACCGACCTTCACGCGCTCGCCGTGGGGGGTCTCAATGACCTCTATAAACGGCAACTTGACGTACTGGAAGCCGTCCCCCTCGTAGACCTTGATGATCCCGAGGTCAACGACCTTAGCGCTCTCCTTGTTCTTGTAGAGCTTGTCCGGGTTGAGGAGGGCCTGTACGCGCTCGACAAAGCTTGGGTCGGCTTCCACCTTTGTCTCCGCGAGTTTTTGAGAAGTCCAGACCACAACGGGCGAGTGAAGAATCTTACGCACTTTACCTATTGGGGTCTCTGCTTCTACCTCCACCTCTCCATCAATGACCCAGCCGACCCTCTTCTTGCCCACCAGGACAGGGTAGGCCTTTCCCGTTCCGTCAACCTTAACGTCGCCAAGGTCTACTCCGCCGAATTCATAGGCCTTTTTTTCGACCTTGAACCACCTCTTGGACTTCATCTTTCCAAAACCAGTCTTCCCGACGAGCAGGCCAGCTATACCGAGCACTACCGCGTAGGCAAAGGCCGTACTGGCGGTTAATATGGCCTCGTCACCCTGAAATGTCTCCGGCAGACCGAGCCACTTGCCGAAGAACAGGAACAGCGCCGTCCAGAAGAATGCCTTGGAGAGAGCAAAGATGAGCCCTGTAACGGTTACTCCGAACCACTTGCCGACGCTCATTAACTCAAAGGCGAATATCAAAGCTATTATTCCCCAGACTATGTATTCGTTGTAGGCCTCAAGCTTAAGCGGCCCCTTAAAGAGCCACACTATGAGCAACACTGCCGTCAGCTTTTTGAGTAAATCGGCAATCTTAAACCTCAGACTATCCTCCTCAAAGGACCAAGTTCCAAACACATAACTCATTCTTCCACCTCCTCAAGGGCAGTAATTATCTCTAGCAAACGCAAAAACAAACGACCGTCGGGCGATATCTCGTACTTGTCACCTTTCCTGACCATCCTCGTTTTGACGAGAAGCTTGAGATGGTGTGAAACGGTGGGGCTCTCCACACCCAGCGCTTCCTTTATCTCCTTGAAGCCCATTGGCCTCTCGGAGAGCATCTTGAGGATTCTAATCCTATCAGGGTTTGCCAAAGCCTTCAGCGTCCTTGCTGCCTTTTCCTCGTCGAGCTCTGGAAGGCTCTCGAGCTTCTTTTTGAGGCGCATCTTGATGGAGAGCATGACCTCGTCTACGGGGTCGATGCTCTCCTCGAGCGCCTCCAACCTCTTCTTCAGCTCCTCGAGCTGGGTTCTCAGGTCTTCCATGCTACCACCAGGTACAGATTTTTGTAGTACAATTCTCTGTACTTAGCTAGTTCGTTTAGTATATAAAAATTTATCGATTCAATATGCCAAAAACGTTTTAACGCTCAAATCTAAATCGTCTCCATGAACATCGTCCAGATGCTCGCGCTCATAATCATCGGCTACGTCCTTAAGCTCGTCCTCAAGGATGAGAAGCCCTTCAACTACCTTAGAATCCTTGTAAATGACTTTCTCCTGGCCCTCTTTATCTTCGGCAACGTGGCAAGCAAGGATCTAGCCTATCTCCTCAGCATAAAGACAGTTTTTATGTACGTGTTCATTATCGTTGGTCTCAGTCTGAGTCTCTCCTATCTCTACGGCCGCCTCTTCTTGAAAAGCGACGAGCTGTGGGCAGGTGCGCTGATGGTGCTTTCCATCTATCCGAACACCGCTGCCCTTGGCTTCCCCATAGCGAGCCTTTTCCTTGACGACATAACGCCGGCGATACTATACTCCACCACCAACTCTATGATAGTGCTTCCAATCGTTACCTTCATAGCCGCCCACTACTCCAGCGGCGGAGCCTCGGTGAAGAAGAGCTTTCTAAAGGCCCTTAAGTTCCCCCCGACTATGGCAAACCTGCTCGCCCTGGGGCTTGTGATAGCAGGAGTGAGAGTTCCTGATGTCATCCTTGAACCGATAAAAACCATTGGCTGGTGGAGCATCCCGTTGCTTCTCATCTACTTCGGATCGAGGATTACCTTCAGCCGCTTTGAGGTGAGGAAGCTCTTGGAAGTTGGAACGTTCAGAATAGTTGTGCCCTTCCTGTTCGTGTTCCTTACTCTGCACTTTGCTAGTAAAGACATCTTCTACTCTGTTCTTGTCGAAGCCTCGATGCCGCCAGCAATAGCGGCCAACGCTATTCTGGCACAGTATAAGCTCAAAGCGGAGGAGGCAATAAGCGTGACTTTTGTACTGACATTGACAGCTATCGGGCTCTTCATGGTTCTTAGGGCACTCGGGGTCTGAGGACCTCCAGTGGGGTTTTAAATCTCAGCGATGAATCTCCAGCGGTGATTAATATGGAGAGAGTCGTTAGGATACTCAAGGAGATTCTGGAGATACCTTCCCCGACAGGATACACTCAGGAGGTTTTAGCCCACATTGAGAAGCTCCTGAACGAGAACGGCGTAAAGACGTACTACACCAACAAAGGGGCTCTGATAGCTGGCAATCACTCGGAGCCGGAGCTTGTGATAGCGGCCCATGTTGACACCCTCGGGGCGATGGTGAGGGGAATACTTCCCAACGGGCATCTGAGCTTCACCAGAATCGGCGGCCTTCTCCTCCCGACGTTTGAAGGGGAGTACTGCACAATAATCACCCGCTCGGGCAAGCGCTACCGCGGAACGCTACTCCTTAGGAACCCGAGTGTTCACGTGAATAAGGAGGCAGGAAAGAAGGAACGCAAAGAGGAGAACATGTACATCCGCCTTGATGAACTCGTCGAGAAGAAGGAAGACACCGAGAAGCTCGGGATAAGGCCCGGGGACTTCATAGCCTTCGATCCGAAGTTTGAGTACGTCAACGGCTTCGTCAAGGCCCACTTCCTCGACGACAAGGCCAGCGTTGCGGTTATGATGGACCTCATGCTTGACCTTGGAGCGGAAACCCTCGAAAAGCTCCCCGTGGCGTTCTTCTTCTCGCCCTACGAGGAGGTCGGCCACGGTGGTTCGGCGGGTTATCCGCCGAGCATGAAGGAACTTTTAGTCGTGGACATGGGCGTCGTTGGCGAGGGCGTTGCTGGCAAAGAGACTGCCGTTTCAATAGCGGCTAAGGATTCAAGCGGCCCCTACGACTACGGCATGACGACGAAGCTTATCGAGCTGGCCGAGAAGCATGAAATCCCCCACGTCATCGACGTCTTCCCCTACTACGGCTCCGACGGTTCAGCGGCCTTAAGGGCGGGCTGGGACGTCAGGGTTGCACTCATCGGGCCGGGAGTTCATGCCAGCCACGGCATGGAGAGGACTCACGTCAAGGGGCTTAAGGCGACGAAGGATCTGGTGAGGGCATACATTGAGAGTAAATACCGCCTTGAATGAATGTACTTCTATTTCTTCCCAATTTATCTAGAACCTTTAATGAGTGTATTACCAACTTGTTCGTTACATATGACTATGTTAAAAGAAAATTTTTATACTTGAGCGACCCAATTTTGCTTCTGGTGACGGATCTAATGAAAAAGTGGGCCTCAGTGGTCATTATACTTCTGCTTTTTGGAGCAACTGCCATGGGAGGATGTATACAGAGAGACAGCATTCCTAGATCAACATTAACTTCTCCAATAACATCAGAATTTGAACATTGTAATACAACATCCAAGAAAAGCTCCTCTGATCCTTTTCCTTTGGAACTGTCAGATGATACAGAGAATACTGTTTTCCAAGAAGATAGTTCCATCCATTTGAACCTAACTGCTCAAGAAGAAGCAAACCTTAGGGAATGGGTCCAAAATTTCACTGAGAGTCTAAATAAGAGTGTCTCCAAATATGGTTATGACAATTTAACTGTAGTGTTGGCAATGCAAATTGGAAATCTATCTAAGCTTCCAGAATGTGACAATATCTCGGAATACGGGGATCTTATGGGATACCACGATAATGTTTCCAATTTGAACGTTCTTCTTCATGAGTACAAAAACCTCGCAGAAGGCATCTTAAAACAGTACGAAGTACAACTTCCCTATTTGAACGATAAGGAGATCGATGAATTCATAGGAAAAGTGGAACCTTCAAGTGTTGAGAACATGATTATGGCGTGTGGTCTTATCAACGATTATAATGGGCTTATAGAGTCTGCGAGAAAAGTAGAGCTAGGAAAAAGAGATACATATACGGAGTTTTACATGCGCTTATTCATTGTGGTGCTTAAAATAGTCTTCATTAAGGAGAATCTAACGTATAAAGTATCCTATAAAGTTGTTGGCAAACTTTTCTGGAAGACTCGGTTGTTCCACGTAATATATAGGTATGGAGGTGTCACTGCTCTGAAAGTTGCAATGAGTGTTACCCACTGGGAGTTTAGAGGCTTGATAAACAAGTACCTTGATGAATTTGGAAACAACCCTTCAATGGTTTATTCCCTCATATCCAATACCAGTGATCGCGAGCAGCTTGAAAAATTCTCAGAGTCTTTTATAAATCTCGTTAAAAATGAGACTGTGGCATTGAAAAATATTACTTCAGATATTGCCGATAAAATTGATGATTTATTTGGATCCAGTGAAAACGGATAAATTTCACTATAGCATGTAAAATTAGAAAAGAAATGATAGGCTCTCACTCAATCTTAGCCCCACAAACAGGGCAGAACTTCGCTCCCTCAGGAACTATATGCCCATTTGGACAGCGGTGGATCTGGTGTCCGCAGTAGGGGCAGAAGCGTGCTCCTGGGGGGAGGGGCTTGCCGCAGTAGGGACATATCTCCTGTTGCTGTGCTGCTGGAGCAGCTGGCTGCTGCGGCTGAGCGGGCGGAACTCCAGCTCCGGCATAGGGTTGAGCCGGCTGTGCGGGAGGCTGCATCAACTGCGGGATGAGCACCATTCCTGTGCCCATAGCCGCTCCAGAGCTCTTTCCGAGCTCCGCTGCAACTTGCTTGGTGGTGTCCATCTGCATGACGTATTGAGCGTTTCCTGTCTGCATAATCCAGAAGAGCCTCTGGCGCCACTCGTCGGTCGTGTTTACCCCCTCAATCTTGACGTCAACCAGCTCAAGGCCAAGCCGCCTGAAGTCCTCTATGAGCTTGACCTTGACCTGTGTGCTGACCATATCAAGGTTCTGGAAAAGGTCGACGATTGAGTAAGCCGAGAGGTGCTTCATCATGCCCTCGTTGAAGTAGGCCCTGATGAATCTGGTGACATCATTAGCGTCGTAGAGGCTCTGACCGCCGACGACCTCGGTGATGAAAAGCACGGGATCGGCCACCTTAAACCAGTAGACACCGTAGTACTTTATCGGAGCAAGCTCCCTTGTCTGCGTCTCTCCCCCATAGCGTCCCTGGAACTCCTTCATGCTGACGAAGATTACCGTCGCCTTAAACGGGCTGTTTGAACCGCCAACGAGCTTGTAGAGGAGCGGAAGGTTTTGGGTCGTCAGCGTGTGCCTCCCAGGGCCGAGAACGTCGTATATTTTGCCGTCGCGCATGAAGACTGCCACTTCATACTCGTGGACTATCAGCTGGGCACCCCACTTGATGACCTCGTTGGGGTAGCGCCAGATTATCTCGTCTTCACCGGGGTTGACCCACTCTATGACCTGCACCATTTCACTCACCTCTCAGAATCATGCTTCTGCCCTCAACTGTGTCCTCAAACTCTCTAATCTTGTCATCGAGATTCAGGACTTCCACGCCGAGCCTTGCGGGGTCAGAAACTGCACCCCTTATAACCCCAGCCATCTTGGCGATCTCCTCAGCGAGCTCCACCATCCTTGCGTCATACTGGATGAGCTTTTCAAGCTCCGGCTCCTTCACCTTTACCCTGTCAAAAAAGCCCGCATACCCCGCTTCAGCGTGCCTGACCTTACCCTCAAGCATTACCAGTCTCTTGCGCAGGTTATCTATCGCCACTAGCTGGCCGCAGTTCACCATCGCACATCTCTGAAGGGCCCTTTCGAGCTCTCTTCTCGCTCCCGCTAGTATTTCGGCCACCTTTTCCCTGACAAGCCTCTCGTCTTCCCTCAGGAGCTCCTTCTTCTTGTACCCATGAAAACCGGGTATGACCAGCTCAAGCTTTTCCCATATCGAAGTCTCTTTCCCCATTCCAACACCCCCTAAACTGTGCGGAAATAAGCATTCTCTTTGTCCACCCTCATGACTTCACTTACCACCCTTTTGCTGACGGAGCCTTTGGAGAATATCCCCGCGGCACCGGCAACACCGGCGACAAAAGCACCCAAAAGTCCAATCCCATTGCCGGTTGCTGCGGTGGCGATTAAACCGATGAGAATACTGCCCCCGATAACTCCAAAGCCCAGGATCGTGGCTTTTTTCCTCGCTTCGCTCATGAGGGGGTACTCTCCCCTCACAACCCGCCCGTCAGTACCGTCAACGTAGTTCCTAAAGGTCTGCCCTCCGTACTCGTAGTGCACCTCCCAGACGGGATAGTGGACGAGACCAAGGAACTTCACTTCAAGCTCAAGGTCGCCTATCCTGCTCCCTTCCCCCTTGGCCTCCCACTTAAGGGCAGTTTCGAGGTTGGAGCGTGCTATGGCCTCTGCCTGCTCCTTCGTCATTTCCGGCTCGTAGTACTTTCCCTTCTTTACTACACTCTCCTCAAAGAACCTCTTTCCCCTGACTGGAAAGGGATAGTTATGCAGGAGGACTTTAAGGGGAGAACCAGCAGGAATTCCGAGGAAGCAGACTTCTTCAACGGTTTCCTTTGAGCCGCTCTTCCCGTGGAGGTAGAAAAAGTAAACCGGAATCCAGTGTAGCTCTTTTTTCGTGACCTTCGCCCCCGTTATGTCTGCTGGCGCACCGTACTGCCTCGAAAGAAACTTGAGAAGCTTTCCGGCTGGATCCTCCTTCATGGGTGGGAAGAAGAAGTGCTCGATGAGCTCTTCACTCGTCTTTACCCTAAAGGTTGTCCCGCAGTAGGGGCAGGTAGCCACTGAGACCGTATCTGGAACCTTAAACGTGGCGGAACACGTAGGACAGGTAACCTCCATCATCACACCCCCAGGAGGCTGGAGCTCTCCCTCTCAATTCTCTGGCCCTCAAGGACTTTGCTTCCAGCGAACCAGCTCAAGGCGGCGCCGCCGACTATGGCCAGGACTGCAAAGACCAGTGACTCCGCAATTGCCCCGGCACCGAAGGCTGCAATGAAGGTCCCAATGCCGACCCCCGCAAGGTATTGGGCACGCCTAACCGTGCTCATGGGCTCCGTAGCCGCGACGTCCTTTCCATCCCAGCCGGCAAAGACTGTCTGGAAGATGGAGTTGCCGTAGCGGTAATATACAGTCCACATGGGCAGGAGGAGAAGCCTAACGTTTTCAGGTTCCCCAGCAGTAACATCAAAGCGAAGTATTCTGTCGGACTTTTTGGCAAATCTGTCTCTAATAATGTCTATTGCATCTTCGTGCATCATGAGTTCTGCATGGTGCTCGTCCATCTCGGTGTTCAGGATTTCAAGCTTTATCCGCCCCCACTCGTCCTCTTCAAGGTCAAGAAGTCTTTTTCCGGAGGGTCGGGTCTTGGAGTAGTGGGTTATTAGGTCATCAACGCCAAAACTCCTTACCTGCCTCCTTGCAGAACCGAGAAGGCGTAGGGTTTCGTCCACCCTCTCTCGATAGCGGCGTTCTACCGTGCGACAGTGCGTCCTCCCCTGAGAATCGGTGTGACATTTTGTCTCCTTCTTTATGTACTCGACGGTGCCCTCTACGTGAACCTTACCCTCCCAGTAGGGGGCGTAGTGGCCTTCTATCCCCACGATTTCTATCTCGTCCTTGATGCGCTTTAAGTCGAAGTCTTTCCCAACACGCTCCCAGAAGGCTTTGGCTATGGCGTTTTTGTCCAGAGAAGGAACGATGTAGATGTGCTCAGTCTTCAGGTTGCCGCTTATGTGATTTGGATGGCCGCAGTAGGGGCAGATAGCGACTATCGTTTCAGGAGAGACCTCGAGAGGCGCACCGCACCTCTCACATTTAAAGCCGTTCATAGTGCACCACTCTCTGTATTAAATGGATTTCTCCGTATTTAAGCATGCCGCACCCAGACTCTAAACTGTTTTCGGTTACGACTTCAAAAACTAAAAGTGCACAGAGCAGTAAACCCTAGGGCTGTGTGTTTCACAGGCAAAGTAGTGTTATTAGGCCCAGTGGGTTATCCAGCACACAGATCAACGATTACCTAAGCTTCTTTACAAGTTCGACCAACTCCCAGAGATCCTTCACGTAGTAATCCGCCCCATCAACCTTTCCGAGACGGGTAACGTTGGCCACCCTCATTCCCGCACGATGACCGGCCAGAACATCATGAGCACTATCGCCGACCATCAGGGCCCCTTCTGGCTTGAGACTGAGCGCTCTGAGGGCTTTCTCCACGAGGTAGGGATTCGGCTTAACCCCATCGAGATTGGAGTAGTCCTTGCCGTAGACGACGTCGAAGTACTTCCTCAGGTCGAAGAGGTTCAGAACGAACTCGGTGCAGTCTTGGGAGGCGTTGCTCACTGCAGCAAGCTTCAGACCCATCTTCCTCAGCTCTCCCAGAGCATCAACGTCAGGGAAGGGCTTTATTCGCCCGAGTTCCGCCATTCTTTTGCGGTATTCAAGGTTTACCTTGTCAACAATCCGCCAGAACTCGACGTGGTTGATGCCGAAGCGCTCGATGTAGCTCCTCGGCAGCTCGCCTGTTACGGTCTTTTTGTAAGTCCCATAATCCAGTTCGATGCTATGCTTTCTTAAAGCGGGCATCACCCAGTTCTCGTACCATCCGCGGTGATCGTAGCCCTCATAGTAGACGAGGGTCTCATCCACGTCGAAGATTATCCCCTTAAGCATGCCTCAGCCTCCTGGACTGTTCATCACTTTACCGCGAAGCGCGGTCTCAGCCGGTTGATCCTTCTTCATCGGCAAAGGGAGTAGGAAAAAGAGGTTAAAAGGTTTCAGAACAGCTCCTCGAGCTTGACGTCTATCTTGTCCGGGTTGAACGGAAGGACGTGCCTGGTGGTCTTCGGGGAGTAGACCTCGCCGCGCTTGACGAGCTCCATGACCTCTTCCTTGCTCGGAGCCTTCCTGATGAAGACGTAGTCAATCTCGCCCTTTGCCATGTCCTCTCTGGCGTCTTCCTTGAGACCGTAGTAGATGAGCTCAATCTTGCCCTCAACGCTCATCTCGTCGAGAACCTTACTGACCTTCTTCTGCTCATCAAGGCCGCCGGGGATGGCAAAGCTCTTTTCGCCGACGAGGGCGAATGCTATCTCGCCCTTCTCAGCCTTCTCCTCGGCCTCTGGGTCCTCGATGACTTCAAGACCCTCGGCCTTGAGCCTCTCGAGAACCTCCTCAAGACTGCCCTTGAAGGCAGGGTACCAGGTGTAGACCTTCACATCGTCGCTGAAGTAGTCGAGGATGACCGACGGGGCGCGCTTGGCGCCGAGCTTCTGAAGGCCGGCCCAGCGGTGGTGGCCGTCAACGATGAGGTACATGTCCTCGCCCGGGACCTTCGCGAGGAGCATTGGCTTCCAGAAGAGGCCGGAGCCGGTAACGCTCTCGATGAATGCCTCGAGCTCCTTCTGGACGAGCTGCTCGTGGGGCTTCATCTTGTCGAGCTCAATAAAAACGTAATCGACCTTAATCGTGGGGATGTCGTACTTCGGAACCTTTTCAACTCCCATTACCGCGACCTCCTTCAGTATTAAACCTGCAGACGAAAATCGAAGTAGAGGGTAAAAAGGCTTTCCTTGTTTTACTGTCAGGTTAAACCGATGATTATGCATCTCACCTGGCCCTCACATGAGGATTTTCCGGAACAAGGGTTAAAACCTTGAGTGATGATATAACCCTGATGAGGAACGTCGCTGATTTACCCCTCCACGGCGGCCACGTTCCGCCATGGCTCGCCCAGAGGATGAGGAAGCTGACGCGCTTAGTCCTGATTCTCGCCGTCGAGGAGTACGGGACTAAAGGTCTCTTGGAGAGGCTCTCAGACCCGGTGTGGTTTCAGGCCTTCAACAACGTCATCGGCATGGACTGGGACTCATCTGGGAGTACTACGGTAACGGCTGGGATGATAAAGGACGCCCTCTGGCGGGAGGAGCTGGGCGTTAAGGCCGCTGGCGGAAAGGGCAAGAAGAGCAGGGCAACACCGGAGGAACTGAAAACCATAGCCGAGATCTACGACCTCGACCCGACTCCATACGTCAGAACGTCCAGGCTTGTGGCAAAGGTCGACACCGTTGCCCTCCAGACTGGCTATCAGCTGTACCACCACGTCTTCTTCCTGGACGAAGAGGGCAACTGGGCAGTGATACAGCAGGGTATGAACGAGGCCGAGAGGATGGCGAGGCGCTTCCACTGGTTTGATGCAGAGGTTTTCACACTCGACCCCCACAAGGGGATTGCAGGTTTAAAGAGGGAGTTTGCGCTGAACACTGTCTCGAACGAGGCCAGGAAATATCAGAAGACGCTCCTCGATATCATCCAGGAAAAGCCCGTGAAGATAGAGCGCGAGCTTGAGAGCCTCAAGGCCATAGCGAGGGGCTACCGACCGCTGGTTTATTACAAGCCCCGCGATGTGGATGAGAAGACCCTTATTCAGAAGTACGAAAGCCTAGGCAAGCTGGAGCTGAACAGAAGAGCCCTTGAGTTTGCCCGCGAGCTGAGTGTGAATAACTACGAAGAGCTTCTCCTCCTGAAGGGCCTCGGCCCGAGCACGCTGAGGGCTCTATCGCTCGTTCTGGAGCTCGTCTACGACGTCCACCCGTCGTGGAAGGACCCTGTAACGCACCCGCCAGATCCCTTCAAGTTCACCTATGCCGTGGGTGGCAAAGACAGGGTGCCATTCCCGGTCGAGCGCGGCACCTACGACGAGCTGATTTCATTCCTCGAAAAGCTCGTCGAGAAGAACCTACAGGAGAAGGCCCTCGTCCGCAACGTGACGAAAATAACGAAGAACTGGAAGTTCCCGGAGGAAGAGAAGAGGGCGACTTAGAGATGCCAGATACATCAAATACGGAGAAGATCAAATATAGTGCCTCCTCATGAAAAATTTTAAATTCTTCAATTACGAAATTTATTAAAAATTAAATTAAGCATGGTGATATCTATGGTAGATATGGCTACGAGTGTTGAGACTCTTAAGAGGGAGGAAATTGTTAGCATTTTATTTACGGATTACCTTGGAAGACCAGTTACAGGAATTGCCGAAGAAGATCTTGTTAACCTAACACAGGAAAATGATGAAAAAACATTCCTAAAGAAGTTAATTGAACTGGCTAGACTAGTGTATGGAAAGGATAAAGTAGGAGATATTTCCTTAGAAATGTATGATAAAGAAAAAATAATCTCTACCTTATTGAGAATTCGATTTGAACTAGAATTTGAAGCCCTTCCCAAAGAAACGTATAAAATTACTGGAGAGAATCCTGAAGAATTTCTCAAGAAAATTACAGAAAAAAGCCAAAATGCCATAATTCTCAAAGGCATGCAAGAAAATGAAAACTTGATATTTTATCCTCTTGAAACTGTCGAAAGAAAATATATTCAGCCATTAGTTTCCAAGGAAAGGCGATACTATCCATTGATCTTAATACGCCAAAAAATGAATAATGTAGAAATCGCAGCGACAAGGCGAACAATTACAAGAGCATATAAACACTTTGCACAGGATATCACAAAAATTATCAATGAAGCTGAGGTTTTTAATAACTCTCCCGCAGAGATCTTTGAGAAGTTGAGTAATGAAGGCATATATGTGACTAAAATAAAACTTTCAGGATATCCCTACACTGTGAAAATAAATGCATGGAGTGACATGTATGTACCTATTACCCGGTTTAATATTGACAAATTATTACATAATCCTGAGGATATTTTGAAGTTAAGAGAAGTTCATTTAGAATATCGGCAAAAAGAATCTCCAATTTTGTTCACTTTGACTCTCGTGAGATCAAAAGCGAAAATAGAGGGCCTTGACGAGAAGACTAATCAAAGAAAATACATCTTTGAAATAAAGATATCATTTGAGCATGATGTTCCAGAGAGTGACAAGAAAAAAATCATTGGAATACTGGAAAGAAGTGGGATAAAATTAAATAGTCCTTACGAAGCTCCAGTCTCGTACTACTTTAATAAAATGATCCTTGACAAGCAGAATAGGGTAAGATATTACAAGATCTTAGAAAAATTATCCAGTGATGATATCGTTCTCAACAAGCTTAAAGAACAGAAGATTATATCAAAAACCAAAAAGTCCTATCGGATATCAACGGATAAATTTGGAACACTTCTAGAAAATGAGCTCCACAAAGTTAAAGGGAAAACATTCTCATTCACTAATAGTTTTGGAATAAATGAGGAGTTTAAAATCTTTAATATAGAGTATAAAACAGAGGACAAGTCCATAGTTCTCCAGGGAGTCAGACGGTGGGATTATCCAAAAGGTGGAAGCTATCAATTTTTCATAACTATCGTGATTCCATTAAGCAACCAAGCAAAAAGTACTAAAAAAAGCAGATATCAACGATTGACGTATGTATTTTTAGACAACCTAGATCTATATAAAGTCCTCAAAAGCTTATTAGAGAACAATAAAGAGGATGCTGTGTTCGAGATTTATATCAAAACTTTGGAGTATTTAGACTATTACTATTCAGAACTCATAGAAAATGAAGCTACGGTATCTTATCGTTTATTAAGCAACCAGTTAGATACACTATCAGGAGAAAAAGTTGAAGAACACCTGGGCATTGTATTGAAATATCTTTATGGTAGTTTCATTCCCAAAGGATATATCTATAATGAAGCTGAACCTGACGGGATACTAATACTCTGGGTGGAGGACAGGGATACTCCAATAGTCCATACTTATGTCATTGATTCTAAACAGCACAAACGCCTAGAGCGAGACGAGATACGGAAGATGTGGGAATATCTCGAAGGATATCTCCAGAAAATGAACTTGGGTAATGTCAGAATAACAAAAAAGGGTGTGTTTATTATTAGCAGTTCAAAACTACAGACGGAATCTCTTAATCTTCCAGCAAGAAAGGAAATATCTAATCTTGGCACTGATATAGAGATGGGAATTATAACATTAGAATTCATTCTGGAGTTGTTCAAAATATTTAGGGAGCACAAAAACCTAGTCGGGGCTCGCAATATGAGACCACGTATAACAAGTGCATTTATACAAGCAGTTAATAATTCAATAGAAACTGGAGACCTTTCTACTCTCATAGAATATGAAAAACAGATAATTGATGATCTCAAACGGATGATTGGAGCGCATGTTCCCGAATTCCCTCCACAGTGGGTAGAGAGAGAATTATAAAACCTCTATTTTTACTATTCTTTAAACAGTTAAGTTTCATTTTATCTTGGCACTTATAGAGTACCAGCAACAAGCACAGAATTGCAGAGAAACTGATATAAGAACTATTGAGTTTAGAGGCGATATGATCAAACTTTGAGCAGGCAAATTATCGGGGATAAGGGCAATTAACCCTCCGAGAAGTGTAGAAGAAAGTCTCACTAAACAATAAGCCCTGCTTTTTCAAAATTTTCAGTTCAACAGAATCTTTGATCAAACTTTTGTTTGGCAAAAGTTTCTTATGGTGGGCCCGCGGGGATTCGAACCCCGGACCTCCACCTTGTAAGGGTGGCGTCATAACCATCTAGACCACGGGCCCGCCCAGAGTAAAGAAAAGGGGGAAGGTTATAAAATTTTCGAAGCTACTTCTCAACTCCTCTCCTGACCTTCACGGCCAGACCGCTCTGGAAGAGCTTGAGCTCCCTTCCGTTCAGCAGTGTCTGCCCGGTTGCCAGGAGCTCATCGTTTCTGTTCACGATAAGAACCTCGTCGTATGGCCTTATGTTCTCGTCAGCATCAATCACGAACTTCGCGAAGACGTTCTTGCCCTTCCTCGCGAAGGGTTCGGCGTCCTCATCGACCACCACGCGCATCCTCGGGAACGGCAGGATTTCGTGGAGCCTCTTAGCACCTTCGATACCGAGCGTTAAAAGCCCATCCTCCGCTCTGAAGGTTGCGAGGTGCTTGCCCTTTGCCTTGATCTGTCTTGGCATCCCCGTCTTCCTCGACAGCTCGACAAAGGCGTCCTTAAAGGCCTCCCTAGTACCCTCTCCGAACTGGTACTCGGCTACAGCCATAACGTAGTTCCTGACCTCACGCTTCCCTGGCTTCTCTATCGTAAAGTCCTCCTCGCCCTCACTCTGGGCAAAGGGGTAGCTGAGGCTTAAATACTTGGGAATCTCCCCGAATATCGGATGGTTGATTGTTTCAGGGAACTTCGCCTTAACGCGCTCTGCCCTCGCTTTGGCCCTCTGGACTATCGGCCACTTCAAGGATTCTTCGCTCACCTTGAAGAAGGCGCTCGCCTTGGTTATCGGCTCGTTCTTTTCGAGGTAGTCTTGATACTCGAGGAGGCGCTTGTAGGCCGCGTAGAGCTTCGGATGTGAGCGCGCCCTCTCGTCAACTAACCTCCAGAGTTCGCCCTCCTTGATGGCCTGCTTCACGCGGTTGAGCTCCTCCCTGATTACCCAGAGGTTGTGGAGAGCAAGAAGCCTCGTGCGCTCTTCCTTCGGCATCTCGCGGAGCTCCCGAGGGGTGTAGCGGCTACACACTGGACAGGAGCACGGGAAGTACTCGAGCTCACTCAGGTGCTTCGTCCCTTCTGGCGTCAGGTAGCGGTCGTCCTTGGCGTAGAGGGCATAGCTCGCCGAGTCAAAGAGGTCTATCCCCATCGCCACAGCTAAAGCGAATATCATCGGGTGGCCAGCGCCGAAGAGGTGAACCGGTCTGTCGGACCTCAAGCCCTGCTTGGAGGCTATGACCACATCAACCAAATCCCTGTAGCGGTAGCTCTCCATCAGCGGCACGACAGCGCCAATAGGATGAATCTCGAAGTTCATCTCGCTGAGCTTTCTGGCGGCATATGTTCTCAGGTCCGGATACGTTGAGCCCTGAACCGCCGCGTTCATCGCTATCCCCTTTATCTCCTCGGCCTCCTTCGCGCGCTCGAGGGTTATCCTGAGATCTTCCTCTGCCTTCTCCCTTGGAGCATCCGGGGGCGTGGGGATGTCAAGGAAAGTCCCGATGTCGACACCAATCCTCTCCTGGAACTCGACTATCTCCCTGTTGGTAACGTCAACGCCGCCGTAGCGCATGAGCTGGAAGGAGCCGGAATCGACCTCGATGATGCCGTCGTAGTCAAGGAGCCTGTGAATGCCGACCTCAAGGGCTTTCTCTCTAAGCTCGGGTGTCTTGTAAATGATGTAGGAGTTGGTGATTATTATGCCGAAGCCCATCTCCTTCAGTTCCTTCGGCGTCACTGTGAGCTGCTTCGGGTTGATGACTGGCATTATGGCAGGCGTTTCTATCTTCTTCCCGTTAACTTCAAGCTTTCCAATCCTACCAGCGGCGTCTCTCGCCTTTACCTCAAACTTAAACTCGACCATCTCGCAACACCTCAAGAACCTTCGGCGGTCGGTTTAAAAGCCTAAGCTAATAGGCCAACGAGCAGGTATGCCAGCCCACCAGCAGCCAGAGGACCGAGAATCCACCCCCTGACTATTCCAAGGAGAACCCTGACATTTACATGCTCACCCTTGTAAGCACTAAGCCCGCTTATGGCGCCTATTATTGCCTGACCAGAGCTGACCGGGAGGCCCAGCAGGTTAGCGGCGCTGACCGCTAAAGAAGCCCCCAACTGCGATGAGAAAGCCGAAGTCGGTCCAAGAGGGGAGAGGTCCCTTCCAACCGTCATCATGACCTCATAGCTGAAGGTCAGTGCGCCAATGGCAAGCATGAGGGCAAGGACGACCTTGAACGGCCCATCGAAGCCCAAGCTTTCTAGTATACCTGCCACGTTGGAGAGTTCGTTTGCACCGAGGTTGAAAGCTGAGAAAGAAGCCGCCGTAAATATCAACCACCTCTGGGTCAGCTCCAGGTTTTTGAGGCACTTTATCCTCTTCAACACCGGAGAGTAGAGACGATAGACGACTATGGCCGTAAGGGCCGCCAGGATGGGGGAGAGAACCCATGCGAGGGTTATCCTTCCAAGCGTTCCCCAGTCGACAGACAGGCCAAGCGCAAGGGAGGCACCTGTTAAAGCTCCGATGAGGGACTGTGTGGTTGAGATGGGCTTTCCCCAGAGGCTCGCGATTGTAACTGCTACCGCTGCGCTGAAGAGTACTAAACCAAGCGTCGGGGCTCCCATACCTTCGGCTAACCCGCTCACCGTTCCTGAAACGCCCGAACCACCAAGGAGGGCACCCAAAGTCGTAAATATTCCAATGAGCAGCACGGCCCGCTTGAATCCAATAACTCCCGAACCCACGGCGGTCCCAACTGCCTTTGCACTGTCGTTCGCACCTATTGCCCAGGCCATGAAAAGGGCAGCGGTTATGAGCATCATCGTAATCACGCCTATTTAGTCTATTGGTTAACACATAGTCTATATAGTCTATGTAGCACATAAGTGAGCATTTAAAAAGGTTTCGCATGGGGATGAGAGCAGGCACTCTCAAAGCCTGCCCAGGAGTAGTCTAACATAGCCGTAAACGTGGAGTGTGAGGTAGAACAGCGCCCAGAACCAGACTATAAACGGGAAGAACAGGGCATTAAAGAACGAGCCACCCTCAACAAACGTCGGAACGAGCATCGTGATGACCTCAAAGCCATACCAAAATGCAAAGAGCTCAAAGCGACCAAGAACCAAGAGGAGAGGAGGAAGGATAACATCAAGAAATGCCACGAAGTCGGAAAACAGCAGGAACGCCCAATCCTTGGTGAAGCCGCCGCCGAGGTTCTTCAGATCGCCGAGGAACCAGCGCTTCCTCTGGCGCCAGAGTTTGGAGAGAGTCTTAGGCATCTCGGTGTAGACCTTGGCCATTGGGGCGTAGACGACCTTTCCGAGCTTTTTGATGGCTTTGGTCGTGGCATAGTCCTCGACTATGTCCTCAACAAAACCGCCAATTCTCTCAAGTGCTTCCCTCCTGAAGGCCGCTATGGGCCCGGGAGCGAGGCTCAGGTCGTCGAGCTCTTTAGCGCGTCGGAACATTGCAATCCTCAGGTGCTCAATATCTTGAGCCCTCTCGAGAAAGGAAGAGCCCATAATCCGTACCTGGCCGCCCACGCCGAGGATCTCATCAGAGTGGAAGCGCCTCACCAGCCCCTTCAGGGCATTTTTATCGAGCTCGCTGTCGGCGTCGGTGGTGGCTATTATCTCACCGCTCGCCTTCGCAAGGCCGAAATTGAGGGCTTTCGCCTTCCCGCCGTGTTCTTTTCTGTAAATTCTGAGCCTTGGATCCTTAATAGAGCTCGCAATCTCGTATGTGTCATCCTCGCTTCCATCATCAACAACTATGACCTCAAAATCCGGGTAATCCTGAGCAAGAGCCGATTTTATGGCCCTCAAGATCCTTTCTCCCTCGTTGTAGGCAGGGATTATTAGGCTAACCTTCGGCGTCCATTCCCGAATTCTGTAATTGCTGAAAAGGCTAATTATGTAATTAACGAAAAAGTAGCCGTCCCAAGCAAGGATTACCGCAAGGGCCAAGAGGGGGAAGTCCATGGTGGAAGAATCGAGGGGGCGCTTTTAACTTTTGCCTGCAAGCCTGTACTTCACAACGTACCGTCCGTGCTCGAATTCGTCCTCTTCAGCCTCCAAGACCTCGGCGGGCTCAAGCTCCAGCCCAAAGTCGAGGGCTTCCCACTTGATGTCGTCGAAGTAGTCGTAGAGCCCGCAGGTTGCGCAGAACGAGCCCTCGAACTCAATGACGACCTCATCGCCATTGACTCCCACGAGCCTGGCCTGGGCTTCGCTGCCGTGGAGCCGGTTGAACTCCTCAAGAACCTTTTTGAGCACTTCCATCTTCTCACCCAATTGGGGTTCATCATAAGCACTTAAAAAGTTTGTTAAGCCAACCGAATAGTTTAAAAATCCAAAAGCAAATGGTCGGCCGATGAGTGAGGAAAGGATAAGGTACGCCGAGAGAGAATACGCGGACGAGGAGATATTCGAGATACTGAGCGAGCCGGTTAGGGAGTGGTTTAAGCGGAAGTTCGGCACCTTCACTCCGCCCCAGCGATATGCGGTTATTGAGATCCACAAGGGAGAGAATGTTCTCATCTCATCGCCGACCGGTTCTGGAAAGACTCTCTCTGCTTTTCTCGCGGCAATAAATGAGCTTATTCTTTTGGGGAAGGAGGGGAAGCTGGATGATAAAATCTACGTTCTTTACGTCTCGCCGCTGAGAGCACTCAACAACGACATAAAGCGCAATCTTGAGGGACCATTGGCGGAGATAAAGGAAGTGGCAAAAGAGCTCGGCTACGAGCTGCCGGAGATAAGGGTCGGCATAAGGACGAGCGACACCTCGAGCTACGAGAAGAGCAAGATGGTGAGAAAACCACCCCACATACTCATAACCACTCCAGAAAGCCTCGCCATAGCGCTCAACGCGCCGAAGTTCCGCGAGAGGCTGAGAACTGTAAAGTACCTCATCATCGATGAGGTTCACGCTCTGGCTGAGAACAAGCGCGGTTCTCACCTAGCATTGAGCATTGAACGCCTGGCAAATCTCGCCGAGAGTGAATTCGTCAGGATAGGCTTGAGCGCTACAATTCACCCCCTCGAGGAGGTCGCCAAGTTCGTTTTCGGCTTCGATGATGAGGGCAAACCGAGACCTGGCCTAATAGTTGACGTCAGCTTCGCCAAAGAGACCAGAATATGGGTTGAGAGCGTCGTCGAGGATTTGATTTACACTGACGCTGGAACCCTGAGCGACGCCCTCTATAAACGCCTGGCCGAGCTGATAAGGGAACACAGGACGACGCTAATCTTCACCAACACTAGGAGCGGTGCTGAGAGAGTGGCCTTCAACCTGAAGAAGCGCTATCCTGAGTTTGAGGGGCTGATAGAGGCTCACCACTCAAGCCTTTCGCGAGAGGTTCGTCTGGACGTCGAGGAGAAGCTAAAGAGGGGTGAGCTAAAGGCTGTTGTCTGCGTTCCTGGCCATTCTAAGATTTTCACTGCTGAAGGAACAAGGAGAATTGATAGACTTGGAGAAAAAACGGCTATTGTGGGAGTCGAAGAAACAAGGAGTCGTTTTGTGGGGTTTGATGGAACCCACAAGATTGAATATAACACAAAGGGCGTTAAAATCAGAACGAGATTGGGCTTTGAAGTCGAGGCAACGCTCGGGCACAAGTTCCTCACCGTGAAAGACGGAAGATTAACTTGGGTTGAGGCGGGAGAACTCAAGCCGGGTGATTACGTTGGAGTTCTCCGTAGACTACCGAGTCCAGAGAAAGAAGTGCCAATCTTTGAAGTTCTTCCTGGTTCTGCCTATCTGCATCTCCGGGCTGAATTCCTAAGGGAGCTAAAGAGGAATATTCAAGCCAAATTCGGCTCGATTAAGGCCTTCGCAAAAAGATGGAACATGGGCGAGAGTCACTTATCGAAACAACTCCGGGGGGAGTACCCCTTCAGCTGGGAGAGATTAAAGCTGATTCTCAGTGAAGTTGACATGACCATAGAAGAAGACGACGTGGAAAGGATAACCTCCGACAAGAACAGCTATAAACTATCCAAGAAGTTCACACCGGGAATGGCGCGGTTGCTCGGTTTCTGGCTTGCTGACGGTTCGTGGAAGGGGGGCACGGTAACTCTGTTCTCTGGCGACCTGGAGATGCTCAAACGCTACGCAGAACTCGCCAAGCAGGAATTCGGAATAGATGGACACATTAGAAGGCAGAACGAGAGCACCTACGCTTTGGAGCTATCCTTTAACGTCTTGCTTCACCTTTTCAGCGGGCTTGTCGGCAAAAACAAAAAATCGAAGTTTGGAGTTTTTCCAGAGATACTCTACCGTCTTCCAATGAAGCATAAAATCCAGTTTCTCTCAGGATACTTTGATGGGGATGGCTACCTCGAAGTTAAGGGAGGGCGGATATATTCTGCGGGCTTCGTCACATTTAATCCGGAGTTCGCCGAGGGAATACGCAACCTGCTACTCCAGCTTGGGATAGTTTCCTCACTCCGCAGTCAGGATTACGATGAAGAGCAGTTCTTTAGGGGAAGGACCGTACCCAAGAAAGGCACCAGCTACACGGTTGCTGTTCTTGGAGGGGATTACCTTAGGACGTTCGGGGAGCTGATAGAACCTTGGCGTCCAAACTTGAGAAAAATAAAGGGTTTATCCACAGGTTACTCAAACAGAGATGTTATCCCAAACCTCGGCAAAAAGCTTAGAGAGATACGAGAGACCCTGGGCATAAGCTCCTACCGGCTCCAGAAGATGGGGATCTACAACCCCATGAAAGTCGAACTTGGCACGAGGGAAATCAGCAGGAGAAACTTGGTAAGGTTGCTCGACTTCTATGAGATGGTGGCAAAGGAGCGAGAAATGTCTGATGTACTCGCCGAGATTCAGAGACTGAAGGAGCTCGCGGAAGGGGACGTTTTCTTTGATAGGATAGAATCAATAGAACCCGTGTTCATAAAGGAAGCCTACGGGATTCTAAACTCGGAAACGGGCAACTACGTGGTAAATGGTTTCGTCTCAAAAAACAGCTCAACGAGTCTGGAGTTAGGAATTGACATCGGTACAATAGATTTGGTTATCCTCATCGGTTCGCCAAAGAGCGTCAATAGAGCATTGCAAAGGATTGGAAGGGCCGGTCACAGGTTGCACGACGTGAGCAAAGGTATCATTTTGGCCCTCGACAGGGACGATTTGGTTGAGGTTACCGTTTTGGCGCACAACGCCCGCAACAGGAGGCTCAACAGGGTTAGAATTCCGAGGAATCCACTCGATGTTCTGGTTCAGCATTTGCTCGGAATGGCACTGAACCAGGTCTGGGAGGTCGATGAGGCATACAAGCTCGTGAGAAGAGCTTACCCCTTCCACGACCTGCCTTACGAGGACTTCATGAGCGTGCTGAAGTATCTGGCGGGAGAATACGCCGGCCTCGAGGAGAAGAAGGTCTATGCCAAGATATGGCTGGAGGACGGAAAATTCGGCAGGCGCGGCAAGATGACGAGGGCCATCTACTACATGAACGTCGGGACAATTCCTGACGAGGCAAAGATAAAGGTTTACACTATGGACAAAAAGCTCATCGGGACGGTTGAAGAGGAGTTCGCCGAGAGGCTCATGCCAGGAGACATCTTCGTTCTCGCCGGAAGGACCTACGAGTTCATCAAGAGCAGGGGCAACAAGATCTACGTTATCCCGCGCGAGGGTGCGAAGCCAACCATACCTGCCTGGTTCTCAGAGATGCTTCCGCTGAGCTTTGACCTTGCCCTGGACGTTCAGAGGTTTAGGAGGGAAGTTAAGAACCTTCTAGACAAGGAGAGCGCAAAGTCGCTTCTCACGAAGAAATACGGCATAGACGAGCGCGCCGCGAGAGCAATTTTATCCTACTTCCGCGAGCAGGCGCGCTATTCGGTGATTCCGGACGACAGCACGGTTCTCGTTGAAGAGGTCCTTGGTGAGAAGAGGAACCGCTATTTCTTCCATACGCTCATCGGCAGGCGAGCAAACGATGCCTTAAGCAGAGCCTTTGCCTACATAGTCAGCCAGTGGAAGAACTGCAACGTTGGAATAGCGATAAACGACAACGGCTTTGCCCTTCTCCTCCCGCCGGAGAAGAGGTTGAACGAGGAAGAAATACGGGCGCTCTTCGAGATTGGGGATTTGAGGGGGACTCTCAAAAAGGCCCTTGACAATACCGAACTGCTGAAGAGAAGGTTTAGACACGTGGCCAACCGTGGACTGCTCATTTTAAGGCGCTATATCGGGAGGAGCAAGAGGCTCGGCAGGCAGCAGATGATGGCCGTTGCTCTCCTCAAAGTGCTCAAGGAGAACTACCCCGACTTCCCGCTCCTGAAGGAGGTCTACCGCGAGATAATGGAGGACAAAATGGACGTTGAGAGCGCGGAGCAGTTCCTGAGCTGGGTTCGCGATGGGAAAGTTAGGGTTGTAATCGAGCACAACGAGCTGCCAAGTCCATTCGCCTTCAACCTCGAAGTTATAGGTTCCAGCGACGTCGTTCTGATGGAAGACAGAAGGGAACTCATCAAGCAGCTGCACAGAAAGATAATGGCGATGATAGAAGCATCAGGGTAAAGAAACCACGCGATCGTTGTAGATCACTATCCCTCTGTCAGTAATTTCATACGGTCTGATGGTTCCGTCGAAGCCGCTCCCTCTAAATTTGGTTATCTTGATGCCCCTGGAGAGCCTTCCGTCGATTTCGAAGGCCTCCAGCTCTATCACGCCACTCACAAGGTACTCCTCGATGTCCGTTCTCTGGAGCTCCGATGTCAGCAGAACGGTCGTTTTCATCCTCATCATCGTCTTTATGAAGGCCAGGAAAGCCCTCCTGTACTCTATCTCCTTCGTTGCTGTCAGCTTGAGCATGGTTATGGGATCGAGAATTATTCGGGTGTAGTGCCTCGTGCGGAGCTGCTGCTTTATGGCCTCCGTCATTCTCTCTATGTTCTTAGCGAAGGACTCAAAGAAGTCGTCCACGAGAACGTATCTCTCAGCCGCAGGAGTTGCGTCTATCAGGGTGAACCTAGGATCGCGGAGGTTAAATCCCATCTTGGTCATGTCCGCCCTGAGGTTATCTGCTGGCTCCTCTAAGGTCACATAGAGAACGTTCTCCCCGTTGGCAATGCCTGCCATAGCAAAGTGCATCGCGAGCGTTGTTTTCCCAGTTCCGGGAGCTCCCTTGACTAGATAAGTCCTTCCCGGGATTAGGCCACCGTTGAGCATCGCATCGAGACCAGGAATGCCCGTTGATATCCTTGCGCTCTCCATGTTTCTGCCCCGGGTATATTCTAGTCCCCGGAAATATAAGAACTTTTCGAGCTCTGGCAGATTCTGGCTTCTGCTTGGAGTATTAGTTGAGAGTTACACATTGAAAATTAGGGGAGAGGACTAAGCCTCGAGAGTCTCAACAACAAACGCCAGCAGGTCAGTCAATTCTCTTGCCCTCGTCTCAGGCGAAGCACCCATGTGGCCGCTCTTAGTTTCCACGCGCAGATAAACCGGCGCGCTGACCGCTCTTAGCTTCATGAAAAACTTGAGGGCGTGTGCTGGATGAACCCTGTCATCATATAAGCCAGTGTAGAGGAGCGTTGGTGGATATTTTTGCTCTTTAACGTTATGGTAGGGCGAGTATTTGAGCAGGAACTCCCTGTCCTTCGGATCGTCGGGGTTGCCGTACTCAGGAACCCAAACGCTGCCGATGTAGAGCTTGTGGAAGCGGAACATGTCGATGACGGGGTAGCCTATCAGAGCCGCGTCCATGACGTCCGGCCGCTGGACGAGCGTCGCTGAGACGAGCAGTCCACCATTGCTCCTGCCCCAGGCGGCAACCTTGTAGCCCTCGGCCTTAAGCTTACCGAGAACGGCTATGAAGTCGTCGAAGACGTTCTGCTTGTTTTCTCTCATTCCGGCGCGGTGCCACTCTTCACCGTATTCACTACCTCCTCTAAGGTTAGCCATCACAAAGGTTCCGCCGCGCCGTATGAACGGAATCACCTGCGGGAAGAACCTCGGAGTTAAGGCAATGTTGAAGCCGCCGTAGCCAAAGACCCAGGCCTTCTTCTCGTCTTTCTCTCCTTTTACAATGAAGTAGTGGATTCTCGTTCCGTCCTTTGAGATCGCAAAGTCCTCGCTCACCTGAAAGTCTCCTTCAATCTTCCTCTCGTCGAGAAGCTTCAGCTCCCCGTCAAACTCGTAGAGCCTGTAGGGGATGGTGAAGCTCTCGTATCGAAGGATAACCTTCTTGCCATCGGCGTCGAGTGGATAGAGGCTTCCGGGCAGGTCGAAGGTAATCTCGTCAAGCTTCTTGCCATCAAGTGAGTAGACCTCAAGTCTGTGACTGGCATGGACGAGCCTGCCGGCTAGAATTCTGTTGCCCACTATTACTGCCCACTCCAGCGGGAACTCATCCTCGGGGATAACCTCCTCGATTTCGCCGTCTTCGATTGCGATGACCTTTCCGAGGCCCTTTCCTTCCTTCGTGAGAATGTAGACCTTTCCATCGACAACTTCTATCGGCTGTGCCGGAACCTCGGCCGAGTAGACCTTCTCCCACTTTTCGGGCTCCTCTATGGGGCCGAGGTATATCTCAGCCTTGTTCCAGCCAAAGGTCACAACTACCATCGCCCACTTTCCGTCGGTGCTCTCCCTCAGCCCGATGAAGTAGCCGGAGCTAAGCCCCTCGCCGAAGACCATCTTCTCTCCGCCCTCATCCTTCCAGAAGAGCCTCACGGCTGGAGCCTTAACGCCATCGGGTGTCTCGTCGTGGCGGTAGAACCTGCCGAAGTAGTAGCCGTTTTCCAGGAAAGCAACGTTCCAGACCGAGGGCTTCATCTCGTCGATGAGCTCTCCAGTTTCAAGGTCTATGATCCTTGTTATCCCCTCGTCGGCGCCTCCGATGGAAAAGCTGTAGGCGAGGCGTTTCCCAGCATCGTCTGCTGTGAACCCCTGAAGGAGAACCTCGTCGCCAAGCTCCTCCTCAAGCCTCTTGGAGTCAACTAGAATTTTTCCGCCGAGCCACTTAATTATCTGCCTGTCCCTCTCCTTGAACATCACTATGATGCCCTTTTCGGTTAGCTTCGCCCCGTAGAGGGTTGGCATCGAGTAGTACTCCCAGACCTCCGGAAACAGTTCGTCGCTCAGCTCTCCAATAAACTCCCTAAAGCGTTTGTTCTCTTCCTCAACCAGCTTGAGAACACGCTCGTCCTGGAGGTCCTCCATCCACATGTAAGGGTCATCCATGGAAATCACCGCTTTAACGCTATGAATGAGACAATAAAAAGATTCTGTTATTCCAATTTTGGAACAAATTCTTAAAAATTATGGAACAATTTTCTGAAACATGATGGACGAAGACAAGAAGTTTATGCATCTCGCGCTGGAGCTGGCAAAGCGCGGAGAGGGCTGGGTAAACCCTAATCCAATGGTTGGGGCAGTCATAGTCAAAGATGGTGAGGTAATAGGTGTTGGATGGCACAGGAAGTTTGGGGAAAAGCATGCCGAAATTAACGCTATCGAGGACGCCAAGGATCGGGGACACGACACTAGGGGAGCAACATTGTATGTAACGCTCGAACCGTGCTCTCACTGGGGAAAGCAGCCACCATGTGCCGATAGAATAATCGCTGAAGGCTTTAAACGAGTGGTCGTGGCAATGAAGGATCCTCACTCACTTGTCGCGGGCAGGGGCATTGAAAAGATGCAGAGAGCAGGCATAGAAGTTGATGTCGGCATCCTTGAGGAAGAGGCGAAAAAGCTGAATGAGATTTTCATCAAATATATAACTACCAAGATACCATTCGTTTCAATAAAGCTCGCCCTAACTCTCGACGGTTTTATTGCTACAGAAAGCTTCTCTTCTCAGTGGATAACAGGAGATAAGGCGAGGCAAAAGGTTCAGGAGCTCAGGAGAAGGCACATGGCAATCATGGTTGGAGCCGGAACGATTCTTAGGGACAACCCGAAGCTCAACTGTCGCCTTCCTGAATGTCCCCCAAAATACAAGGTTATCCTCGACAGACACGGCCTTATCGGTGAGGAGCTGAGCGGCGGTAGACGTTTCCGTCTCTTCAATGATGGAAACGTAATAATCTTCACAGAAAATCCGGAAGCGTTTGGAGAAGTAAACGCCACTATTGTCGAGGAAACCGATCCTGAAAGAATTCTTAGAAAGCTCGGCGAGATGGGGATAGACAGCGTCTTGATTGAAGGTGGAAGAATAGCCTGCCAGTTCTTGAGCTATGCCGACAAGTTCTACATCTTCTATGGGCCAAAGCTCTTTGGGAGGGGAATAAAGCCTTTCGAGTGCCTCAGCGTGAAAGAAGCCAACGAGGCACCGGTGTTAGAGATAGAATCAATCGAGAAGCTCGGTGAGAGCCTCCTTGTTACAGCTTACCCGGGTGATTGTGGTGTTCAGCGGCATTATTGAGGCCATAGGCAAGGCGAGATACTCTGCTGGAAGGCTCCATGTCGAAGTCCCTTTCAAGGTTACGCCGGGAGCTAGTGTGGCAGTAAATGGGGCCTGCCTGACGGTCATAAGCTTTGACGGAAGGATAGCCACCTTCGACGTCGGCGAAGAAACTCGGAAGAGAACCAATCTGACTAGGGCAAAGTTTGTGAACCTTGAGCGGGCTATGAAGGTGGGCGAAAGGCTTAATGGACACATAGTTACTGGCCACGTGGACGGCACGCTGAGATTTCTGGCATCGAGGAAAAGCAAAAACACGGCATGGATGGCCTTCGAGATGCCCCCCGAGCGGTGGGGAGTGGCTGAGAAGGGGAGCATAGCCATTAACGGTGTCTCCCTGACGGTTGCTAAGGTTGAGCCTACACGTTTCTGGGTTCAGGTGATACCCTACACGCTGAAGAAAACCAATCTCGGCTCGCTGAGGCCAGGTGATGAAGTCAACTATGAGATAGATGTTCTAGCTAGATACGTGAGGAGAATCCAGGAGGTGAAAGGATGAAACCGGACTGGGAAAGCATCAGGAGGGCAATCATTGATGGAAAACCCGCTGTCCTTGTAGACAATAGGAGGGAGTTTGAAGCTGATTTAGTTTATCCAGCAGAATTAGCTAATTCAGAGGTTGTGAACTTCATGCTTTCTATGAAAGGTCTTCTCTGTCTGACGATAGATCTGGAACAGGCCTTAAAAAGGGGCTTCTTTCCACTACCGAGCAAGGGAGGAGAGACGAACTTCCTGATTCCAGTTGACTACGAGGAGACGTTCACTGGTATAACAGCCGAGGAGAGGGCTTTAACGGCTAGAAAGATAGCGGAGGGACTGGAAGTCGAGCACTTCCGCTATCCCGGCCACCTGCATCTCTTAGGGGGAGTAGGTCTTAACTGGAGAAGAGGCCACACGGAGAGCTCATTGGAGCTGATGGAGATACTCGGCTTCAAACGCTATGCCCTAATAGTGGAGATTCTCAACGGAGAAGGAGACAGTCACGACCATGATTACGTACTGAAGTTCGCTAAGGAGCATGATCTTCCTGTCCTCACGACGGACGACGTCTGGAGGGAGTTTGTCAGGAGAAAGCAACTGGTGAGTGTTTATGCCAACGCGAGACTGCCGACGCGCTATGGGGAGTTCAGAATAATAAGCTTTGAAAACGAGCTAGATTTCAAGGAACACGTGGCAATAGTTAAGGAACCCTATAGTGAAGTGCCACTCGTGAGGATACATTCCAAGTGTCTAACCGGCGACACATTGGCGTCGCTCAAATGTGACTGTGGGAGCCAGCTGAGCAACGTCCTGCGGATGATAGCCCAAGAAGGGGGAATTCTGCTTTACATGGATCAAGAGGGGCGTGGTATAGGGTTAAAGGAGAAAATAAAGGCCTATGAGCTTCAGGATAAGGGACTCGATACAGTCCAAGCCAACGAAGCTTTGGGGCATAAGGGGGACGAGAGGACTTACGAGGCGGCCTTCCAGATGCTTAGAGCATTAGGCGTCTCGAAGGTGAGACTCATAACCAACAACCCTACTAAAGCAAGAGCGCTGGAGGAGCTCGGAATTGAGGTAGTTGAAATGATTCCCGCCCCGGGTGAGGTTACCGAGCACAACAGACCCTACCTAAGGATCAAAGCCGAGAAGCTTGGCCACAAGCTTCCTTTTGAAGTTTGATTAATTCAGGATCATGTAATCACGTCATTATGCAATTACCGAAGTAACAAACGGAGGTGATGGTATTGGAGGTTAGGGTGTTTGAGGGCGAATTTAAGGGAGATGGCCTCAGCATGGCGATAGTTGTTGCCAGGTTCAACGACCTCTTGACGGATGAACTACTGAGCGGAGCCATAGACTGCTTCGAGAGGCACGGTGTGGAAAGAGTGGACGTCTTCAAGGTTCCAGGATCCTTTGAGATCCCAATTATAGCCAAAAAGCTCGCCGAGAGTGGAAAATACGATGCCATTTTGGCTTTAGGTGTTGTTGTTAGAGGTGAGACTAAGCACTTCGATCTCGTTGCCAACGAAGTATCCAAGGGGGTCGCCCAAGCTGGCCTGATCACTGGTGTTCCAGTTATCTTCGGTGTCATAGCCGTTGAGGACGAGCTTCAAGGATTGAACAGGGCTGGAATAAAGAGCAATAAAGGGTTTGAGTATGCGATGGCAGCTTTGGAGATGGCGAACTTGATGAAAAAGCTGTGATATAGTTTGTAGTTTTTTATTTTTTAATTTCTGTACTAACATCATTGCAACATTTGCCAGTCTGTAGAAATGACAAAAATCATTCGTAAGTAGTTGGCAAATTTGTAGGTTAGCACGATCCAATTGTAAAAGTTTATAGTTCCTAAGTGTCACCACTGTTTCCTTCTACAACAGGTGCGAAGAACCAGAGGATGTTAAGATCAAAGAAAACGAAACACCCGAGGTCGTTCTGATAGACTGCATAGAGTATCTCGCTATCAAGAACAGCTTTCAGCAGGTTTTTAGGTTTTGAATCTCAAAGATTATGCCTTGGTGACCGATTCGATAATACTCATAGTAATGTCCCGTGAAGTCTGGAAGGATCGGGAGTGGAAGCTTCTTACAAGGGAGTTTCCTTCAGTAGATGAGCAGTGATCAGAATGGCTCGTGGTGCCACGAAGGGATTAATGGTGAAGGAGAACAGTTATTAATTTCATTTCTCCAATTATCGATGGTGATAGCTGATGATTCTTCGGGGTCGGGTTGTCGGGAGCGAAATCCCGCGCTTCAAGCATCGATGGTTTGGGATTCTTGAGGTTGAAACTGAGGAAGGAAAGTTCAGACTCTACATGACGGGCAACGTTGCCCAGTGGTTCCTGACGGGCGATGAAGTGGAGATAAAGGTAAAGGAAAAGCCACAAGAGGAGAACGGCGTTAAAGTCCTCAACTTCGACGACTATGAGCTCTATAAGTTCTACTCTGGCGACAAGATAAAGGCCTGGCCCCTCTGGGAGAAGGAGGTAGAGGCCAAGCGCTTCTCCCCACTCACGGGGGAGCTCCTCTACACGTACAAGCTGAGAGCGAGAGAAGCCAAATACGAGAGCGACTTCGAAGCCATAGCCGAGCTGGAGCAATATCACTACGCCAGCCAGAAGGAAACGGTGGCATTGTGGCGCTGTGAGAACGGCCACATCTTCGAGGCAAACACCAAGCAGAAGTGCCCAGTCTGCGGCACTGAAAGCCATATTCTCGAGATTAAAGGCTCTACTCCAGCTTCTCGCTTCCTGCTCCTTGAACTCGTCGAGAGGGAGGAGTACGAGCCCAGGATTTTAGCCTACGTAAGAATTGATCCGCCGATTCCGCTGATGCACAGACGGTTGCCCAACGGTGAAATTGAAAGGAACATCCGTGAGAAAGTCTTTCCCGAGGACTGGTTCCATCCGGCATTCTGGCCAGAGAAGATCATGAAAGAACTCTACGAGGAGCTCAAAAGGAATCACGGAAGAAAGGTAGCGCGTTCCCTCCTATGGGAAGAGGCTAAGTGGAGAGCTTTGAAAGAAACCAACACCGCTGGCGCTAGAATTGCGCGTGTTGTGGTTCATCCGGACTACCGTTCCGATGGCTTGGGCCAGCTGGGTGTTAGGGCTGCCCTTGAGTGGATAGCCGAGCGCAGGGTCCCGGAGATGAGAAAGAGGAAACACATAGTAGAGACTATAGCGCAGATGGCCCGCTACAACCCCTTCTTCGAGAAGGTCGGCTTCAAGTTCCTCTGGGAGACGGCAAGCGGAAGGCCTGTCCTCTTCTATCCACTTACTGAAGAGGCCAAAGAATACATCGAGCGCTTCCTTCACAAAGACCCCTACGTACCAGAGGACGGTCGCCTGTGGAGGCCGAGCTACGGTAAGGTCGAGCCTCTGAGCGGCCCGATAGTCTTTAAGAACGTCAGCAAGGTCTTCGAGAGCGAGCTCGACGTTAAAGGATTACCTGAGGAGATCCAAGAACTGCTGAAAGCCTTTGGAGTCAGGCACAGGGTTATACAGCGTCCAGTTTTGAGGAACCTTAACTTTGAGATAAAGCCTGGAGAGCTGATAGCGGTAGTCGGTGCGAGCGGAGCTGGAAAGACGACCCTGCTGAGGCTCATCCTCGGAGCGGCGAGGGGCTACTGGGAGGAAAAGTACAGACCGAGTGAAGGAGAAATCAGCGTCCCGGAGAACGTCAAGGTTTCCGTGCTTATACCCGGAGAATTCGAGCCTTCCTTTGGCTCCGAGAGCATATTGGAGCATGTGTACAGAAAGATTAGAGACCTCAACGCGGCTGTGGAGGTGCTCAACAGGGCTGGACTGAGCGACGCAGTTCTCTACCGCGCAAAGTTTGGTGAGCTCTCTACAGGTCAGAAGGAAAGGGCAAAGATAGCTTCACTCCTCGCTGAGAAGCCAAATCTCCTCCTCATGGACGAGTTTGCAGCTCATCTCGATACGCTCACGGCCATGAGAGTGGCCAAAAAGGTGGCCGAGATTATCAGGGAGGCCGGCATCACCGCCCTCATAATCACCCACAGGCCAGAGGTGCTGAAGGCTCTGGACCCGGATAAGGTGCTCTTCGTCGGCTACGGAACGGCAAGGGTTGAGGCTAAAGGGAAATCCCGGGAAGAGGGCCGTAAATCAGCATGAGGAGACCAACCAGCAGGGGCTGATGGACGAGATATATGCCGAGAGTGTGCCTGCCGGCCACGCAGAGGGCTAAAACGAGAGGGTTTGCGGGGATTCTCAACTCCTTTTTCCTCATTCCCTCCGGATAGAAGACGCTGCCTGCTGTGAGACCGAGGAGGTAAACCCCAAACCAGGGAAATACCGGGAAATAGTCCGGGGAAGAAAATCCTTTGAAGGTTATTCCGAGGGGAAGAAGCCACGCAGGGCCGATTAGGTTTCTCACCCAGAGGGAGCCGAAGATGAAGAAGGCCGCCCACAAGAGATTAAGCTTCCCAAAGCGGTAGAAGGGAATCGCTAAGAGCGTTGCGACGCCGAGGAAGTGGAGAATCCCAAAGTAAATTGTCATGCCGTCGAGGAAAAGGTACGTGACGACCGTTATCAGCATGCCCAGGCCGAAGAGCTTAAGGAATCTCCTGAAGTACTTGGCGTAGGGACGGGGGTTCTTCTTGATCGTCCGGGAGTAGCTTATCCAGAAGGAGAGGCCGGAGACGAAGACGAATATCGATGCCGTTGCATAGGCGAAAGCCTTCCAGAAGAAGGGATGTCCTGAATAGTTCAGGAAGAGCTGTAAATCCGTGACGAAGTTGGAGAGGACCATCATAGTGATGCCTATCCCCCTGAGGAAGTCAACCTCCCAGAAGCGTCCGCGAGAGTACACCTCGGCTCCGAGCATAAACATTCCTTCGAGACGGATTTAAAAAGGCTTGCTCAAAGGAGAATGCACATGACGTCGAAGAGGACCGAGCCGAACCAGTGGAGGAGAAAGCTCGGAAGGAAGCTCTTACCCTTCAAATCCATTTTTGCAAAGACTATTCCCGCAAAGAATGCGTAGAGGATTTCGATACCGGGCTTTCCGATGTGAACTAAGGTGTAGGGAACATCCTGGGCCAGTATAGCGAGCCATTCATTTTTCTTCGCCAGCGGGAAGAGCAATATCCCCCGATAGAAGGCCTCGTGGGCGAACATTATCGCACCAACAGCAAGCTCCTTGAGGAGAAAGTCGATCCAGTTGGAGTAAGCGAATATTGGATAGTAGTTTTTCATTTCTGGAACCCTCGTCCCATACAGGCTTATCGGGATCGAGAGCAAAAATAGAACGGCAAACCACTTGTAACCCTCTCGATTTCCAAGTTGAAAGCCGAGTTCTCTTGGCTTAAAACCGAGAAGGTAACCAACGGCCAACGGCAGAACGACGTAAAAAGCCGCGTTGTAAGCCGCCCACCCGAAAACATTGTCTCCCCTACCCCAAACAAGGAGAATGAACACAAGGGAGAGCGCATAGAGAAGCCAGGAGTTCCGCTTCAGTTCCATGGAGAAAAGTTAGGAAAAGAAGATAAAAGTTTTGGCCTCACCCAGTCTCTTCCTTCTTCTCCTCGGCACTCTCGGCTGGCTTCTCGGTCTTCTTTTTGGTAGTTTTCCTCTTCTTGGCTGAGGTGCTCCTCTTTCTGGTGGTTTTGGACTTCTTGGTGGACTTCTTCTTCGGTTTCTCCTCAGCCTGCTCTTCTTTCCTAGTCTCTGGCTCCTCCTTGACCTCCTCAGCCCTGGGAGTCTCTTCCTTCTTCTCCTCGCTTTCCTCGGCCTTCACTCCCTCAGTTTCGGTGGTCTCTTCAGCAGGCTTCTCTTCCTCGGCCTTCTCGATGAGCGGCTCGCTGACCTCTTCCTCGAGCTCTGTGGTCTGCTCCTCCTTTTCCGGTGGCTTGAGAAGCTCGTCGACGCTTGGCTTGAACTTGACTTCCTCGTAGCCTATGAACTTGAGGTCGCTCTCAAGGAGTATCTCGCCGAGAACGAGGGTGTTTCTGTCTATCTCGACATTGCTAAAGTCAACGCTGACGTCTTTCTCACCGACCTCGATGATGACCTCCTCCGGCTTGACCATTGGCATGCGGAGCTCTATGAGGGCCTTGACCTTCTCTATCGGGTCCTCTATCTTCTCGACGACCTCGACCTCATAGACGAGGTGCTTGCCGGCATAGGGGTGGTTGAAGTCAACCCTCACCCTGCCGCCGCTGACGGTGAGGACCTTGCCCTTGAGCTTCCTGCCGCTCTCGGTCTCTATCTCAACCGGCATTCCGGGGAACGGGAAGATGCCCTGCCTCCTGAACTGGCCGAGGGTGAATGTCTTGATGAGCTTGGGGTCGCGCTTTCCAAAGCCTTTCTCGGGCGGGATAATTATCTCGTACTTCTTGCCGACTTCTAACCCCTCAAGCTGCTCGTCAAGGCCCTTAAGCACGTGGCCAGCTCCGACCGCTATCGGGACAGGGCCGTAGATGCCCTTCTCGTTGTAGATACCGGCCTTTTTGGCAACCTCCTCATAGGTGGTGTCAAAAATCTCCCCGGTTTCTTTGACCTTACCGGTGTAGTGAAGCCTTATGACGTCTCCCTTCTGAACCTTGACCATGAGCATTACCTCCTTTTCGTGCTCCTACCCCGATTAAGGGAGTTGGTTTTTAAGCTTTCCCACCGGGCGATAACCTAATAAAACGCCTCGGCAAAGTTCACCCGGTGGTGAGAAAGATGGCCATTAGAGTGTACAACACCTTGACGAAGCAGAAGGAGGAGTTCAGGCCCCTGAGAGAAGGGGAGGTCAGGATGTACGTCTGCGGTCCCACGGTTTACGATTACACCCACCTCGGTCACGCCAGAACCTACATAGCCTTCGACGTCATCAGGCGCTACCTCGAGCACAGAGGTTATACCGTTCTCATGGTCATGAACTTCACTGACATAGACGACAAGATTATCAGGCGCGCCAACGAGACCGGCGAAGACCCTAAGGAGCTCGCTGAGAAGTTCCTTCGCTACTTCCTCGAGGATATGAAAGCTTTGAAGGTCAAACCGGCCGATATCTATCCGCGCGTTACGGAGCACATTCAGGACATTATAGACTTCGTGAGAAAGCTCCAGGAAAAGGGCTACGCCTACGAGGGGAACGATGGGGTATACTTCGAGGTCAGGAAGTTCAAGGACTATGGTAAGCTGAGCGGAATAAAGCTTGAAGAGCTAGTTAAGGGGGCGAGGGTTGAGCCTGGCGAAGGCAAGAAGAATCCTGAAGACTTCGCCCTCTGGAAGAAGGCCAAGCCCGGAGAACCTAAATGGGAAAGCCCCTGGGGCGAAGGCAGGCCCGGCTGGCACATCGAGTGCTCCACGATGAGCACAAAGTATCTCGGCGAGAGCTTTGACATCCATGGTGGCGGGAACGACCTCATCTTTCCGCACCACGAGAACGAAATTGCCCAGAGCGAGGCGTGCACCGGCCATGAGTGGGTCAGGTACTGGCTCCATACAGGCTTCGTGATGGTTTCCGGAGAAAAGATGAGTAAGAGCCTCGGTAACTTCGTGACGATAAGGGAGCTCCTCCAGAAGTACAGCCCGGAGGTCATACGCTTCTTTGTCCTCCAGAAGCACTACCGCTCGCCGCTCGACTACACAGAGGAGGGCATCCAGCACGCCAAGAACAACCTTGAGAGGCTCTACAACACCCTCGAAAACATCCGCGTGGCGATGGAGAAGGCCGATGTTGCATTCAGATGGGACGAAGAGGAGTTCGAGCTCTACGAGACCGTCAGGGAAGCAAGAAAGAAGTTCTACGATGCCATGGACGACGACTTCAACACGGCCGAGGCCCTCAAGGCCGTCTTTGAGGTCTCCAACGCGGTTAACCGCTACCTCACGAAGGTCGAAAAGCCCAAGGAAAGCGTTCTCAGGAAGGCGCTGGAGTTCTTCAAGATAGTAAGCGAGGTCTTCGGTCTCTTCGAGGACTACTTCAAGGAGCAGAAAGCCGGTGATGAGGAGGCACTCATAGAGCTCCTTGTCTCAGTAAGGGCGGAGCTCAGGAAGCAGCGCAACTTCACTCTGGCGGATAAAATCAGAGACGAGCTCAAGGCTCTGGGCATACAGCTTGAGGACACGCCACAAGGAACAATATGGAAGAGGATTAGTGTTTGATTTTTTCTGCCTCTTTTTGCCACCTTCCAGTCAAAACGCTGAGCGTAAGGCTTAAATATAACCTTTCCTTTGCTCCGTTAAGGGAAATCCAATGAAGAAGTTTCCGGCTTATCTCGCTTCTTGGGACGATATAGAAAAGTGGGCAAAGGAGGGCGCATGGAAGGTTCTTGAAGACGGCTGGAGACCGGACGTTATAGTTGGTCTTGCCAGAGGCGGCTGGATTGCGGCAAGGCTTTACTGCGATTACCTCGGCGTTAAGGATCTCGTCAGCCTCAAGGTGGAGCACTGGGGCGTTACAGCCACTCCGGACGGAAAGGCAAGACTCAAGTACGGCAGCAACTACGACATGAGCGGAAAGAATGTTCTTATCGTGGACGACATCAGTGACACTGGAGAGAGCTTAACCCTGGCGAAGAATTACGTGGAGAGCCAGAATCCGGCAGAGGTTAGGGCAGCAACACTGCTTACGATAAGAGGCTCCCGCTTCAACCCAGACTACTACGGCGAGGAGATCGACTGGGCCTGGATAATCTTCCCCTGGAACTTCGTGGAGGATATGATAAACCTCGTTAACAACCTTTTCGAGGAGAGGGAGTCCTTAACCACCGATGAAATCATCGAGCTCTTCAAGGAGCTCCACGGCATTGAGGTTCCAAAAGGCAGACTTGAGGAAGCCCTCAGAATGGCCGAGCGCAGGAAGGTTTTTAAGTTCCGCGACGGAGCCTGGCGCAAAGCCTGAGGGTGTGGTAGCTTGGACCGGAAGAAGACTGTCGAGGAAATCAAGAGCCACAGCGTCTATGCCAGGGAAATCTACGACATGCACAGTGAGAGCATCAACGAGGCCATAGACAACTACGAGCGGCTGAAAGAGGACTACCTGAACGATCACTCGCGGGCGAGGATAGTGAGAATAGTCTTCAACGACGACCATGGCCTTCCACTAGCCATGGAGTTCAACAGGAAGGATGACAGCTTCAAGGGATTTACCATAGCCATCGGCAAGCCGCACATAAAAAGCAACGGAAACGGAAAGGAAGGGCAGAAAGCGGAAGAGACCAGCCCCAATCAGGAAGACGCGAGCGGCTGAACGTAGAATCCCATCTCTATCTCTTTTCCATTGAAGATTTCGTAGCTGCTGAGGTAGTAGGTTGGATTCTTGTAAAGTCTCGTGCCGTAGCGATCTGCTCCAGCTATCCATACAATGTAGTTTTCAGGGTTGAGCGGGTTCCTGATGGCCATTATCACCGATGCGTTGAAGTAGTTGGCGTTCCACCCCTCAAGGACTGGATAGGCATCGTTCTCTTGGAGTATGAAGGAGGCAATCTCCCAGTCCCAGTGCTCCGACCTTTCCAAAACCCACTCGTCTCCGTATTTCACAAAGCGCAACGGAAAGTCGTCCTGGAGTTCGGCAACAATCTTGTTGGCAAGGGGGCCACCAATGAGGATAAGGTTCTCCCGCAGTTCTTCGTCGGTAACGTTAACGTCGGCCTTAATGATCACCTCGACGCCGTCTGGCCACTGGGAGTAGAAGGTCTCAAGGTAATTCGCAACAATCTCAGCCGTCTCCCTGTCATATTCGGTTCCATTCGGGTCTGGATTCTGGGTGCCGTAAACTACGATGACCTTTCCAGCAACGGCTCCCCTGTCAAGGGCCCTGAGGGGTGTCACTGGAACGCGCTTTTGGTATAACTCTCCCGCTTTCTCGGGCGAAACCCTGTCCTCCAGCTCGTTCATCATGTCAACAATGTAGTCACCCAGCGACCTCCCTTCCTGAACGCTTATCAGAGTGTACTTCTCGTAGATTTCAACCATGTCTTCTATCCAGAACTCTCCCCATGCCCTCTGCATCCACATCGCCAGCTCCACATAGGCGGGATCAACACTCTTCAGTGAAAAGTCCATCCACCCGTCGGCGAAGCCCTCGTACACCATCATCGTGTCCCACCAGAAGTGGATGTCATATGTCGCAAGGTAAGGCATATCCCCCTC
Source organism: Thermococcus onnurineus NA1 (assembly GCF_000018365.1). Classification (NCBI taxonomy): domain Archaea; kingdom Methanobacteriati; phylum Methanobacteriota; class Thermococci; order Thermococcales; family Thermococcaceae; genus Thermococcus; species Thermococcus onnurineus. The sequence goes on along the minus strand of NC_011529.1, from coordinate 551,525 downwards.
TATCGTATCCTCGAGGTATCTGAGGTCGTAGGTAAGACCATAGTTCCAGTTCAGTTCCTCGGTCGTGATGTCATGGCCAAGCTCGTGGTAGACGAAGCCGAGATAGATGAGCTCGCCCAGTCTCTTGTTCTTAATGTAGTCCCTGTTGAGCGGCAGACCAAACATTGTGTCGCGGGCTGTCTTGTATGTCCACTCAGTCCTCTGTGGGTCGCGCCTCACCAGGGGAATCATTCCGCCAGCGCCGTATATCTGTGTGCCGTTGATTATCGGGTTGAAGCTGTGGCCATGGACGGCAACGAGGTAGGGATGCAGAAACTCAAAGCGCACGTTTGAAATGCTAACGTATTGCCCCATAAACTCATCGGGAGGTAAAAGTTCTAGAGCAGTGATGTAGGTATTAAGGTCTTCCTGATAATACCTCTGACTGGTTTTGTAAAATTCCATAAAGTCCGTTTTCTCTGCAAAATCCCGAAGAGCGCTCAGGAATCTAAAGAACCACTCATCATTCACAAGAACCAGAGGTTCCAGCTCTGGCGGCTCCGTGCACATCAAAAGATATGCCTCGAGGTAGTAGAGCCTCATGTCCCTGTCTGGGATTGTCGTAGCGTTCTCCAAATGCTCCCTGAGCATCTTGACGACAGGATGATTTCTATATGGGCCAAAGTAAGAATCAACATCACTGAGGTAGTCCTCTCTATCTATGACGAAGGTATCGTTTCTTCCAAAAGCCAGATAATAGACCACTGAAAGAAGCTCCGAGTTGGGGCTTATGGTTACCGAAACCTTGGAGCTGACATTGTAAGCGCTTACTGGGACAGCACTACTCAGGAACAACAGCATGATTATTAACGCCGCTAATCTCTTCATGACGACACCAAGTGGTAGTGCGGGCGGAAACTTATAAAACTTTCCGACAACCTTTAAAGTTAATCGTTGAATTCTGTTAGGGTGGCCGAAAATGAGGACGAGAACTCTACTCATAGTGTTGCTTTTAATCGGATCATTCATTCCACTCACCAGTGGGGCTGGAGAAAAGCCCCTCGTGGTGACGAGTATAGCACCTTTGGCAGCGATAGTTCAAGATGCCTTCGGGGATTCTGTGGAGGTTGTTTACATAATCCCTCTCGGCGCAGATCCGCACGAGTACCAGCTGACAGCAAGCCAAATCGAGCTCCTGCGCCAGGCAGACGTCATAGTGACTACCGGGGGCCATTTACCCGTGGAAAAGAAAATCGCCGAGCTGAAAGAGGAAGGAACGATAACTAGTGAGGTGCTCTTCATAGACGACTACAAAGCTGAAGGCTTCCGGTATCTAAGCGAGTACTGGTACAACAGCAAGGACAACTCACACGGTATATGGCTCGATCCCCACAATGCGATGGCAATAGCTCAAGCAACCGAGAAGGCCCTCGAGAAGACCGACCCGTACAATGCCGAGCTATACAGAAAGGAGTTCAAGAGCTTCAGAGAACGCGTTGGGATCATCGTCGAGGCTTATAAGGCCCTTGTGATGGAAAATAGGACTGCTGTCATACAGATGCCCTCCAACCAGTACGCCATTGAGTGGCTTGGCATAAAGGCAGTTGCCTCAATAAAGCCAGAAGAAGAAGTCCCAGCACTTGGAGTTGACGAGCTCGTCTCCACCGCCGAGAAAACCGACCTCATAGTTTATGGAAAGGAAAGCCCTGACCAGCTGAAGGAGGCAGCTAAGGAGTTAGCTGTAAAGAGCGGGAAGTCCCTGGCCGAGATAACGGTCTTCTGGAAGGACAGGCCCTATACAGAGGTGCTTATAGAGAACAGCGCCGCGGTGATCAAGGCGCTCGGAGAAAAGCCCCCTGAAAAACTAGCCGAGGCTAGGACAGACGTCACACGGTATGTCGTCGTTTCCATCATTGTTGGTCTTGTCTTAGGAACCGCTCTTGGAGTAATCCTCAAGAAGTGAGCCTTTCCTTTCTCCCAACTTTGTCGGGAAAGAGAAAATGAGAAGAGGGTCACTCCCTCTTGTAGGGCCTGCCGTCCCACTTGGGCGGGCGGACCTTTCCTATTATTCCAGCCACAATGATGATGGTCATCACGTAGGGCAGCATCTGGACGAACTGCCACGGAACGACCTGGCTGGACTGGACCCATATTGCCAGCGTGTCAAAGAATCCGAAGAGGAATCCTCCGACCAGAGCCATTAGCGGGTTCCAGCCGCTGAACACCATGTTGGCGAGCGCTATGAAACCCCTTCCAGCTGCAACGTTCTTGGTGACCGCTCCGACCCAGTCTATACTGATGTATGCTCCAGCGAGACCCGCCAGTGCGGCACCGTACACTGCCGCCCAGAAGCGGTACTTCTCAACGTTCAGGCCTATGGCATCTGCCGCCTCTGGGTTCTCACCCATGGCCCTTATCCTCAGCCCAAGCGGCGTTTTGAAGAGCACCCAGTAGGTGACGAAAGTTATGACAAGGGTCACTATTATCATGGGACTGATGTTCCCGTAGGTGGTGTTCCAGTTGGGAACCCTGACGGTGTCTGGAACCTGGTGCTGACCTGCCGTTCCCCAGTAGGCCACGATACCGAAGGGGACGAGACCCATGGCGAGGAGGTTTATACCAATACCCGGGATGATGTGGTCTCCCTTGAGGTAGACCGTGATGAAGCCGTGGAGCATTCCGAGAAGGGCGCCGACGAAGGCTCCTCCAAGAAGGCCGATGAACCAGCTTCCACTGACTTCTGCCGCAATAGCGCCGAAGAAGGCACTTATCATTATGATTCCCTCGTAGCCGATGTTGACTATTCCAGCGCGCTCGCTGACAACCGCACCAACGCTCGTAAGGACTATGGGCACCATGGCCATCAGTGAGGTCACTAGGATTGGGACGATTGATGATCCGAGGCTCATGCCCTCACCCTCCTCAAGTTCTTGAATATGTCAATCAGACCAGGAATCGCGACGGCAACGACGATTATACCCTGAATGACGTAGATAATCTCGAGCGGAACCCCTGCTCCAATCTGCATCATTGTTGTTCCGGCACGGAGCATGCCAAAGAACATTGCCGCGAAGATTATGCCTAGTGGGTGATTTCTTCCGACGAGGGCAACACCTATTCCGTCGAAACCATAGCCGTTGATGTTGGCCATTCCCTGGCTTATGGCATAAGTTGGAGGTCTTCCCATGACCTCAACGGCGCCAGCAAGACCACTCGCAAATCCGCCTATGACAAATGACCATATTATCGCTTTCTTTGGATCGATTCCCCCGTACTCTGCACCCTTCGGATTCATGCCGCTGGCCCTCATGCCGAAGCCCAGCTCAGTGTGCCAGAGGATGTAGTAAACGATGATGGAAGCTACGATGGCAAGTATGAACCCCACTGACAGATTTGAGCCGCCGAGGAGCGGAAGTCTTGCGCTTTCCGGGACGAGAATGGTCTTGTTAGGGTCGCTGGGGTTGGCATATGGGCCGGTGACGAGGTAGAGGACGGCATACCAGGCTATCCAGTTGAGCATGATAGTTGAGATAACTTCGTGAACACCGCGGAAGACCTTGAGGAAAGCTGCTGGAAGGCCCCACATCGCCCCAACCAGCATGCCCATGAGGAGCCCAAAGAGGACGTTGCCGTAGATGTTGGTGAATATTATCGCAGCTATTGCCCCGAAGTAAACAGAACCCTCGGCACCGATGTTAAAGATTCCTGTCCTAGCGCTTATTGCGAATGTCAGGGCGGTGAGCATGATCGGAGTGGCATAGCTAAGTGTGGAGGCTATTCCTGATGTGGAACCGAGAGAACCCCTCAGGAGCCAATAATAGGCCTCAAAGGGGCTGTAACCGAACGCGAGGAGGATTATCGCACCTAGGAAGAATCCAATGAACACCGCCAGCAGGCTCTCCGCGAGCGGCTTGAGGAAGCCCTTCACTTTTTCATTCACGTCTGATCCCTCCCATCATCATTCCAATCTCTTCCTCTGTGACCTCCTCGGGCTTCACGATGCCCATGAACTCTCCCTCATACATGACGGCCATCCTGTCGCTCAGCTGGGTTACCTCATCAAGGTCGGCGGAAACGAGCAGAACGGCCTTGTTCTCGTTCCTGAGCTTGACGAGGTAGTTCCTAATGTACTCAGTGGAGGCAACGTCAACACCCCTTGTGGGCTGGGATGCGACTATCAAGACAGGCTCCTTGCTTACCTCTCTGGCAACGATGAGCTTCTGCTGGTTTCCACCGCTCAGGCTCTTTGCTGGAGCGTTTATACCCGGAACGACTACATCGAACTGCTCAACGAGTTTTTTAGCGTGCTCCCTGACGGCGTTCCACCTTATCGAGTTGAGCGGTCCCTTGAATTTCTCCCTCCACTGAAGGCCGAGGATCGAGTTCTCGGCGACGCTCATGTCAACGATGAGACCCATGTTTATTCTGTCCTCTGGAATATGGGCCAGCCCGAGGTCGTAGAGCTCTCTCGGTGGCCTGTCTGTGATGTCCTTACCGTTTAGAATGATCTTTCCTCTCTCAACCTTTCTGAGACCAGTTATAGCCTCTATAAGCTCGGTCTGACCGTTGCCCTCAACGCCGGCTATACCGAATATTTCGCCGGCGTGAACCTCAAAGGAGAGGCCCTTAACGGCGTCCTCACCTCTGTCGCCCTTAACCCAGAGGTTCTCAACCTTAAGAATAGGCGCTCCCGGCTCTTTGGGGGGCTTCTCCACCCTGAGAACGACCTCCCTTCCAACCATCATCTTGGCTAGTATCTGGGGCGTTGCGTCCTTGGTGTCTATGGTTCCTATGAGCTCGCCCTTCCTGAGGACGGTAACGCGGTCAGTTATCTCGATGACCTCCTTGAGCTTGTGGCTGATGAAGATTATCGTCTTACCCTGGCTCTTCAGCAGGTTGAGAACCCTGAACAGCTCTTTGACCTCTATCGGCGTTAGAACAGCCGTCGGCTCGTCGAGGATAAGTATGTCGACATCCCTGAAGAGCATCTTGAGGATTTCAATCCTCTGCTGGACACCGACGGGCAGCTTCTCAACCGGAATATCAAGGGGAACCTGGAAGTTCAGCTCGTCCATCAGCTTCTGGAGCTTTTCCGTGGCCTTTACCACATCTATCTTCGAGAATAAACTGTGCCCCTCCATCCCGAGGATTATGTTCTCAAGAGCGTTAAACACCTCAACAAGCGTGAAGTGCTGGTGGACGATACCAATGCCCTTTTCCAAGGCATCTGCAGGGCTCTTAAAGTGAACTTCCTCACCGTTTATGTAAATTTTACCCTCCGTGGGCTTTATCATGCCGGAGAGAATCTTCATGAGGGTGGTCTTACCTGCTCCGTTCTCACCTAACAGACCATGAATCTCGCCCTTTTTAACGGAAAAGTCAACACCCTTCAGAGCCTTCGTACCATCAGAGTAAACCTTCACAATGTTCTTCATCTGTATCAGCGGCACTTCTTCCATGGCGACACCCCCTGCAAAGAGAAACGGAAAAAGAAGAAAAAGGTTCTCAACCCATCATCTCGGTCCAGTCGTTGGCGTTCCTTATCTTCTCAATGCCGTCCTTGTCCATTGGCGCTGGAACCTGGATCTCGCCGTTGATTATTTTCTGCTTGAGCTCGTCAATGGCCTGCCAGACCCAGTCGGGAACCTGCTTCCTGGTCTCCTCGAGCTTGGCGAAGAGCTGATCCTCGCTGTCGAATCCAAGCTCCTGGAGTTTCTGCTTCTTGGTGTCCTCAGGGAGGGAGTTGAACATCTCCTTAACGTCCTCGATGGTGCTTATTCCAACACCGCCCTCCTTGAGACCGAGCTCGACGACACCGCCCTTGAAGGTGCCCTCGACGGCCGCTTTAACGGCGGTGTAGACACCGACGTCAACTCTCTTCATCATGCTTGCGATGATGATGCCCGGCTTGATCCAGTCCTGGGCTGAGTCAACACCGATGGCGAACGGCGGTCCCATGTCCTTACCCTGGGCCTTCAGAGCCTCGGCGACGGCATCAAAGACACCAACACCGGTTCCACCGGCGACCTGGTAGATGACCCAAGCGCCCTGCTGGAGCTGGGCCTGGGCGGCAGCCTTACCCTTGGCCGCGTCGGTGAAGGTTCCGGTGTACTGGTAGATAACGTCGACCTTCTTGTTGGTGCTCATCTTCTGGTTGTAGTAGTCAACGCCCCATGAAACACCGAACCTGTATCCAGCCTCGAACTTGTAGAGAACCGGGATCTCCATGCCGAGGACGATACCGACCTTGTCCTTGTCGTCGTTGGCGGCGACCATTCCTGCAAGGGCGCCGACAAGTGCTGAGCCCTCGTTCTCCTTGAAGAGTATCATCATGACGTTGTCTGGCATCTCTGGGTCAAATCCGTCGATGATGGCGAACTTCTGGTCGGGGTACTTGGCGGCGACCTGCTTAACGGCATCGGTCATCATGAAACCGACAGCAATAATTATCTCATACTCGCCCTGCTGGGCAAGGGTCTCAAGGTTCTGGAGATAGTCAGTCTCCTTGGCGCTCTGGACCTCAACCAGCTCCAGGTTGAAGTCCTTAGCTGCCTTTGAAGCACCAAGGTAAGCCATGTCGTTGAAGCTCAGGTCACCCCTGCCACCGACGTCATAGACGATGGCTATCTTGCCCTTGGTAGTGGTCTCTTCTCCTCCACCTATGCAGCCGCTGGCCACGACGCTAATGGCCAGGAGGCCGATTAAAAACAGACTTAACCACTTCTTCATGTTAACACCCCTGGAGTTTTCAAAGGTATAACTCCAAGTCGAGATATATACTTTGCGGTCTTGAGAACGCCGGAAATTTGAGAAAGAATTTTAACTATCTGGTAAAAGTTTTTTGTGATGACAATGCTGAAGGAAATAGCCGAACTGAATTCGGGAGTCGTTTTAATAACTGGTGACGGCAAGAGACTCGCAAAGATATACCTCGATGCCTGGAGTAAGAGAACGAAGGCCATACTCGTCGAATACCTCCCATTCCAAGTCGATGGGGAGGTCTACATCGGCTCGCCCTACGAGGGTAGGGACTTCGATGTTTACTTCATAGTGAACCCACTCTCCCGTTCAAAGGCAGAGAGAGAAAAGCTTCACCGCTGGCTCGAGCAGAACAGGGATAAGCTCATCCTGCTCTACGAGACGAAGTACGTAAAGGACTCAATAACGCGCTACCCGATCAGGGAGCTCATCGACTATCTTGTAGCCTACAAGAGGGAAACCGTCGGCTTTGAAAGGGTCGATGTCATACGCCTTGAGAATGGAAGGGTGGTGGAAAGCAAGACGTACATCAGAAGGAGCTGATTTATAAACATCTTTAGGATAACTCACCATCGCCCGATGACGAGCGGTTTCGGGTCTGAGGTGTGATGACACCAGCTATCGCAGAGGGCATTTCATAATAATTATATACGTCCAAGCGTCTCGCTCATCAGGTGGTGAATATGTTCAGAAAGCTGAAGGAGAAGCTAGGCTCATTCGTCGAGAAGGTTTCCCAGACTGAGATAAGAGAGAAAGACGTCGAGAACGCCCTCTGGGATCTTGAGCTAGAACTCCTCGAGGCTGACGTTGCCCTCGAAACGGTGGAGGCTCTCAGGGAGAAGATAAAAGAGAAGCTCGTCGGCCAGAAGGTCAAGATAGGGACGAACAAGAAGGGACTAGTAGAGAAAGCCGTTAGGGAGGCTGTTCTGGAGGTGCTGACCCCAGAGAAGAGGATAGACCTCCTCGAGATGATTCGCTCAAAGGAAGAAAAGCCCTTCGTCATAGCCTTTGTTGGCTTCAACGGCTCGGGGAAAACCACGACCATAGCCAAGCTCGCCCACTGGCTCAAGAAGAACGGCCTTTCCGTCGTCATAGCAGCGAGCGACACCTTCAGAGCAGGGGCAATAGAGCAGGTAGAAGAGCACGCAAAGCGTGTTGGTGTTAAGGTTATCAAGCACTCCTACGGCGCTGATCCGGCGGCGGTAGCCTACGACGCAATAGGGCATGCGAAGGCGAGGGGCATTGATGTCGTTCTCATAGACACCGCCGGGAGGAATGAGCTCAACAGAAACCTTATGGACGAAATGAAGAAGATAGTGCGCGTTACCAAGCCTGACCTTGTCATCTTCGTCGGCGACAGCTTAGCCGGAAACGCCGTGGTAGAGCAGGCAAAGCAGTTCAACGAGGCTGTTAGGATAGATGGGGTAATTCTCACAAAGCTCGATGCCGACGCCCGTGGTGGGGCCGCACTCAGCATAAGCCACGCCATAGGGGCGCCGATACTCTTTGTCGGCGTCGGTCAGGGCTACGACGACCTCAAGCCCTTCGACGAGAAGTGGTTCGTTGAGAGGATTTTTGGGGAGGCCTAAGACTCCCATCCTTTTTCTCGGTGTTTCCATGTTAGACTGCCACAGCGACACCCATGCGGATTAAAGCCCACAGCATGAACGCCACCACGACCGAGGTTAGTACAAGGAAGGCGATGCCAGCCTTGTTGTCCCGGTAATAGTCTCCCATACTCCAAGCAACTACCAAAGGGAAAAAGAGCGACACGATGAGCATCAGAGTGAATGAGGACAACGAAGGGACACCAACTATCGCAGGCAGGGTCGTGATGAGTAAAGCCGAGAACGCAGTAACCATGGCGGCGGCTTTGAAGTGCTCAACCCTTCTCCATTGCCAGAGAAGCAGAAGGAGCAGGGCGGGTATTAAAGCCAGAGCTGGAAGGGTGAAGTTGGGTTTGTAGTGGAAGTTGCAGGCAGGAGGCATCAGGGACCAGCAGTCAGCACCTATGTAGTAGTCCCTGGGAAGCCAGAATAGAGAAATCTCACCAAAAAACACAATGGTGAAGGCAGGAAGGTAAACTGAGATCAGCTTGGACAGGCTGTTCTTTGTCATAAACACCACTGCAACACATCCTGTTCTCAGGAAGACAACAACTCATTTGACCATTCGATTATAAGCCTGATCTCAGCAGCCTCTCAACCTCTTTCAAGTCAACCCCCGCTGTCATGTCTATGTTTATCGGCGTCACGCTGACCTTCCTCTCCACCTTTAGGGTGTAAGCATCCGTCCCGGGCTCGAACTTCTCGCACTTCCTGCCGACTATCCAGTAGTAAGGATATCCCCTTGGGTCGATGCGCTCCTCAATGGTTGGCCGGTACCTTCTCCTCGCGAGCCTCGTCACTTTTATCCCCGTCTCCGGGGTGGCATCGTTCGGGATGTTCACGTTGAGCATGTCAACGCCCTTTGGAAGGCCCTTCTCGAGGACGGTCCTGGTTATTCTCCTCAGGAAGTGCGACGCAACTGAGAAGTCTATCCCCTCGCCCTCGCTGAGGGTCTTTCTCCAGTCGACCTCGAGGCTTATCGCTATGCTGGGAATCCCATGGGTGGCGGTTTCTATGGCAGCGGAGGCCGTTCCGGAGACTGTTATCTCTGTGCTCAGGTTCTCTCCGAGGTTGATACCGCTTATCGCCAGGTCGAAGTGGGTGAACCTTGCGAGAGCAAAGATGACGCAATCAACGGGCATGCCGTCTAGGCCGTAGGCAACCTTTGCCCCCGGCACGTTCACAAGCTTTGCCCTCAGCGGCTTGTGAAGCGTCATGGCTCTTCCGCTGGCGCTCCTCTGGAAGAGGGGAGCGACGACATAAACCTCTCCAAGGTCTTTAACGGCCTCTACAGCGGCACGGATGCCTTTTGAATAAATTCCGTCATCGTTAGTTATGAGTATCCTGGGCATACTATGAACTAAGGCCTCACCTTTAAAAACCTTGATTTCCAGCCTAAGCTGGTGTTAAAAGATGACGTACTGGACGAGTGAGGACAACGTTGCTGGAAAGCCCGGGACTGCACTCTTCATAATCCTGCCCACGATAGGCTGCTATCGCTTTAGGATAGGCCAGGCCTGCTACATGTGCGCATACCCAACGGCAGCTCCAAAGGTTAGATGGAGCCAGGATGCCCTAGTCGATTACGTTAGAGAGGCCTTAAAGAAGGTAGAGGGCAGGAAGAGGGTTGCAGTGAGGATGTTCACCTCAGGTTCATTCCTTGACAACGGCGAGCTAAAGCCTGAAACGAGGAGAAAAATCTTCGAGATTCTTGCGGGAATGGAGAATGTAGAAGAGATTGTGATAGAGAGCAGGAGCGAACTTGTTCGCTACGACGCGGTTAGAGAGCTCGCAGAGATAGTTCCAGACAAGCATTTTGAGGTAGCCATAGGGCTCGAAACCGCCAACGATGACATAGCCGACGTTTCAATAAACAAAGGCAACACCTTCGACGACTTCGTTAAGGCTGCAGAGATAACACACGAAGCGGGTGCGAAGGTGAAAACGTACCTCCTCCTGAAGACGATCTTCCTTAGTGAGCGCGACGGCATAGAGGACGTCAAGGCGAGCATCATAAAAGCCGAGCCCTACACGGACACCTTTTCCATAAATATCACTGACATCCAGAAAGGGACGCTCTATGAGAGACTCTGGGAGAAGGGTGAATACCGCCCGCCCTGGCTCTGGAGTGCGGTGGAGATACTCCTGTGGGCAAAGAAGCGCTTCCCAGACAAGAGAATCCTGAGCGACCCTGTTGGAGCGGGTTCGAGACGTGGCCCCCACAACTGCCTCACCGACTACGACAGACAGATAGGCAGAGCGATAAAGAAGTTCTCCGCAACGCAGGATCTCAAATACATCGAGAACCTCAAGCCCGAGTGCAGGGAGAGATGGGAGTACATAGTCGAGAACGGTCTCCTCGACTGGCAGTTGATGACGTGGTGAATGGATTTCGTTTTTAAAATGCTTTTTATGCGCTCTTTTCGACTCATTTTTAATGTCCGTCGGGCTTCTTTGATGATCATAGATGTACCTCCACGAAAGCTTTAAATGTTTACATACGTAAACGGGTTTAACAAATCGTGGGTGATGATTATGGCAAACGTCGAAGGGAAAACCGTGGTTGAAAGGGATGGTTACCTCGTGGTTGGAAGGGCTGAGGATGTTGTGGAAATCAATGTTGATACTTTTCTGTGCAAGGGCTGTGGAATCTGTGTTGAAATGTGCCCCAGGAAGGTCTTTGAGTGGAGTAAGGAGCTGAGCGAAAAGGGAGTTCACTATCCGGTTCCCGTGCACGCCGAGAAGTGTGTTAAATGTAAGCTCTGTGAGCTTCTCTGCCCGGACTTTGCCATAGCAGTAAGGTGGTGACTCATGATAATCCGAGGTGATGAGCCTGAACAGCTCAGGCTTTTGAAGAGGCTTTACAAGCCGGGCAACTACTTCTTGCAGGGCAACGAGGCCGTTGCATACGGTGCGCTCTTTGCAGGCTGTCGTTTTTACGCAGGATATCCGATCACTCCCTCAAGCGAGATAGCCGAGACGATGGCAAGAGAGCTGCCCAAGCTTGGCGGCTACTACCTTCAGATGGAGGATGAAATCGGAAGCATTGCTGCAATGGTAGGGGCTTCTTGGACTGGATTCAAGGTCATGACCGCAACGGCTGGACCAGGATTCTCGCTCATGCAGGAAAACCTCGGCTACGCAGTAATGACGGAGACTCCCCTCGTTCTGGTTGACGTTCAGAGAAGCGGTCCAAGCACGGGGCAGGCCACCAAGGGTGCTCAGGGTGACTTCTTCCAGGCGAGATGGGGAACTCACGGAGACCACCCGATAGTTGCCGTCTCACCGATAAGTGTTGAAGACGCCTTCTGGGAAACTGTGAGGGCTTTTAACATCTCCGAGAAGCTCAGAACCCCGGTTGTTGTGCTCTTCGACGGTGTTCTTGCCCACACGAGGGAACAGATAAAGATCCCCGACGTGGAAGAAATCGAGATAACCTACCGCAAACTGCCAAAGAATGAGGAAGAAGCAAAGCTTCCCTTCGGAGACCCGCACGGCGATGGTGTCCCACCGATGCCCCTCTTCGGCCACGGCTACTTCACCCATGTAACCGGCTCCACACACAAGGAGAACGGTCTTAGGGACGTTTACACTCCGGAAGTTCACGACAGGCTCGTGAGAAGAATTCACAGGAAGATAGAGCAGAATAAGCACGTTTATGAGAAATACGAGGAGTACTTTACGGATGATGCCGAGATACTCGTCGTCAGCTGGGGCGTTACCGCGAGGCCCTCACTCGGAGCGGTACTGAAAGCCAGGGAGGAAGGAACAAGGGTCGGCCTCTTCGTTCCGAAGACCGTCCACCCGTTCCCGGGGAAGAGAATAAAAGAGCTCGGAAAGAAGGTTCGCGCAATACTTGTTCCCGAGATGAACCTTGGCCAGCTAATCCTTGAAGTCCAGCGCTTCGTCAACGACGACGTTCTTCTCAAAGGCGTGAACAAGATAGGCGGTGTTCCTCTGACCGTTGAGGAAATCCTGCGCGAGATAAGGGGTGTTGCCTGATGGCAAAGGAAATCTATTCCACTTATCCGATGGTCAAATATCTCCGTAAGGAGGCCCTGCCCACAGCCCTCTGTCCAGGATGTGGTGGCGGAACCGTTCTCAACGCCTTTGCAAATGCAGTTGACCAGCTTAGGATAGACCCGAAGGATTTGGTCGTCGTCAGCGGTATAGGATGTTCCGCATGGATTGCTTCTCCCTACTTCCTAGCCGACACCCTTCACACGACTCACGGGAGGGCAATAGCCTTCGCGACGGGAGTTAAGGTCGGTTTGCCGGACAAGAAGGTCGTCGTCATAAGTGGCGACGGTGATCTGGCCAGCATAGGCGGAAACCATCTCCTCCACGCCGCGAGGAGGAACATAGACATAACGGTAATCCTCGTCAACAACTTCATCTACGGAATGACCGGCGGCCAGGTGGCTCCGACGACACCCTTTGGGGCAAAGACCACCACCAGCCCGTACAGAAACATAGAGCACCCACTCCAGATCTCCGAGACTGTTGCTGCCGCTGGAGCTTCATACGTGGCAAGGTGGACTACCGCCCACGTCTACCAGCTCATAGAGAGCATTAAGAAAGCCCTCCAGGTTAAGGGATTCTCCCTCGTCGAGGTCATTTCCCAGTGTCCTGTCCAGTACGGAAGGAGGAACAAGATGAAGGAGCCGGCAGAGATGCTCCGCTGGTTCCTCAAGAACAGCGTCCCCGTGGGCAAAGCTAAGAAGATGTCACCGGAAGAGCTTGAGGGCAAGTTCATCATCGGCGAGATAATCAACAGACAGAGGCCCGAGTTCACCGAAGAGCTGAACAAGCTTATTGATGAAGTCCAGGAGCATTTCGGCCTTAAGGGGGAGTGAGAGCCATGCAGATTAGGTTCGCAGGCATAGGCGGCCAGGGTGTCGTCCTGGCCGGTGTTATCCTTGGCGAGGCGGCCGCGATTGAGGGTCTGAACGTTCTTCAAACGCAGGACTACAGCTCGGCCTCCCGCGGCGGTCACTCCATAGCGGACGTCATCATCTCAAAGGAGCCAATTTACGATGTCATTGTCACCAAGGCTGACGTTCTGGTTGCCCTTCACCGGCTCGGCTACGACACCGTTAAGGAGGAGCTGAAGGAAGATGGCATTCTCATCATCGACACTGACCTTGTCAAGCCTGATAAGGATTACATCGGTGCCCCCTTCACGCGCCTGGCCGAGGAGAACACCGGGCTCGCTTTGACTGTTAACATGGTAGCCCTTGGCTATCTGGTCGCGAAGACCGGTGTTGTGAAAAAGGAAAACGTGGAAGAGGCCATAAAGAGGCGCGTCCCGAAGGGGACGGAGGAGATAAACATCAAGGCATTCAATGCCGGCTATGAGGAGGGATTGAAATGAGATACCCGTTTCCTGTCGGTAAGAGCGACTTCATCCAGGGTGATGAAGCCATAGCAAGAGCAGCTATCTTGGCAGGCTGCCGCTTTTACGCTGGCTATCCAATAACTCCCGCGAGCGAGATTTTTGAGGCCATGGCCCTCTACATGCCGCTCGTCGATGGAGTGAGCATACAGATGGAGGACGAAATAGCAAGTATCGCCGCTATAATTGGCGCATCTTGGGCAGGGGCTAAGGCCATGACTGCAACGAGCGGCCCTGGCTTCTCGCTCATGCAGGAGAACCTTGGATATGCTGTGATGACGGAAACACCGATAGTCGTTGTCGACGTCCAGAGAAGTGGTCCGAGCACGGGTCAGCCGACGTTAGCTGCACAGGGCGACATAATGCAGGCAATATGGGGCACTCACGGCGACCACAGCCTAATCGTTCTCAGCCCGTCAACCGTTCAGGAAGCCTTCGACATGACGATAAGAGCCTTCAACTTGGCTGAGAAGTACAGAACTCCAGTGGTCCTCCTTACCGACGCTGAGATAGCCCACATGCGCGAGAGGGTTTACATTCCAGTCCCCGAAGAGATTGAGATCGTTGAGAGAAAGCTTCCCGCCACCGAGGAGGAGGCAAAGTACCCCTTTGGAGACATCCACGGCGATGGAGTTCCACCGATGCCGATATTCGGCAGGGGCTACCGCACCTACGTCACCGGTTTAACCCACGATGAGCGTGGAAGACCAAAGACCGTTGATGCTGAAGTCCACGAGAGGCTCATCAGGAGGATAATCGGCAAAATTGAGAACAACAAGCATGACATAATCTCCTACGAGACCTACGCGCTTGATGATGCGGAGATAGCAATAATCACCACTGGAATAGTCGCCCGTTCAGCCATCAGAGCGGTCAAGTTACTGCGCGAGAGGGGCATCAAAGCAGGCCTGCTCAAGCTCAACACCATCTGGCCCTTTGACTTCGACATGATTGAAGAGCTGGCGGAGCGCGTGAAGAAGATATACGTGCCGGAGATGAACCTCGGACAGCTCTACCACCTTGTCAGGGAGGGAGCAGACGGGAAAGCCGAGGTCGAGCTGATAAGCAAGATTGGCGGCGAGGTTCACACTCCGATGGAGATAGTCGAGAAGGTGGTGGGCTGAATGTACCTGAAGTCCGCTTACGAGATTCGCGATAAATACTTGAGAAAGGACATGCTCCCGACGATATTCTGTCCGGGTTGTGGAATAGGCTCGGCCCTGCAGTACACGCTCAGAGCCATAGACGACCTCGGCCTCAACCCGGACGAGATAGTCTGGGTCAGCGGTATAGGATGTTCCTCCCGCGTTCCGGGATTCGTCAATTTCGATGGGCTGCACACAACCCACGGAAGGGCCTTAGCGTTTGCCACGGGTATAAAGCTCGCCAATCCAAAGCTCAAGATAATCGCCTTCATGGGTGACGGTGACGCGGCAGCTATCGGAGGAAACCACTTCATCCATGCCATAAGGAGGAACCTCGATGTCACGGTGATACTCATCAACAACTTCACCTACGGAATGACGGGCGGCCAGGTGGCCCCTACAGCCCTCAAAGGCTTGCGTGGAACTACTGCTCCCTACGGTCAGTTCGAGAACCCCTTTGATATAGCGGATCTCGCCGTTTCAGCAGGGGCCAACTACGTCGCCCGCTGGAGCGTCTTCAACTACCTCCAGGGAATCAACAGCATCAAGAAGGCACTTCAAAAGGAGGGCTTTACGCTCGTTGAATTCCTCTCGCCGTGTCCTATAAGCTTCGGAAGGAGGAACAGGATGAAGACGTCTCCAGAACTGCTCCGCTGGTATCAGAAGATAACCGTACCGATAAGCAAGGCCAAGAATATGTCTCCGGAAGAGCTCGAGGGCAAGATCGTCATCGGCGAGTTCGCCGACAGGGACAGGCCGGGTCTCGTTAGAGAGTACGAGGAGTACAAGAAGAGGGCCAAGAGGATGATGGGGTGGGAAGAATGAGGAAGGAAATCCTCTTCAGCGGTTTCGGCGGCCAAGGTGTTATCCTCGCCAGCGTCATCCTTGGCAGAGCCGCTGCCGTTTATGAGAACCTCTACGCGGTTCAGACGCAGGCGTACGGGCCGGAGTCAAGGGGTGGAGCGAGCAGGGCTGAGGTGGTGATAAGTGACGAGCCGATCGACTATCCCAAGACCATCCACCCGGACTGTGCGGTCTTCTTCTCCCAGGAGGCCTACAGCAAGTACCTCCACACCGTCAAGGAAGGAGCCACAATAATAGTCGAGAGCGACCTCGTGCCGCACCGCGATGAGGAGTTCGAGAAGAAGCTGAAGGTTTACGCCCTCCCTCTAACGGAAACAGCGGAGGAAACCACCGGCCTTAGTTTAACAATGAACATACTCACCCTTGGCCTGCTGGTCGCCCTAACGGACGTCGTGAGCAGGGAAGCAATAGAAAAGGCCGTCCTCGACGCGGTCCCAAAGGGGACAGAGGAGATAAACCTCAGGGCGCTCCACAAAGGCTTTGAGCTCGGTGAGAAAGCAAAGAAAGGCGAGCTCTGAGTTCGTCTATTTTTCTTTCATTTCCCAAAAACTTATCAACCGGGGAGTAGAGTTGGTTCTATGCTCGTAAACGAGACCAAGGGCAGGATATGGCACGGAAGGGTAAGGCTCGCAGACACGTTCTTCAAGCGGTTTAGAGGCCTAATGCTGGTTAGAGACATCAACTACGCGCTTGTTTTTGTATTGCCAGCCGAAACGAGGGCTAACGCTTCGATTCACATGTTCTTCATGCTGAGTGATATCGACGTTATCTGGCTTGACTCCTCCCGCCGCGTGGTGGATTTCAAGACCGCCAGGAAGTGGCGAGTCTATGTCCCTAAGAAGGCCGCCCGGTACATCATTGAGGGCCCGGTTGGGATGATAAACGTCCTCGAGGTTGAGGAAGGGGATTTAATAAGATGGTCACCAACCGAGGAGAAAAACAAGGCCGTTCCTGTAAAGATTTCGCTGCCGGAGAAGATTTCCTTTGAAGGCTCGAACGGCATAGCGATTGCCGAGAGCGTTAAGGAAATAAGGACGGAGAAAGCTTAAAACTCAAACTCCACTCCGTTTCCCTCTCCTTCCAAGAGAACTATCCTCTGGAGTCTGACATCCTTAGGGAGCCTCTTCTCAATCTCTTTCGCTATCCAGAGGGCGACGTTCTCAGTCGTCGGGTTCTCAAAGAGGGCGTTGAGGTTCCTGTGGTCGAGCCTCTCGATGATTTCATTGACTATTCTTCTCAGCTCAAGGAAGTTCATAACGTAGCCGTTCCTCAGCGGCCCTTCCACCGCCACCTCAAGCCAGAAAGTGTGGCCGTGGATCTCCTCAGGCTTTCCGCCGATTACAACGGCATGTGCCGCCTCAAATTTGAAGCGTTCGATGATGCGGGACTTCATTTTACTCACCCTGACTTTCCTACCATCCGAAATCCAAATTAGCGTCAACGCCCTAAAACCTTTGGGGATCGATTTATGTATAACTCAACATATTTTCGACCTTTAAAAATAACCCACCGTAATGCTTAAAATCCGCAGGTCTTATAAGGGACTAAAACGACGGTGTGGCGGTGGTTAAAATGGTCAGATACATGGTGACTTCCGCTCTTCCCTACGCCAACGGGCCGATTCATGCTGGACACCTTGCTGGAGCATATCTGCCTGCGGATATATTTGTCCGCTATCTGAGGCTCAAGGGAGAGGAAGTGATTTTCATCAGTGGAACCGATGAACACGGGACACCAATAACCTTCAGAGCGCTCAAAGAGGGGAAAAGCCCAAGGGAGATAGTCGACTACTACCACGAGCACATCAAGACGACCTTTGAAAGGGCCAAGATAAGCTTCGACTACTTTGGCAGAACTGAACTGCCGGTCCACTACCGCATAAGCCAAGACTTTTTCCTCAAGGCTCTAGAGAACGATCACCTCATTAAAAAGGTGAGCAAGCAGGCCTACTGTGAGCACGACAAGATGTTTCTTCCGGACAGGTATGTTATAGGCACGTGCCCCTACTGCGGTGCTGAGAACCAGAGGGGAGACCAGTGTGAGGTCTGCGGCCATCCGCTCACGCCGGAAGAGCTAATAAATCCGCGCTGCAACATCTGCGGCAATCCAATAACCTTCAGGGACTCTGCTCACTATTACATAAAAATGCAGGATTTCGCCGAGAAGCTTAAGGAGTGGGTCCAAAGCCAGGAGCACTGGAAGCCGAACGTCAAGAACACAGTCCTCGGCTGGATTGAGGAGGGCCTTGAGGAGAGGGCCATAACGAGAGATTTAAACTGGGGCATTCCAGTGCCGCTCGATGACGAGGACGTCAAAGGCAAGGTTCTCTACGTCTGGTTTGAAGCGCCGATAG
Source organism: Thermococcus onnurineus NA1 (assembly GCF_000018365.1). NCBI lineage: Archaea > Methanobacteriati > Methanobacteriota > Thermococci > Thermococcales > Thermococcaceae > Thermococcus > Thermococcus onnurineus. The sequence goes on along the minus strand of NC_011529.1, from coordinate 533,423 downwards.
GGTACATCAGCATAACCGTCGAGCACCTTAAGAGGGAAGGCAAGGAGAATGAGTGGAAGAAGTTCTGGCTCAACCTTGACGGAGGGACAAAGGTCATCCACTTCATAGGCAAGGACAACATACCCTTCCACGCGATATTCTGGCCGGCTTTCCTGATGGCTTACGGCAAGTACAAGGAAGAAGAAACCGAGGCCGAGTGGCTCCTTCCGTACGACATCCCCGCCAACGAGTACCTCAACTTGGAAGGCAAGAAGTTCTCAACGAGCAGAAACTGGGCCATCTGGGTGCACGAGTTCCTCGACGCCTTCCCGGCTGACTACCTCCGCTATTACCTCACCGCTATAATGCCCGAGACGAGGGACAGCGACTTCAGCTTCGCCGACTTCAAGACAAAGATTAACGAGGAGCTGGTGAACAACCTCGGAAACTTCGTGCACAGGGCTCTAACCTTCGTGAACCGCTACTTCGACGGCGTCGTCCCCGAAAGGGGCGAGCTTGATGATCTGGACAGGCAGGCCTTCGAGGAGATTGAGAAAGCTCTGAAAGAGACGGGCGAGCTGATAAGCACCTACCGCTTCAAAGACGCTCTCAGGCGTGTAATGGAGCTGGCAATCTTCGGCAACCGCTACTTCGACTACCAGAAGCCATGGAAGACAGCCAAGGAAAACCGCGAGAGGACGGCAACAACTGTTAATGTCTCGCTCCAGATCGTCAAGGTCCTTGGAGTGCTCCTCGAGCCGTTCCTGCCGGATGCCAGTGAGAAGATATGGCACCTGCTCAACCTCGAGGAGACCAAGCGCTGGGAGTTCATCGAGATTCCAGCAGGCCACAGGGTTAGGAGAGCGGAAATCCTCTTCAGAAAGGTCACTGATGAGGACATAATATTCTTCATCGTGAACTACATAGCCAGAGGCAACCCTGAGAGCGCAAGGCTGCTCCTTGACAAGTACTACAGGACGGACGACGTCGTTAAGGTTGCCCTCGAGAGGTTCGGCGAGAAGCGTAAAGATGAGGCCATGGCAATCCTTAAGAGCATATACGGCGAAAGGCTTGAGAAGAAGGCCAAAAAGGAGAAGAAAAAGGAGGGTGGAAAAGTGGAGTACGTTAAGTTCGAGGACTTCATGAAGCTCGACTTGAGGGTTGGAAAGATTGTTGATGTGCAGGATCACCCAAACGCGGACAAGCTCTACGTGGTAAAGGTTGACCTCGGTAATGAGGTCAGGCAGCTCGTCGCTGGACTCAAGAAGTACTACAGCAAGGACGACCTCCTCAACCGCTACGTCGTTATCATAGCCAACCTCGAGCCCAAGAAGCTCAGGGGAATAGAGAGCCAGGGAATGCTCCTCGCTGCCGACGACGGCGAGAACGTTGCCCTGCTTATGCCGGACAAGGAGGTAAAGCTCGGGGCAAGAATAAGATGAGGGGAGCTCAAAGCCTGAGCTCCACCCAGTTTTCCCTCTTCTTCTTGTAGACCCTCACAAGGCCCTGCTTTTCGAGCCTCTGGAACATTCTCCAGGCAGTTGTCTTCGGGATTCCGAGCGTCTCCCTGACCTCGGACTGCCTTGCCTTTCCGCCTCTGTCGAAAAGATAAAGCAGTGCTTTTTCCTCATCCTTTGTCAAGTCGTACTCCGTGAGCCTCTTTTCAAAGTCCTCCCTGCTGATGCTTGGTGCCGATCCGCTCTCTTCCCTACCACTCTTCAGGTATATGAAGCCGCTTATGGAGAGGGCAAGGAGAGCGAGTATTCCAATCGTCGCCCAGCTGGTGGAGCTACCCGAGGGGGTTTCAGTTGACGAGCCAGTGGTTGAGGGTGCGGTGGAGTTAACGAAACTTTCAGAGGCAGATGTTTCCGAGATGGACTGGGTAGTCTGTGTCTGGGCCGTTTCTGTCCCAGCTGGCAGATATTCCAGAACATAGGAAACCGTCTGATTGCCCGCAGGCATGACGATTGAGTTGCCGTTTATCTCGAGGGGGATGTCGCTCAGGTCAACAATGACAGCATTTTCGGGGAAAGTTATTTTGACAGGTATATTTGAGCCAACACGGACACTCCATATGGCCCTGTTCTTGACGGTCAGGTCAGGGGTGTAGTAGGTTATCTTAATGCCTGTGGCGTTTTCAAAATACACGATGAGCGTGGAACCATTTATTTCATAGGGTAAAGGACTGCCCCTTTCATCAATAACGACTAGGCCCTCAACGTTGGCCGCAAGAAGGGGAATGGTAACGCTTACAGTATAGTTCTCCGGCTGGATAACCTCAACTATCTTAACGTATCCATCGGCATATACGGTAATGCTGATGGACGTGATGGTGTACTGCCCCGCGACGAGGGGCAAGAGCATGACTGCAATTGCGAGTACCGCCGCTGCCTTTGTTTTCATCCCAACACCCCCGAGAAGTTGAGAGAATCACCTTAAAAAATATGAGTAAAAAAGGGACGTTCATTCGTCGTCCTCTTCATCATCACTGTAGTCCTCATCCTCGTAGTCGTCGCTACTACTTCCCTCGTCCGAGTCATCATACTGGCCATCGTCGCTTTCGTGATCATCATGTTCCTCGTAGTCTCCACTTTGGTCGTCTGCCTCGTACTCCTCACTCTGGTCGTCGTGGCTCTCGTCGTCCTCATACTCATCCTCGTGCTCCTTTTCTTCGTGCATCTCTTTCTCAATCTCCTTGGTTTCCTCGACTATATCCTTGAGCTCTTCGTTGATGTCGTGGAGCATATCAAGCGCTTCCTCGTACTGACCACTCTCAACGAGCTGGGTAAACTGTTCGTACATCATCTGCAACTCCGCAAAGTCTTCCGCCAGATAAGTTGCGTTGATGATAGTAGAGTTCTGAAGCATGGCCATTGACTCCTGCATGAGCTTCATATGTTCCTGGAGCTTTTCCATGAAGGCATAGCTTATCTCCTCTGCCTTGGCGTCCACTATCTGCTCGGTCAGCTCCTCAACGGCGTCTTCGAGCTTGTCCATGAGCTCTTCTGCATAATCAAGGTCGTTCTCAAGCTTCGTTATGTTGCCGTCGGTGTTGGCGATGTCTTGGGCAACCACTAGATAAGCCTCTTTTGTCCGGTTGTAGAGCTCTACAACAGCGGTAACGTTGAGGCCTTCAGCCTGAGCTTCCTCAATTACCTTCTCAACATACGGGAAGTATTCAGCTGCCCTATTGAGTTCTTCCTTAGCCTCCGTAATGAGTTCATAATACTCATATTGCTCCTCGATCTGGTGTTCCTGGTGATCTGTGTAGTAGTCCATTAGTTCTTCAACTGCCTCCTTGTAGAGTTCTAGTGCAGACATCGATGCGTTTATACTCCCTTCATAATTTCCTGCATAGTAAAGATCCCACGCCTCTTTCCTCATTGTCTCCGCTTGGTAATATGCCTCCAATGTCCAGTTTGGCAAGGTAACGTTACTCACGTTGAGATCGGCTATCATATTAGCAGTGTAGTTCGCGACGTTATCCACTATAATCAGGAGGTTATACGCCGCTGTCTGGAGGCCAGTATTGGTGGTGTTCGTGACGTTGGTCATGTTGGTAGCATTTACTAGCAGGGTTCCGTTGGCTGATGCAGTAACGTTGGTGGTCTCAGTAGCGTTTACACTGGCAGCCCAAGCTGCAGTGCTAAGGGGTATCAGTGCCCCTATAAAGAGCACCAACAATGTTTTCATACTCATCTTCATGGCTCTCACCTTGATAATGACTAGGCACGACTAATATATTAGGAACCCGCTGGAATTTTCGTGTTTCAGAACGTTTCTCCACGTTTCTATGGGGAGAATTAGAGATTGAAAGAACAAAAATAAACTTTCAAAGCCAAATAAACTCATGTTCTGGTTAAAACCTCAGCTCCACCCAGTTTTCCTTTCTGCCCTTTATAACCTTCACCAGCCCTTTCCGCTCCAGGCGCTTGAACATCCTCCAGGCAGTAGTTTTGGGAAGTCCAATGGCCTCCCGTACCTCCGCCTGACTCGCCCTACCGCCTTTGTCGAAGATATAGAGCAGGGCCCTTTTTTCCTCATCGTTTAGCTCGAGCCCCTCAAGCTTCTTCTCGAACTCCTCGCGAGTGAGCTTAGGTCTTTCCATTCCCCCGCTGCCCTTCCTTCTGAGGAGGTATACGGCTATACCCCCAATCACGGCGACACCAACGAAGAGAGCAATGAGGAGGTAGTTCGACGAGTTCTCCTCGGAAGTTCCGGTGTACTGGAGGGTGTAGGAGACGCTCTGGTTTCCTGGAGGCATAGTTATGGAGTTGCCCGCTATCTCGAGGGGAATGTCGCTCAGGTCAACAACTATGCAGTTCTCCGGGAGAACCACGGTGAAAGGACTCTCAGACGAAACTTTGAGCGTCCAGACAATGCCATCCTTGGATGTTAAGTCGGGGGTATAATAGGAGACCCTGACGACCTGGGCATCCTCTGAGTAAATCAAAAGGTTGCCGTTATCTAGCCGGAAGTTCAGGGGGTTCCCGTTCTCATTCTCTACAAAGAGGTTCTCATAATGCTCTCCGAAGAGGGAAACCTCAATTTGAGAGGCGTAATCAGCGGGAAGGAGCTCGTATTCAACCTTAACGTAGCCGTCCTCGTAGACGGTCAGAACCAGAGACGAGACGGTATACTCTCCACTAACCACCGGAACGAGAATAAGAGCCGTTATCATGAATATCACGAGCGACTTCCTCTCCATTTAAGCATCCCTCCAAATCAAATGAAAAGGGAAAGGGTCATGAATGGGCAAGGATAAACTCGTCGACCTTGTGGAGCATGTTCAGGGCTATTGCGAAATGAGCCTTGGCCTGGAGCGGCTTCCTGTCCTTAAGGAGTTCAACGCCGATCCTAAGCTCCTGCACCGCGACTTTCAGCTGAATCTCCGCAGAGGTAGTGTCCACGCCCTCCCTCTTGAGCTCGGCCAGCGCCTTGGCATCCTTTTCAATCCTGTTCTCCATCTCCATAAGGAACGCTCTCACGTCCTTGAGCTTCTCCTCGAGCTCCCTTTCGTAGACCTTCATTCTGATGAACTCAGCAGCTTTTTGGAATTCTCTGATGGTCTCCTTGTTTTCGTCCATTACTTTGAGGGCCTCCTCCCACCTGCCCTCGTCGGCAAGGGCCTTCACCTCATTGTAGACCGCGGCGAAGGCATCGAGTCTCTCCTGAAGCCCGGTGACGTTGTAGCCGTTCTCCTGGGCCTTCTCGATTGCCTGCTGGGCTATTTCTATTCCTTTCTCACCCTTGATGAGGAAGTCCCGAACTATCTTATCTGCGTTGGCATAGGCGAGCTCCTCACGAACCTTCCTCAGCTCCTCGTCGAGTAAGGCCTTCTTCTCCTTGGCGGATTCATAGTCAGCCTTGGCCCTTTCTATGTCCCCGGCCTTCAGATCATCGAGGACGAGTTTGTACGCCTCTTTGGTCTCGTTGTAAAGCTGAGTTAGGTTGCTCACGTCGACCCCCTGGTTCTGGGCGAACCTGATGGTCTTCTCGACCATCTGGAAGTACTCCATCATCCTCTCAGTTTCGATCCTGATGCGCTCCCTGAGATCCTGAACCCTATCTGCCGCTTCCTGAAGCCTCGAGAGGGCGAGCTTGTAGTAGTGCATCGCCGTCAGACTGTCCAGGATTGAGTTATAATAAGCGCCAGCCTCGTATTCACTGATAGCCCTGCCCTTATATTCCTCTGCGGTTTCATAGTTGGCCAATATGCTGGAATTCTCGGACAGTTTGTCCTTAATAGGTTCTATCTTATCCTCGGCAAACTTACTAAGCCTCTGCAGCTGGTTGATGAGCTGCTCCGCTATCACCGTCTCCCTGGTGCTGTTGTCTAGAAGGGTTGCATCGCTTGCAGTGGCGTTGTCTTCGGCCATGCTCAGTGGAACGACGCTTCCAAGCAGTAACAGGACGAGGGCAAATGCCCCCCACTTTGTGCCTACCATCGGCATCACCGTTCATACCTACTGGCTCAACCTATTTGAGGAATCCTGTGAAAAGTACGTTTCACACCGTTCCATTCTTCTCAAGATCCCTTATATGCAGAGCAGTGGCACAAATTCCCCCAATTATGCTTCCAAACATTGGGATATCCCCAAACTGAGCATATAAGCTTCCGTAGTTTGGGTGCCATGCATCGACTTGCTTTCTGTCTTTAGCGCAGTGATTATGTAGACTACCCAGCCCTTCTCCTCGAGTGCCTCGATGAGCTTCCACACATTGGTCATATCACGCTCATCCTTTATCTCAACCCCGTACTCAGACTTAACAGCCTCGAAAAGCTCATCCATTTTTGCCACCGTTAATGGTTTGTCAACAGGCTAATAAACGTGAGCCTTAGAAGAGCATCTTCAGTGCCACGATAATGAGAAGGGCGGAAAAGGCCCTCTTGAGGTGGCAGGGGTGAAGTCTGTGAACCAAAAGGGCACCGATTCTGGCCCCTACAAGCAGACCTGGGGCAAGTAGGAGTGCGGTATGAACGTCAACCTGACCGAGGCGGTAGTGACCGAGAGAACCGGCAAGGGCGGTGAAGAAGAGCGCCAGACTCGAAGTTCCAACGGCATACCTCATGGGGATTCCGACGTAGGCATGGAACAAAGGGACGTTCAGAATTCCCCCGCTGATGCCCAGGAGACCGGACATTAGTCCCGAGGCAACCCCCACGACGGAGATCCTTGATGTTTTAATCTCTTTCTCTTCAAACTCGAAAGTGTCCCTACCCCGCCACATTCTAAATGACAGATAGACAAGAAGCAAGGCAAAAACAAATTTAAGGATTCTTCCGGGAAGTAAAGATGATATATAGGCTCCAATTAATGCGGCAGGAATCGAAAAGGCTTCTTTAATCAGGACAACCCTGTAGAGTATCGTCCCCTTTCTTACATGGATAGCTACCGCGGAAAGGGAGCTGAGGACTATGCACATCAAACTCGTGCCTATGGCCACGTGTATCGGGAGGCCGAGTATCGTGAGAGCAGGAACTATGAGAAATCCCCCTCCAACCCCAAAAAGGCCGGCTATGAGGCCAATGCCAAGGCCGAGGATGAAGTCCAGGAGGTAATTCAACATAAAAACTCTTTTTAGAGGGAGCGTTAAAAATCCTCCGGTGGTTCTATGAGGAGCTCAGAACTTAAGTTCTGGCTTTTAGTGGTTCTTGTCTTCGCCCTCACCCATCCCGGCTCTATCGCCTTCGCCAACTGGGACGCTCCCTACGGGTTTTACAAAGACCTTTCGGTCTGGCTCAGCTCCGCGGCAGGTGGATTGTTGCTGGTGCTCACCTACGGCGTGCACGAGTGGAAAAATGGAAAGCTGAGTTCCCCGAACCTTCTTCTGGCGGCGATTCTGGTGGTTTCAACTGCCATAATCGGCTACCGTGCGGAGCTTGCTCTCGGAGAGAAGATGGATTACGGCAGTGAAAACATGGTGTTTTTCGTAATCGGGGGAGTCCTCGGATTTACGTTATCGATAATGCTCCTCCCGCTTTCCCTGCCCTACGCCCTCACAGGGGAGCTCTACTACTCCTACGATAGGCCATTGCTGGTGGCGTGGCTCCTTACGGTGGCCTTGGCTGTTTTCCTCGGCGTTTCCTACGTAAAGATAAGAAAGGCAGAGAGACCTCACGGCACAGGATAACCCAGCCCCTTCAGAATCATCCTCAGGGCAAGCAGAGCCATGACGACCGCGAAGGCGTTCTTCAGGTTCTTCGCCTTGGTTCTCTTGGCAATCCTTGCCCCGAGCTGGGCGCCGACTATCAAGCCCGGAATAAGGAGAACGAGCCAGTGGAGCTCAACGTTTCCGAGGGTGTAGTGCTTTATGGCACCAGCCGTGGCTGTGAAGACTATGGCGAAGCTGGAAGTGGCCACCGCGTAGTGTATCGGGAGACCGAGCCACGTCAGGAAAGGCACGTTGATTATCCCTCCCCCAACGCCGAGCAGGCCGCTTGCTATTCCAGCGAAGAAGCCGCCGATTGGGACGAGCCTGTAGTCAACTTTAACGTCTTCAAGCCTTACTTCCGTTGGCTCTGCCGTTTTCTTGCGGTAAATCCTGATTGCGACTATGATGAGCGTTGCTCCAAAGATGACCTTAAGCATCCCAGCGCTTATGAAGCTCGTCATCCAAGCTCCGATGTATGCTCCAATCACTGCGGTGCTAGCGAGCAGAAGGCCGATCTTGTAGTGTATCCTCTTCTGCCTTGAGTATGCGAGGGCAGAGCTCAGTGAGGTAAAAACAACCGCAGCGGAGGACGTTCCCACTGCGTGGTGTATCTCAACCCCAAGCAGGTTAAGTGTCGGCACTATCAGAAAGCCCCCACCGAGGCCGAAGAGAGCCGCGAGGATTCCGATGAACACACCAACCGTGAAATAGCCAAGATATTTGAGCAATTGATCACCTCCGTTTTCTCAGCGTCTATCACAGCTCGAAAGCTATCGCTTCTATGAGCTTTATCAGTGCCTCAAGGTCACCCAAATGGAGCGTCTCGACCTCGCTGTGGAGGTACTTTATGGGCACGCTCAGGGCCAAAACTTCGCTCTTGCTCTGGAAGACAGAGGCGTCCGTTCCTCCACCCGTTACACCTATCTGAATAGATATATCGTTCTTCTCCGCTATCTCCCAGACCTTCCTAGCGAGCCTGCGAGTGTAAATCGCTGAGTTGTCCACGGCCCTTATGAGCGCCCCGCCACCGAGCTTCACATCTCCAGTCAGCTCGGAGCAGCAGGCAAAGGAATCGATGGCGAATGCGTACTTTGGAGAGTAGTGCTCCGCGAGGAACTTGGCCCCCTTGAGGCCTATCTCCTCCTGGACGGTGAAGGCAAAGATGAAGCGGCCGTTGAGGTCGTGGTCGACCAGGTCCTTAATAGCCTCGACAAGGGCAACCACACCAAAGCGGTCGTCCAAGGAGCGAGTCGAGACATAGCGGTTGTTGAGCACCGCGAAGTGCTTCTTGAAGACCGCATAGTCCAGAACCTTGACTCCCATGTCGAGGGCTTCTTCCTTGCTCTCCGCTCCGATGTCAATGGTGAGCCTGTTCCATGGGACCGTATCGAACTTCCTCTCAAGGTTCAGATGGACTGGTAAAGCTCCTATAACACCGTCGAGATTCCCGCTCTCGGTGATTACATCCACGTGCCTGCCGTAGAGGAGGCGGTCGTCTATTCCACCGATTTTCCTGAAGCGGAGCTTTCCATCGGGGGTTATGCCCGTAATCAGAAGCCCAATCTCGTCCATGTGAGCCATGAAGATGGCCTTAAGATCACCCTCGCCCAGCTCTACGATGAGGTTTCCGATAGTGTCTACGGTGCAGTCCGCGTAGGGCTCAAGCCATTCCATGAGCTTCTCCCTAACCTTCTCCTCGTAGCCGGAAATACCGGGTATGGCAGTTATCTCCCTCAGCTCTTCAACGAGCATTTTCATCACCTCAGAGCATCTTTACCTCCTCAATCGGCCTGACCTTTAGGACCTCCCGATTAACGAGGTCCCCTGGAACCTCACCGCGAAGAACAGTGAGAAGGTTCTCCACAGCCCGAAAGCCCATATCCTCCATTGCTTCCCTGCTCAGACCGGCGTAGTGTGGCGTTAGAACAGTCTCCCACTCCATGCCGAAGAGCTCGTGCTCGGTAACTGGCTCCCTCTCGAAGACGTCAGTGGCGTAGCCCTTCAGCTTTCCCTCTTTCAGTGCCTTCACGAGGGCTTCTTCATCCACGAGACTTCCGCGGCCGATGTTGACGAGGTATTTCCCCTCCATGAGCTTTAGGCGTTCCTCGTTGATGATGTGGTAGGTTTCCGGCGTTGCAGGGAGGGCCAAAACAACGATGTCAGCGCTCTTAAGAACCTCCTCGAGCGAGAGGTACTTCGCGTTAACCTCTTCTTCGATGTCTTTCTTCCTCGAGCGCGACCAGTACACCACTTCCGTACCGAGCGCCTTGACTCGTCTCGCTATGGCCTTCCCTATCGCCCCCATGCCGAGTATTCCGACGGTTTTGCCGTAAACTGTCTCAATGTCTTTGAAGCCACTCCATATTACCCTGTGAGACTCCCACTTTCCAGCGCGTATGAACCTGTCGGTGTAGACTATCCTCCTTAGGAGGGCTATCATAAGCCCGACGGCGAACTCGGCGACGGCCTCGCTTAGAACACCGCTAACCTTTGTGACGTATATTCCCCTCTCGGTGGCGGCCTTCACGTCGACGTGGTCGTAGCCGGCGGAGTGGCAACTTATAACTTTTAGCTTCTCGGCCCTCTCGATGACTTCACGCGGAATTGGGTTTAGGGGAGAAACAATTATCCCGTCAAATTCCCCAATTTTCTCCTTGAGCTCCTCAACACTTGGATATAGGAGCAGCTCAACATCCGCATGCTTTTTGAGTTCCTCTAAAGGCTTGCTCTTTATCTTGAAAAGAACCAAGACCTTGGGCCTCATGATATCACCTTAAGATGGTTATCGAAACGAACTATTAAGGTTTTTGCCCGAGGTTTGTCAGAATGTCCGCTGCCCCCCGGGAAAGCTTAAAAAGTTTTTTCGGCCTCTCACTTTAGGTGGTGTCGATGAAGGTTGAGCGCAAGAAGTGGAGCGAGGAGTTCAGCGAGTGGTACAACGAGCTGATTGAAACTGCCGGGATACAGGACAAGCGTTACCCTGTCAAGGGAATGAACATCTGGCTCCCGTACGGGCTTAAAATAATGCGCAACATTGAGAGGTTCATACATGCCGAGATGGAAAGAACCGGCCATGATGAGGTTCTCTTCCCGGCACTCATCCCTGAAACCGAGTTCCAGAAGGAGGCAGAACACATAGCGGGCTTTGAGGGGGAGGTCTTCTGGGTCACCCACGCCGGTCACGATCCCCTCGACATCAAGCTCATCCTCAGGCCGACGAGCGAGACTGCAATGTACTCAATGTTCGCTCTCTGGATTCGCTCACATGCCGACCTTCCATTCAAGGTCTACCAGATAGTTAACACTTACCGCTACGAGACCAAGCACACGAGGCCGCTCATCCGTGTCAGGGAAATCAGCAGGTTCTTCGAGGCCCACACGGCTCACGATAGCTTTGAGGATGCCGAGAGGCAGATAAAGGAGGATCTTGAGATATTCGACAACCTCGCCAAGTTCCTTGCGATTCCATACATCGTCTCCAAGAGGCCCGACTGGGACAAGTTCCCGGGAGCTTACTATTCCCTCGGTGCCGAAGTAATGATGCCCGACGGCAGAACGCTTCAGATAGGAACGATGCACAACTACAGGCAGAACTTCGCAAAGGCCTACGAGATACTCTATGAGACCGAAAACGGTGACCACGAGTACGTTCACCAGACGACATTCGGAATGAGCGAGAGGCTTCTCGCAGCTGTTATAGCAATCCATGGAGACGACAGGGGAATGGTTCTGCCACCCACAATAGCTCCAATACAGGTCGTCATTGTTCCGATTCCAAAGAAAGACGCAGGGGCAGATGTATTCACCTACGCTCGCGAGATTGCAGAGGAGCTTAGAACAGCTGGCCTGAGGGTGCATGTAGACGAGCGCGACATAAGGCCTGGCAGAAAGTTCTACGACTGGGAGCTCAAAGGCGTGCCGCTTAGAATAGAGGTCGGCCCAAGAGACGTTGAAGGAAGGAAAGCAGTTCTAGCGAGACGTGACACGCTCACGAAGGAGACTGTTGAGAGGGATAGAATAGTCGAGGCTGTCAGGAGGACCCTCGACGAAATCCACGAGAACCTCCACAAGAGGGCCGAAGAGTTCCTCAGGACCCACATCAAGCGCGTTGACACCATCGAGGAGGCCAAGGCAGTCTTTGAGGACAGGCGCGGAATAGTTGAGATTCCCTGGTGTGGCGAGGAGGAGTGCGGCCTGAAGATGGAGGAAGAGCTTGACGCCAAGATGCTCGGAACGCCCTATCCCGAGGAGAAGGCCAAGGAAGGCATCGAGGGCAAGAAGTGCCCTGTCTGCGGAAGAGACGCCAAGTTCATCGCCAGGTTTGCCAGAACATACTGAGCTTTCCTTTCTATTCTCCTACACTTCGCTTTTGAAGCACAAGTAGAAAACAGCTGAGAAAAGGAAATATGACGAAATCAAGCACTCTCGTTCTCGATGACGGCTTCAAGGAGCTCGATGGCCTGCTCGATGTAGAGGTAGGCCTTCCTGATGTGGACGCTGAAGACAACCCAGCGCAAGGTCCTTCCCTCGTCCGGAATGCCGTACATCAGCGCCTTCTCGAACTCAGCGGTGGCGTTGGTGTAGAGCTCCATCGCGAGCTGGAGTGTCTCGTTACTGACGTTGGCCTGGACGCTGAGGTTGTAGAGCTCGTTGAACTTCTCCTCATCGCTCTGGTAGAGGTAGTACCAGGCGATGGACTGCTTGATGAAGTTCTCATAGCTCCAAGCGGTAGCACTGGCGGCTCCCGCGAATGGGACAAGCACCACCATCAGAACCGCAAGGAGTGCAACGGCCCTCTTCATGGTTCCACCTCCTTCAAATGTATTCATTCGGCAGGGCTTTTAAATTCTTCCCTCCCCTAATGTTTAAAAAACGAACATCGAATGCACAACCATGATTTTGGGAATCCACGACGGCCACGATGCGGGAGCTGTGCTGATAGACGGCGAGAGTATCTTCGCGGTTAACGAAGAGAGGCTGAACCGGGTTAAGAAGTACCGAGGATTTCCAACTCTCAGCGTGAGGAAAGTCCTCGAGATGGCGGGTGTTTCGCCCGAGGAAGTTGAAATCATAGCCATTGCTGGCATCTTCCGGAAGCAGAAGCGGCTCTTAGAGCTTGAGAACAACCTGCACGTCATTTTCGGGCCGGATTTCAAGAGGAAAGTTCTCTTCGTTGAGCATCACTTAGCTCACTCTGCGAGTGCCTACTACACGAGCGGCTGGAAGGATGCTATAGCCCTGAGCATAGACGCCGCTGGAGATGGGTTGAGCTCATCAATCTATATCGCGAGAGATGGAGAGATGATTAAAATCGCCCAGAGCACCTATCTAGACTCCCTCGGCGACTTCTACGCATCTGTTACGGAGCTCCTTGGCTTTAAGCCAATGCGCCACGAGGGCAAGGTGATGAGCCTGGCAGCATACGGAAGGCCCACCTATGATTTGAGCAATATCATAGAGCTGAACGGTTTAACCTTCGACAACCACCTCAAACTCATAGGCGTTGAAGCTACGAGGAAGCTGGCCGAGCTATTCAGCTATCCCTTGAGCAGGGCTAAAGAAATCGCAGGGCAGATGAAGCGCGGGAAGCTCGACGGGGAACTCCAAAGAAGGGCAATAGAGATAGCGGCCAGCGCTCAGGCACACCTCGAAAAGCTCATTGACGAGCTAGGCCTCAAGCTGAAGGAGTACGGTCTTCCGCTCGCCTACGCCGGCGGAGTTGCCCAGAACGTCAAGGCCAACGCCATTTTGAGAAAGCTCTTCCCAAGCTTGTGGGTGTTCCCGGCAATGGACGATGGAGGACTGGCTTTTGGAGCGGCAATCTTCGTCAAGGCGCAGCTTGAGAGACTTGACAGCAAATGGAAACCATTCAAGCTTGAGCACGTCTACCTTGGGCCGGACTACTCAAAGGACGAGGTAGAGGGATTCCTGAGGAGGGAGGGTGCCGAGTTCGAGGAGGTAGACGACGTCCCGGGCTTCGTCGCCGATTCCTTAGTTGATAGAAAAATCGTCGCCTTTTTCCAGGGAAGGATGGAGTTTGGACCAAGGGCCCTGGGCAACCGCTCTATTTTAGCCGACCCAAGGGACGATGGAGTTAAGGAGAGACTCAACGTGGCCCTAAAGCGCGATGTCTTCCAGCCATTTGCTCCTTCGATGCTCGAGGAGAGAGCGAGAGAGTATCTGGCGGATCTCAACGGTGAGCCCAACAGGTTCATGACGATGAGCTACACCGCGAGCGAGGAGTTTAGAAGGGAAGCTCCAGCGGTTGTTCATGTGGATGGGACGACGAGGCCGCAGAGCGTTGTGAGGGAGCTCAACCCAGTTTACTACGACATCATAAAGGCCTTTGAGAGGAGAACGGGTCTTGGGGCGGTATTAAACACCAGCTTCAACATGCACGGTGAACCAATAGTCTGCTCGCCGAAGGACGCGCTGGGAAGCTTCAGAAAGGCTGGGTTGGACGTGCTGGTTCTTGGGGGATTTGTCGTCCATCAATGAAATTTACTATTCTTTGATGTCCATCTTTTTGCCAAGGTAAAGTTATAAACATTGGGCCGAAGAACTTTCGGTGATGTTCATGGCGCTGAGCGACAGGTTAGAACTCGTTAACCCTTCTGAGATCAGAAAGCTTTTTGACCTAGCTCAGGGCGTTGAGGGTCTCATCTCACTTGGAATCGGAGAGCCGGACTTCGATACTCCAGAGCATATAAAAGAGTATGCCAAAGAGGCTCTCGACAAAGGAATGACGCATTATAGCCCCAACGCTGGAATCATGATGCTCCGTGAGGCCGTTGCGTGGAAGCTGAAGGAACAGAACGGCATTGAAGTTGACCCAAAGAGCCAGGTAATGATAACCGTCGGAGCCAATCAGGCGTTCGTCATGGGGCTCGCGGCGTTTCTCAAGGATAGAGAGGAGGTCTTAATTCCAAGCCCAATGTTTGTGAGTTATGCCCCCGCAGTAATCCTCGCGGGAGGGAAGCCTGTCGAAGTTCCAACATATGAAGAAAACGAGTTCCGTCTGAGTGTTGACGACCTGAAGAAGCACGTATCTGAGAAGACGCGTGCGCTCATCATAAACAGCCCAAACAACCCCACTGGAGCGGTTCTCACCAAGAAGGACGTGGAGGAAATCGCTGACTTCGCGGTGGAGCACGACCTTATCATCTTCAGCGACGAGGTTTACGAGCACTTCGTTTATGATGGTGTCAAAAACTACAGCATAGCGGCTCTCGACGGCATGTTCGAGAGAACAATAACGATAAACGGCTTCTCCAAGACCTTTGCCATGACAGGCTGGCGTCTTGGCTTCGTGGCCGCACCGGAGTGGATAATTGAAAAGATGACCCGCTTCCAGATGTACAACGCCACCTGCCCAGTGACCTTCGCCCAGTACGCCGCTGCAAAGGCTTTGAAAGACGAGAGGAGTTGGAAAGCCGTTGAGGAGATGAAAAAGGAGTACGAGAGGAGAAGAAACCTCGTCTGGAAGCGTCTCAACGAGATGGGCCTGCCGACGGTCAAACCGAAAGGAGCATTCTACATATTCCCGCGCATAAGGGACACCGGACTCACGAGCAGGGAGTTCAGCGAGATGATGCTCCTCGAGGCCAAAGTCGCCATTGTTCCTGGAAGTGCCTTTGGAGAGGCTGGCGAGGGCTACATAAGGATAAGCTACGCGACTGCATACGAACAGCTTGAGGAAGCTATGGATAGGATGGAGAAGGTTTTGAGGGAGAAGAAGCTCGTTTAGAGCTTTCTTAACTCTATCTTTACTTCCTTTTCTGGCTTGAAGTCTATAACCGCATAGTAACCCCTGAAGAGTGGTCCAGGGTTCACGATGTGGGTTTCTCCAATCCTGTCTATCCCCCTGCCCTCGTGGATGTGGCCGCAGACCACAAGTGGGGGTTGCTTCTCTTTGATGAATTCACGGAGGGCTCTGCTGCCTACGTGAAGACCAGAATGAACTCTGTCCACAATGGTATTGTAAGGGGGCGCATGAGAAAGGACTACGTCTCCATCGTGGTAGTTTTGCTTGAGAATTCCTCTAATCTCTTCCTCGCTAAGCTCCCAGACAGTGTTAAATGGCGTTATGTTCGAGCCGCCTATTCCAACAATACCAATCTCATCAAGTTCGACCCGCTTATTGTGAGCGGAGATTCCGAGTTCCTCCAGAAGCTCTGGAACATCCCTTCCATCGCAGTTGCCGTGGACGGCTATTATCGGTTTTCCAAGGTTCATGAGGGGTTCAAGTACCTTCTCAGCAGTCTCAGCGCCAGTGAAGTGTGTGAGGTCCCCAGCTATGAGAAGAGCATCGAAGTCCTCATTTTGCAGCGTTTCAGCGAGTTTTTTTGACATCTTACTGTTTCCATGTATGTCCGTTACAGCGAGAAGCCTCATGAGATCACCTCCATTTATGTGTATGTATCCATCTGCTCCGCGAGCTTCATAAGCCGTTCAATTCTCTTCTCGGTTGGAGGATGGGTCGATACCAGCTTGGCTAGACTTCCTCTGAATGGGTTCACAATAAAGATCGGCGCCGTTGCAAGGTTTCCCCCCTTCATGGGCCTGAAGGAGATAGCTTTATCTATTTTAAGCAGTGCACTCGCAAGTGCCAGGGGTTTGCCGCTTATCCTGGCGGCGCTCTCATCAGCCAAGTACTCCCTTGATCTGGCCAGACCAAGCCAAAGGATTCCAGCGGCGAATGGTGCCAAGAGCCCTAAGAGCAGACCGTTCTGAGAGTCTTCCACTTTTCCATCGGAGAAAAACCTTGGAATGCCCCCAATCAAATAAGCAACTCCCAGGATTGAACCTGCTATCACAGAGGCCACCGTCTGCACGAGAGTATCACGGTGTTTAATGTGGGCAACTTCGTGGGCCATGACACCCTCTATCTCCTCTGGGTCAAGTATCCTTAAAAGCCCATAAGTCAGTACGATAATGCTGTGTTTGGAACTCCTGCCCGTAGAAAATGCGTTGGGTGTCCCTACAGGTGAGAGTGCCAATTTAGGTGTCGGAATCCCAGCTTTGGCCGAGAGTCTGCTCAGCATCTCATAGAGCCTTGGGTAATCTTCGCTAGTAACGACTCTGACCCGATACCACTTCAGTACGATTCTATCGCTGTACCAGTATACCACGAAGTTCAGAAGAATGGAGAAAATCAGTGCAACAATGAGACCAATCCACTCACCCAGAAGATAACCCAATGCCACCAAGAGAACGGTAACGAGACCCATAACTATTAGGACCCCAAACCACATAAGGGCCTCCATACTTAATCATCCCCCAGCATCAGGTACTGAACCACCTTGTCGTATTCCTCACTCCAGTCCACGATTCCAACACGTTTCTTCGTTCCGCTTTTGAGAAGTGTTAGGATCTCCTCTACTACCTCTTCGGGGGATTTACCTGTTGTATCCACCTCAAGAACCCTTTCGTTCTCTTCGAGGGCCTCCACAAGGATTACATCAACCAGCTCAGCCTCGACATTCTCGGCCAGCTTCTTTTTGGAGTACCCTCGAGCTTTGAGCCTTTCGGCGATGAGTCTGGGATGGGCCCTCAGGATGATAACAACGTCTGCGGGCACAAAATGGCTGAGATGGCCATCCAAAACAACGTTCCTACCCGAGAACTCCTCGCGCACAACCCGAGCAAGCTCATCAACGTCTATCTCAATCTCGTCACTAACCCTCTCACCTATCCCTCTCGAGAGGGCCAGCTCCTTCACGCTCACGTATTCGTAACCCAGCCTCTCGCTCAGGAGCTTTGAGACCGTAGTTTTACCTGCGCCGGGAGTGCCACTTACTGAGATTATCATCGATTTACCCCCGAGAACTTATCGTAGCTTCTGACCCGGAGTTTATATGCTTGTTCCTCGTTAATCGTCGAAGTTTAGTATGGCATTCAGCGAAAACCTTTTAAGGTCTGAGGGTACTATAGACTTTAGGTGGGTCGGAATGGAAAGGCTCAAATTGCTCCAGAAGAAGTTGCATGTTGTGAAGAAGCAGAAGGAGCTCCTCATGCTTGAGGAGGCCAAGCTTATTAGACTTGCGCGTCAGAAGAAGGCCGCCGCAAAGCAGCTTACCAAGGTCAAAAAGGAAAAAGCCATTCTCATGGCCGAGGAGGCCAGACTCGTTAGGGTTCTCAAGCAGAACGGATACCCAGTTCTCTGACAATCCCTTCACTTTAAAAACTTTTGAAGAAAAGAGAGGGTGAGCTCAGAAGACGTTAAGCTTGTCCTCGAGGATCATCTTCTGTATCTTGGTTATGTCATCAAGCCAGGCGTTAGCTATCTCGTAGGCCGGCTTCTGGATGGTATCAATGGAGTACCCCTTCTTTGGTATGACCTGAACGCTGGCGACAAGCGGCTGGTCGATGGGCTTGCCTATCTGGCTGAGTATCCTGACGTAGACCTCTTCAACTCCCTCGACCTGCTCGGCAATGTCGTTAGCGATGAGCATTGAGAGGAGGTTGTATATCTTTCCGACGTGGCTGACAGGGTTCTTTCCAGCGGCAGCCTCCATGCTCATGTGTCTGTTCGGAGTGATGAGACCGTTTACGCGGTTGCCCCTTCCAACGCTTCCGTCGTCACCGGCCTCGGCTGAGGTTCCTGTGACGGTGATGTAGTAGATTCCCTTCTCCGGGTCGTCAGCGGTGTTGACGTAGATGTTGACCTTCCTCTCAGTGTGGGCCTCAGCAACGTCCTTGGCGGCTTCGTAGATTGCTTCCTTGACGGCAAAGTAGTCGTCCAGATTCTGGACTTCGCTGTCGACTATGGCAGCGGCGATGGTGATGTCTATCTCGTCGCCCTTCCTGAGGCCCATAACCTTGATGTCCTCGCCGACGGCCGGCCACTCCTTCTTAAACTCCTCGCTGTTGAGAAGCTTCTCAGTCTCAAGGACTATCCTCTCGGTCTCGCTGAGCGGGGCGTAGCCAACACCAAAGGAGGTGTCGTTGGCAAGTGGAATTGGATTCTCCTTGGCCTTATTGAAGACTCCAACGAGGTCAACGCTTCCCTGACCAATGCGGGAGTCAATGATGACGTGGTGGTCGAGATCAAGGTGCCTGACGGCATTCTTCAGGTACTCCCTAGCAGCCTTTATGGCAACCTCGTGGACAGGAAACATCTCCCTATCAACTATCTCGACAGCCCTACCGGAGAGGAGAATGTAAATTGGCTTGATGACCTCACCGCCACCGAAGCGCGGGTAGGCCTTACCTCCGACGACCTCGACCTGGTCTGTGTTGTGGTGGAGGATGATGCCATAGCGCTTTATGTACTCCCTGCTTAGAGCTCTGCTGACGGCCTCGGCTATGCCATCGGCTATGCTATCCGGGTGGCCTATACCCTTTCTCTCGACAAGCTCGACCTTCTGCATCTCAACCGGTGTTCTAACGAGCTCCTCAACAACTATGTTCCTAACATTCTCAGGCATAAGCGTCACCTCGAATCTTGTCGTCTTGGGCGGGTCTGTTCATCAGCTTATATAATTTTCGGCATGAATTAGGTAGACTAATATTCCTATCAGTCATAAAATCCGAAACCCTTAAAATTTTCTCGAAAATTCTCCACAACGGGAGCATCCGACACGCCCGGTGGCCCGACCGTGGGAGCGCCCCGACGGGGTGCCGTGAGCACGAGGGACGATGCCGGGCGGACAGGGCTTGGCCTCCGGACCGCCGGAGATTGCCGCGGGGCACTCCATGAGGGCGGGGGATCAGCCAAGCCCACATTTTTAAGGTCTTTCTCGAACTCTCCTCGGTGAGATTATGGGACTGAAGGAGATTATTGACAGGATTAGAGAAGTTCTTGACGAGAAGGACTCGCTTCGGGAGGATGCCCTAAGGATAACAAGAGAAATCGTCCGCTTGAGCGGAGACACAATAAAAGCCCTTCACAGGGGAGATGCTAAGACTGCTGAGGAAAGGCTTAACATGGCGCGCGAAAAGGTTAATTATCTGAGGGAGAAGTTGAAAGACCATCCCGACCTATACTTTACGGGCTATGTTCAGAGCGCCCATCAGGAGTTCGTGGAGGCAACTCTGTTCTACAGCTACATAACCGGAAAAGACTTTCCCTCTCCGGAGGAGCTTGCTGTACCTCACGCTGATTACGCGCTTGGCATAGGCGACTTCATAGGCGAGTTGAGGAGACACTTTCTGCTTCTGCTCCTCGACGGAAATATTGAAGATGCCGAGAAAGTTTATCGCTTCATGGAAGAAACTTACGAGGAGCTCATGACGCTCGAGTATCCAAAAGGCCTGGTGAATGTGAGGCAGAAGCAGGATCAGGCGCGACATATACTCGAAAGAACCCTCGAGGACCTGACGAGGGCGAAGCTCAACAGGAACCTTGAGGAGAAGCTCGGAAAGGTGTTAAATGATTAACGAATTACATAATTAGGTGATTCGGTAATTATGGAATTGGGGAAAAAGCTCAAAAAAATTGAAGAAACCCAGCGAAAGCTTGCCCTGAGAGTGGTGGAGAGCCCGCTCGAGATCGAAAAAGTGCAAACTGTCGCGGCTGTGGACGTTTCATACAGAGAAAACACAGCCAGAGCTGCCTTTCTCCTCTGCTCCTTCCCAGACTGCGAGGTTCTAAAGACAAAGGTCGTGGAAACTGAGGTAAGCTTTCCCTACGTACCCACCTTCTTTTTCCTGCGAGAGACGAGGCCAATTCTGCTGGTTCTCCGTGGTGAGGATTTTGACCTCCTTCTTATTGATGGTCACGGAAAGGCCCATCCACGGGGCTACGGACTGGCTTCCCACGTCGGCTTGCTAATCGGAAGACCAACCATAGGAGTTGCCAAGAAGTTCCTCCGCGGTGCTCCTGAGAGGTCCTTCGTGAGGGTGGGAAAAGCTTATGTAAGCGTCGGATATTTAATCGATTTAGACTCTGCGGCCAGAATAGTTGAGACCCTGCTGGAGCGAGACTATCCAAAACCACTGAGGCTCGCAGACAGACTGTCAAAGAGGGGAAGCTTATGAAGAGGCTCAAACTGCTCATCCTGCTAGCAAAGAAAGGAGCGATAGGAGAAAAGGTCAAAATAACTCTAAGAGAGCTTGCAAACGAGCTTGGTGTATCACCCCAGTCGGTTCTAAGATTGCTCGATGAAATGGAGGAGGAAGGACTCATATCGAAAGACGTTAAGGGAAGAAAGACATACGTGGAAATAAGCCAGGGGGGATTAGCTTTCCTTGAGAATCTTTGCGACGCCATCTCAGAGGTTCTCTACAACGGGATAATTATCGGAGAGGTCATATCGGGAATCGGTGAGGGAGCCTATTACGTCAGACAGTACTCCCACCTGATAAGGGAGTACCTCGGCTTTGACCCTTACCCTGGAACGCTGAACGTCAGGGTCCTGTTCCCGAGAACTGTCTTTGATGCACTCTGCGGGGTTAGACCGGTCGTGCTTCCGGGCTTCGCTAAAGATGGGAGGACTTTTGGCGATGTCAAGGCATATCGCGTCAGAATCGGCGACGTGGAGGGTGCCATAGTGATACCCTCGAGAACTGTTCATCCACCGAGAATAGCCGAGATAATCGCCCCGGTATGCCTCAGGGAGGAGCTCAGCCTTGAAGATGGCTCTAGAATAACCATAAGGGTCGTGAAATGATGAAGGACTGGAAGTCGATCCTGACATGGTCTGGTTTGGGCTCGTTCATCGGATTTGCCATAGCTGTCGCCCTATACTCCCCAACGGGAAGCGAGAATTTCATCTACCTTATCTATGCCGGCATGCTCCTGGGAGCTTTCCTTGGCTTCAGGCACCCTTTGGAAACAAGGGCCGCAGCGTATTCCTTCCCGCTCGGCTTTCTTGTTACCTCCATGCTCGCAGGGCTGTGGATGGTCAGGGATGTAAAGCCAGATGAGGTTTACATATTTCTTGCCGCGGTGATGGTAACACTCGTTCTGATTGAATCTAGAAACTTTCTCGACATGTTCCTCGTTCCTCTGACCTACTTCGGCGGCTTCGCCGTTGCAATGCTGATATTTAAGGGCTATCAGCCTCTACAGCGCACGGAGGGAGCCGTTACAAGCCTTTTCGTGGTGGGCGTCATGGGAGCAATTTTAGCTTTCTTCGCCGTCTTTGCGAGATGGACCTTCACGAAGGCCAAAAACATCCCGAGGAGGTAACGTTTAAATACGTTCACCGATAACCTACCCTGGTGGTTAAAATGGTGATGCGTCTCTCGAGACTTTACGGAAAGCAGATCTACAACACCAAAGGCTATTACGTCGGCTACGTTGACGAGATACTCATAGATATAGACAGAGGACGCGGAAAGGTTCTCGCGCTTGGACTGCCGGGAGAAAAGGTCGGTGTTCCCTACGACAGAGTCACTGCAATAGGCGACATAATACTTGTAAAGGCAAAAGAAGAGTGATGCTAAGCCTCTTTAACTTTTAGCGCCTCTAGGAACTTTTCTGTTATTGCCTCTTCCGCCAGCCTCAGGAGGGAGCTCTTGTCCTTGGCTAGCTTGAAGATTCCTAGCGGAATTCTGGCACCGCCTGACTGAGCATGACCGCCGCCACTTCCTATGTCTCCGAAAGCCTCTCTGAGAACCGCACCTATGTTCACCCTAACGTCGCGCGTTCTGGCTGAAATCTCTATCCTGTCGTCAACGATGCCGAAGACGAGGACCGTGGTTATTCCCTCGAGCCTCAGGAGGAAGTCCGCCGATTCCGCTATGGCGTCGCGGTTGGTGATGAATCCGACGTTCGAAATGACCACGTTCTTGTAGATGCGCCTGTTCATTATGGCCTTAGCGAGTATCTCGGCTGTCTCTGTGCTTATATCTGGGTGCTCTATCTTATCGAGGAGTTCATAGTCCACCTTTCCAGCCAAGAACTCGATGGCCTTCAAATCGACGTGGCTGAGCTTCGAGAACTTCTTGGTGTCGATGTAAATGCCATAGAAGAGTGCAGTCCCAAGGACGGGGTTGACCGAAATGTTGAGCATTCTAAGGTACTCCGCGAGTATAGCGGAGGACGAATGGACCTCTGGCCTTATGTCGAGGAACGCATCCTCCGGAAGAAGCTCCTTGAGGTGCTGGAGTATCTGGTGGTGGTCAATGAGAATCTTTATTTTTTCGTAGTCGCCTTGGTCGAGTATCGTCAGGTTTCCGTTGGGCTGGCAGTCAATGAGGGCTATGAAGGGATAGCGCTTCAGCTCGTAGGAGCCGCGGGATATCTTTCTCAGATCTATCCCGAGGAGGTTGACGAAAGCCCTGTTTTCATGGTGAGTTATCTCGCCACCATAGACTATCTGGGTCTTGAATCCGAGGGTCTGGGCTATGACGCTCAAAGCGGTCGCGCTGGCTATGGCATCGGGATCAGGATTGTCGTGTATGACGATAAGGAGAGAGTCCCCCCTGCTCTTAAGTTCCTTGAGCTTCTTAACGAGTAAATTGGCGTTCTTCTTCTCTCCGAGCATCTCGACGGTTCTCACCATGGCATCCTTGAGGGCACTTCTCGGAGAGATAGCGTAGTCCACCTTGATCTCGGCCTCAAACTCTTCGTTTATCTGGGAGACAAGCTCTTCGAGGCTCACCTCATCGGGGAGAATGGTAATGATTGGAACTTCTTTGTTGTTGGTTCTGATAACATAGACGGTCTTCTTGATTGTATCCACGTTCATGGTTGTGATTATAACCATCTCAGCCTTCTCGATTCCCGCTTTAAGAAGCGTGGCCGTATATGAGAAATCTCCCTGAATCACCTGAAAACCGCTCTCTTCTAGGGCCTTAGCACGGAGTTCGTCCTTCTCAATTATTATGATTTCAAACTCTCCCTTGAGGGACTCGGCTATCGAGCGGCCGATTGCGCCACCTCCGAATATCAGCACCCGCATATTTCTCACCTTTTTGCACAATAATGTTTAAATACAAGCGCCGATATACTAAGACGGTGAATTCCTTCGGGATTTCTTTGGTGGAAGGATATATATAGCTAATGGTGGTGAGTATGCAGCTGCCGAACAAGCAGCCCATCATGGAAAACATGGTAGTAACATCTGCGGGGGAGCTGGGGGACCTCATCAAGAAAGCCCTCTCAGAAGGCAACGGGGCGTTTCTTAAGATATTCGCCAAAGACGCGAGCGGAAAATACTACATGACGATTCTCTTCGACAGGTCAAAGATACTCGCCGCAGAGTGTCTGTTGATAGACAAGAAACAGAGCTTGATTGGAGAAGAGGCAATCAGCGTGTTGAAGTCATTCCTCGGTAAACCTATGGTCGTTGACGTTTATACTCTAGATGAGCTAGAAATCAAGCTGTCGATAGCTGATAACGTTGATGTGTACGCTCAAACTCCAAAAATCCCACTAAACGAGCTGTTCGGGAAGGTCAAGGAAGGTCCGCCAGGAAAGACAGAAGAGAAGAAAGAAACCGCAGCCATAGCCACCGCCGAGTCCGTACCAGCACCCAAACTGGCTCTCGCCGGGGGGGTGAAAGAGAAGCCTCCTGTGATCATAAAAGAGGAGACGAAGCCAGCCCCTGCCGGAAAGCCTGAGGTGATTATAAACTTTACCGGAGGAACCCTCCCCAAGAAGGCCTTCCAGATATATGCGGAAGATCTCTTAAAGGATGCCAAGAGGATAAAAGGTCTAAGGATCAGCAGGATAGAGTTTGACGCAAATGTTGGGGAGGGTATCGTTTACCTCAATGTCCACATCTACGGCTCCTCCGCTGGGAGCGCTAGGGACATCGAGATAGCAGAGAAGAGGATGCTCCACGCGGTCAGCAAATACGCACCAGTTCTCCTCAGGGAGGCTGAAGTCAAGCCGATAATCAGGGACGTTAGCATAGTCATCGACGGTCAGGAGGTCAAACCGCAGGAGATCGTTGACAAAGACAAAAAGAAGACTGCCAACGTCACAAAGGACGGGAAGATCTCCCTGTCCGCCCTGGAGGACGTCTGGCCCTACTTCAGCGCATACGCCAGAACCGTCATAACCGAAATCGAGAGCGCCGGAATAAAGGTCACGAAGGCATACTTCGATGTCAAAGGAAGGAGAGAGTTCGAGATAAACCTCTCGATGGTTGCTGAGACGGGAACCTCAAAGGATGCAGTCGAGAGAATAGTGAATGACGTTCTCACGAGGCATGCTAGGGAGCTGAGCAGGAGCATAAACCGCTATATCACCGTCCACAACATCGACGTGGAGATTATCGCCCCAGCGATCACACCCAAGGCGGCCACTGGAGCTACCGCTGTCGCAACCTCGGGCAAGGCCGCAGAGGTACTCGCCAAGAAGAAACTCCTCGAGAAGGAGGTTGAGCAGCTCCTCAAGCAGGCCGGAATAGATGAGCTTGCTGTACTCACTGAGGAGAAGAAGAAGGAAGCCGAGGAGACCATGCTTAAGGGCCGCATAGAGCCTGCCGTGGAGACCCTGAAGAGCAGAATACACACGGAGCTTAAGCTCGTTCCAAGGGTCACCTTCAAGTGGCTCAAGATGAACCACGAAGTCAAGGGCTCAACGGTCTATGTCGACATCGAGGCCAGCTTCCTGAGGGAGAACGTTGGAGGACTCTTTGGATCGTTCTCCGGCGTTTCAGACGAGAAGATACGCCAGGACATCGCGGAGACTGTAAACAGAATCATAAAAGAGGTCTCAAGGGAATACGGAATTGGAATGGCCCTCCGCAGGCTCAACGTTATCATCCGTTGATTTCTTTTTCTTTTCAGCACTCAAGATCGTCATCATCCTGACGTCAGTTCTGCCGAGGTCATCATTCATTCTGCCATTGTTTGTAAGGTATTTAACTCTGTTCCTGCCTCAGTCTTTTGGAGAAGTGAGGGGCATTATGTTCTGGTGTTTGGTGTCGTAGCGATATGCCATGGGCTCGAATTTAACCAACGGCGATTTAATAACGTACATCTGCTCAGAAATCCCATGATCACCCTTTTCACTTGAAAATTCGAGTACGTAATCGTTAAACTCAATGCTCCACGAGAGGAAACCCTTGGATACCCTGTCCTCCCCCAGAAGGTACATCGAAAACAGGTGCCGTCCGTTTATAATGCGGCTGGATAAGAGGTGCTTAAGGAGCTTTATGCTGCGTTCCTCCCCAATTTCGAAGGCCATTCCATCCAATGAAAAAATGAAGCCAACCACGTCCGTTTTATCGGTCTTTTTGAAGATAGTCCTGTATATCTGCTCAAGTTTTGGAATGTATGTTTCTGGATTGAAGTTTTCTATCCTATAGACGTAGTCTTCCGGATGGTGAAAATCGTACCTAGACCCGAAAACATCGATGATCGCAATGTTACCCCTTTCTCCTTCCTTCTCAATGTCAAGGCCCACAGATTTAGCCCTCAACATTAACCTTGGGAGCGGAAGGTTGTAGTTTATGAGAATGCCCAGCACCCCTCTGGAGATATGGCGCTTCATGATTTCAAACGGTAGCTTCCAGCCCAGTGAGAATGAGTCATAAATCACCAACAGACTTGAGTCCCTTATTATGCCACCACCAATGGCGCGGTCGATGTAGTCCAGACCAGACGTTACCACCTGCATGTGTTTCACAATACTCCTTTGGCACTTAGGATATATAACGTTTTTGTTCTTAAAAAACAAAATTGTTCTGATAGGACAAAAGGTGCAATATCAAGAAAAGTTTATTAGGATGATGGCGTAGAAAGAACGGGAGGAGAGGCCATGAATCCTGAAAACGTGCTTAAAATGATTGTAACATCAAACGTGCGCCACAAAGTGTTGCTCTCCCTTTCGGAGGGACCAAAAATACTGGGTGAGATACATTCTCAGGTCGGTTCGACCAAATCGACCATCTCCCACGTCCTCAGTGACCTGATGGAGGAGATGCTGATAATCCAGGATCCGGAAACCAAACAATACCGACTCACCAACATAGGTCATTTGGTTTCTCTCCAAGTTAAGAACATCTGGGGGGCGCTAGAGAGCATAAGACGGTTCGAGGAATTCTGGCTCTCCCATGACCTGAGCGGCATTCCCGAAGAGCTTTTACTGAGAATAGGAGACTTGAGGGATTCTGAGCTCCACACGACAACGCCCGAATACCTGAAGCTACCACATGAGATATACATGGAGTTAATAAGGACGTCCAAATGGATAAAGGGGGTGTCCCCTATACTGTTTGCGGATTATCCAGAGGAATTTTTGGAGCTGGTTTTCGGAAAAGAGGTCGATATTGAGATTATAACGACCAGAACGGTGTACGAGAAGCTGGTTGAACTTTCATCCCCAGAGGCGGTTGAGAAAGTCAAGAACCTGCCGAACGTCAGGCTGTACGTCATCGAGGAGAATCCAAAGGTCGCGTTTACCGTAACGAACAACTTTCTGTCCCTTGGCCTGTTCCTCCCCAATGGTACATACGACATGATGAACGACCTAGTTAGCACCAGTGAACGGGCCAAAAAATGGGGAATAGAGCTCTTCGAGTATTACAAGAAAAAGGCTGAGAGAGTTATATAATCTCAGTTTAAAATTATTAATCAATGAAGAGCATGAGGTTGTCCTCTGGCTATTCCAAATATTCAAAACAGAACGGAATTGTCGGCGCCCTGAGTCCAGGCCTTGGGTTAGCTGGTCGTGTGCTCACTTTTCTCATTTCCACGTCCATCTTTCTGGCGGCAAGCGGCGTGTTCAAGCTCTACTTCTCGTTTCTGCTCTATGGCATAGCCCCTCGATGGAACCTGCTCGCGGCCACGTTTCTCCTTGTCTTCAGCGTTTACGGAATTAACAAGTTGACTGACATCAAGGAGGATGAAATCAACAATCCCGAACGGGTTGAGTATGTGAAGAAAGTCGCCAAGCTCATAAAATATGCCGTGCTCTTGTCCCTCGTGCTGGCGGTAATCCTGAGCGCCCTCACGAGTCCATGGGCAATCTTGGTCGTTCTGTTTCCCATAATCGCGGGCGCCCTCTACAGTATCCGGCTGCTTCCCGGATATCCAAGGCTTAAAGATATCACTGGGGTTAAGAACGCGACAATAGCCATAACATGGGCAAATGGAACTACTTTTCTGCCGTATCTAGTTGCGGGAAGTGCAGATCCTCAAAAAGTGGCTTTGATATACTACTTTTTCTTCATGAAGAGCATGGTAAACACGATACTCTTCGATGTCAGGGACATTGAGGGAGACAGGATGAGTGGGATACAGACGGTACCTGTAAAGCTCGGAAAGGAGAGGAGCAAAAGGCTCCTACTTCTGATGAACTCAACCTTCATACCCTGGCTCATCATGGCACATGCCTTCGGGTACTTTGAGCACTACCTGCCCATGCTGGTGTTTGCTGTTCTGAACGGCTATGGGTACATCTTGTATTTCACTCGGAAAGATTACAAGCCTGGAAAGAGCCTGGATGTATGGGTCGACGGGGAGTGGTTCTACACCTTGGCTCTGGCAATGCTCGTATGAATTATTCGTCTCCCATCGAAACGCCAAGTTTTTAAGCTGAAATATATTCGATGTACACATGAACACGCTGATCCTTGGAGTTCTAGCTGCCATTACCTCTGCATTCTCATGGGCGGCATCGACGATGCTAATAAAGGTGGGTATGAGAAACAAAAGTCCCGTGGCGGTGAACATCTTCCGCCTCTATGCCGTTTCTATAATGTTCGCGGTTATCTTTCTCATCAACGGCACTTTTTCTCAAATAGCCGTGCTTCCGCCAGAGCTCCTTCTGGTGGCGTTCGTCTCGGCACAGTTTGGCTTTGTCGTAGGTGACTACTTCTACTTCAACGCCCTCAAGCTCATGGGTGTTTCAAGGACGGTGCCCATAACCTCAACCTATCCCCTTTGGACAATACTTTGGGCCTCCCTCTTCCTCGGAAGAAAGATAAGCCCACAGGTCATCGTCGGCGCCATACTCGTTGTTGTGGCCATAATCGTCGTCAGGAAGGCAGAGGAAGAGGAGCACATAAATCTCAGAGGATTTGTCTTCGCCCTTCTCGCACCCGTTTCATGGAGTTTCGCGATACTGACCATGGACTGGCTCACCCAGAGTATAGACGTTCTTTCTCTGGCAGGAATAAGGATGGTGTTCGCGGCAATAGGTATTTCCCTCTTCCTGCCGAGATATGGAAAAGAGCTCAGGGAAATAACCCAGAAAGAGGCCATTGTCCTTATAGGCGCCGCCATCAGCGGGCTCATGCTCGGGCAGTACTTCTTCGTCTATTCGGTCAACCTCGTGGGTTCTCAGATAGCGGCACCGGTATCCGCGATAAATCCAATAATAGCCTCTGCTATGGCAATTTTGCTCCTGAAGGAGCCTCCCAACAAGAAGATACTGGAGGGTCTCATTCTGGCTGTGCTTGGAGTCATACTTATATCCACTGCCTGAACCGCCAAGGTTTTAAGCCCTGAAGCATAGGGAATATCGCCGACAGCGAGGGTACAATTGTACCCTCGTGGGGCTCGGACGAACCCGCACCCCAGACGTATCGGGCTGGGTGATGGGGTTGTGCTCACGCCGAGCCCACAGGGCCGGGAGCATCCACCCGCGTGAGGGAATGAACGCGGGCCTCTGTGCCCGGCCCACAGCATTTCAACGCCTTTCTGAACCGTCAAACACACTTCTGGACAAAGCTTATAACCTCCCAGACTGGGATTAATAACTGGTGGTTATTTGTGGTGATAATACCCCGTCCCATCGATCCAAAGGAAATACGGCGAATTCGAAAGGAGCTAGGGATAACCCAGGAAGAACTCGCTGAAAAGGCTGGCGTGACTCAGGCCTATATTGCCAAGCTCGAGGCGGGAAAGGTCGATCCCAGACTGTCAACTTTCAATCGAATTCTTCAGGCCCTTCTTGAGTGTAAAAAGGCCCAGCTAAGGGCCAAAGACGTGATGTCTTCCCCAGTTATCTCCGTCAAGCCTTACGAGAGCGTTGAAAACGTTATCCGAATTATGAACGATCACAACATCTCGCAAATTCCGGTCATAGCTGGCAACAAGATTGTTGGCTCTGTCACGGAGCGAACCCTTGTGAGGCAGAGCCTTGAGTATGAGGATATTTACGACAGAAAGGTCATGGAGGTCATGGAGGAGCCGTTTCCGATAGTGAACGAGGATGAAGATCTGGAGGTCGTAAAGTATCTCCTCGAGGAGCATCCGGCCGTCCTTGTTCAGGACAGAGAGGGTAGAATAAAAGGAATCATTACCAGAGTGGACATTTTCCGGATCGGCAAAGGGAGAGAGTAGTCCGTTTCACACTATTCTCTTTTAGAGGTGGGGAAAACATTTTATCATTAGGTGTCTAACTATGAGAGCTGCCGATTACTTAACGGGGGAATGGCCGTGAAAAGGGCGTTATTATTTATGATTCTGATTCTCATTGTGGTATTTTCTGAGCACGCCGGGGCAACAATGATAGCCGTTGACGTATCCCATAATGAGGGAACTGTTGCACTGGTAACCCCCATAATTGACCCTATGACAGGTAATGTTGTTGCAGAGGGAATTATCCCCACTCTGTCATGGTACGACTGGGCGTACTTTGGCTATGATTCAGGACTGGAGAAAGCAAACGTTAGACGGTTAGGTTACACTATAACCTATGAAGCCCTGAAAGACGTCGACATACTGATAATCGGCCAGCTCAGAGAAGAACTTTCCCCGGAAGAAATAGACGCAATAGTAAAGTGGTTCTCCGAGGGAGGGAAAGTCCTCTGGGTGGCCGGTGACTCAGACATCAAAGATGGGGCCTACATCCAAGACAACGTCAACAAACTCCTCTCAGCCATCCCGAACGTCAGACTCAGGATAGACTATGCAACCACTACCGACACGTTCAGCAACGCCGGGAAGAGCGTCTATGTGGCCGGCTACGTCAGAGTTGACCTTCGAACACCTGATGCATCAATACTCAATCAAGGTTATCAGTCGGAGGTCGGCAAGGTTCTCTTCCATGAGCCCGGTGTCATAGCATGGACAGACGAGAACGGCAAGTGGCACCCCCTTATGGCCGGAGAAATCCCGGAGGGAGTTTACAGAATCATCACAACGAGCGGCAACGGCATGATAGAGGACAACTACGCCCCCGAGCCAATGGCCTACAGAACCTGGGAGAAGGGGCTGTTCACACTCCTTGCGGTCGAGTTCGTGGAGCTTCCTAACGGCGCTGAAAGCCTGCTCATAGTCAGTGCCGAGAGCCCCTACGGAAGTCCTGTGCCAATATGGATAAACCGCTATGGTTCCTACCTCTTCGACGGTCAGCAATTCGTCACCAACCTGCTCCGTTGGGTGATCCTGCAGGCGTCAAAACTGACGCCAGCTGAAGAGGCAACAGCAGCCACAACGACCACGACCACTATTACTATCGACACGATCACGGAAAGCCCAAAGACGACAACCCCCAAGGTCACCCCGACGACGATGCACAACGCTACGCCGCTCACAACCACAACGGAAGACTCCAGAGGGATACCCCTATGGGGCCTTGGACTCGCGGGTATTTTGCTTCTTGGAGCAGTTATTCTGACGTTCCTCGTGATGAGAAAGCAGTGAGGGTTCCTTTTCTTTTTAGATCTTTCACAGATGGCCAAAATATCCAACAAACTTATATACCTCTAGCCCAACCACTAATGGACAAATAATCCAGGTGATGGCAATGAAAAAGACTGCCGTCTTGCTCATGTTCCTAATGCTCGGGGCAGTCATAGCGGCCGGCTGTATAAGCTCAAACGGGTCAACCACCACTCCGACCGTGCCGAGTACCACCTCAAGCGAAACGTCAAGCCCGAGCCCTAGCCCAACGACCACTTCGGGCTCGAGCCCGAGTGAAACGACCACGACTGCAACAGAGAAGCCCTACTATCCAATTACTATAACTGACTTTGCAGACAGAGAAGTAACAATCGAGAAGGAGCCAATGAAAGTCGTTACCCTCGCGCCCAGCATAACAGAAGACCTCTACTATCTCGGTCTCTTCGACAGGGTAGTCGGCGTTACAGACTACGATGACTTCCCGCCGGAGGTTGCGAACGTAACCAGGATCGGCGGCTACGGTCAGTACGCGAACCTCGAAATCATAGCTTCACTCAAGCCGGATCTCATCCTCGTAGACAGCTTCTCGATGCCAATCCTGAGCGACCTCGAAAAGATAGCCCCAGTTGTTGTCGTTGATCCCCACAGTCTGGATGACATACCGAAGGCTCTTGAACTCCTTGGGAAGGTATTTAATAAAGAAGATGTCGCCGCTTCCGCAATGGCAGAATTCCAGGCAGGGATAGACGCCATCAGCTCGGCGGTTAAGGATGAACCCAAGCTTAAGATCTTCTACGTTGTTTGGAACAACCCGCTTATGACTGCCGGCGGCGGCACTTTCATCAGCGACATCATGAACCTTGCAGGGGGAGAAAATATCTTCGCAGACGCTGAAGGCTGGCCGACCGTCAGCATCGAGCAGGTCATCGAGAGGGACCCTGACGTGATAATACTTACCCCCCACTGCGGCATGACTGTCCAGGATGTCTACAAGGGCGAGCTTGCCAACACGAAGGCAGCCAAGGAAGGAAAGGTCTTCGTGATCGAGAACGAGAACGACCTTATTCACCCGAGCCCAAGGGTTGTTAGGGGCCTGGAAACCCTCGCTAAGCTCCTTCACCCGAAAGCATTCGAGACGGCATACCCACTTACAGTTACGGACTTTGCCGGCAGGCAGGTTACTATCGAGAGCGAGCCGATGAGAATAGTCTCCCTTGCACCGAGCATTACAGAAAGCCTATTCTACATCGGAGCAGGTGATAAGGTGGTTGGAGTTACAGACTACGATGATTTCCCACCAGTCGTCAGGAACATCACAAGTGTAGGTGGCTATGGCCAGTACGCAAACCTTGAGATTATAGCATCCCTCAACCCAGACCTCATCCTCGTAGACAGCTTCTCGATGCCAATCCTGAGCGACCTCGAAAAGATAGCCCCCGTCGTCATAGTGGATCCAAAGAACATCAGCGACATCTACATAGAGATAGAGATGCTTGGAGAGATAACCAACCGTGAGGAAGGGGCGAGGGCGGTAGTTGCCGACATGAAGGCGAAGGTGAGCTATATCACCTCAATGGTCAACGGGCAGGAGAAACCTAAGGTGCTCTTCATAACCTGGTGGAACCCGCTCTATGTTCCGGGCAGTGGCACCTTCCAGGACGACCTCATAAAACTCGCCGGTGGAGAGAACATCTTCTCTGACATGAGCGGTTGGGCCCAGGTCAGCCTTGAGCAGGTGCTCGAGAGAAACCCGGAGATAATAATTCTTTCAGCCCATGCAGGTATAACTGCCGAGGATCTGTGCAACACCGAGCTTGCCAACACTGACGCAGTGAAGAACGGTAGGGTCTACACAATCAGCGACGACAATCTCGTCTCAAGACCTGGTCCAAGAATAGTCTACGGCCTCGAGGAGATAGCCGAGTTCCTGCACCCGGAGCTCTTCAACTATCAGCCACAGCCACTCGTTTGCAATGCAGCCTCTTCAGCCTCCGGTTGATCTCCTTTTTATTTATTCTAGTAAAGGTTAAAAGTCCACCCACCCATTCCCCCCGGGTGGGAACATGGAGAGGAAAACGTTCTACAGGCTTCTGCTCGTCGTCGTTCTTATCCTTACGCTCATATACACATTGGGACTTATGGGAGTGGTTCCCTTCGAGGCGAGCTACTACATAACCCTATTTATGCTTATGTTGTTTATCTACCTCCGCCTTGATGCAAAGGCGAGGGGAGAGTGAGATGCCCTTCACTTGACGATCTAAGCGCGTTGAGAGGTCCTATTAATCCCCAAACCTTAAAACTAGGAGAGAACATAACAATACAGTATTTTGCCCCAGAGGGGACGTCAAGCCTAGTAATTCCAAGAAGGACCCCGTTCTTGCTCGTGCTTGTGATTTCATGGGCAGTTCAGGATTAGAAACCTTTGTCAATAACTAAAACGGCATCATTGTTTGTGGGAACACGAAAGACCACAGTGACAAGGGAACTCAAAATTGAAAAATAGAGGTGAAGCAGATACCTCACTTGTTAAGCGGGTAGAGTGAGTCGCGGTAGATGGCCGCGACGGTCTCCTTGGTAGCCTCAATCGGGGCAAGTGAAAGCAACAGGTCGAGGCTTGGGGTGGTCATGGCGAGTTCGGCGAGCTTATCAACGTCCTCCTCAGTGAAGCCAACGTCAATCAGCTTCTGAGTGATTCCGATGTTGAAGAGCCACTCCTCAACCTTCTTTGCGACGAGTTCAGCCTCTCCCGGGACTCCCTTAGCTTCTGGAACGAGTGGCCTGTAGACCTCGGCGAGTATCCTGGCGGTGGCCGGGTAGATGTGCTTGATAACTGCCGGCAGGAGCATGGCGAGGCCAAGTCCGTGTGGAAGGTCTGGCTTTACGGCGCTGAGCGGGTGCTCAAGAGCGTGGGTGAAGTGGAGCAGGCCGTTGTCGAAGGATATACCCGCTATCGCGGAGGCGTAGAGCAGGTAGTACCTGGCCTGCAGGTTGTCCGGGTGAGCCAGGGCCTCTGGGAGGTAGTCGAATATCAGCCTGGCGGTCTCCTGGGCGAGAAGTATTGAGTAAGGGCTAGCAAACTTGGTGGTGGCGGCCTCTGTGATGTGGTTAAGGGCATCAATGGTTACGTAGCGAGTCTGGTCGGCCGGAAGCTTTGTCATAAGCGCCGGGTCGTCGATGGAGTAGAGTGGGTAGATACAGTCGTAGGCTATGGCCGGCTTGTACTCCTTCTCCGGAATCGAAGCCACTGCGAACCTGTCGACTTCAGTTCCAGTTCCGTGAGTCGTGTTCACGGCTATGATGGGCTTGGCCTTCGTTGGGGTGAACTTAAGCTCGTAAAGGTCCCTGGCAGTCTTGTCGGTGTACTCCAGCAGAATCGCAACGCTCTTGGCGCTGTCAATTGGACTTCCACCACCAATGCCAATAACAGCCTGGGCTCCAAACTCTTTACCGAGCTGGGTGGCCTCATCGATCATATCAACGGTTGGGTTTGGGCCGACCTTATCGTAGTGGACGTACTCAATACCGTACTCCTCAAGGGCGGGCTTGACAACGTCCCAGGCGCCACACTTCTTGTATGAACTCTTTCCAGTGACGAGAATGACCTTGGTTATGCCGCGGTTTTCCTTAAGATCCTTGGCTATGTCGTAGAACTTGTTAATGGCTCCAACACCGAAGTATGTCATGGATCTGCAGCGAAGTTCGAACACCTGATTTATGGGGATCTGGGACTCCCACAACATTGTACATCCCTCCAAATGTGTTCATTTGTAGCTATTTCGGGTAGAATAAAAACCTTTTTACAACAAGAAATGCATAACCAATAGTTTTTAACAAAATGTCTAATGAAATCCCAGTTTCTTTAACTAAAATGGTAAACAAAAGCATAAAAATATTACGGAAATTATAATACACAGATTTGTTTTCTTTTTTGAACAAACTAAA
This sequence comes from Thermococcus onnurineus NA1, assembly GCF_000018365.1. Taxonomy (NCBI): domain Archaea; kingdom Methanobacteriati; phylum Methanobacteriota; class Thermococci; order Thermococcales; family Thermococcaceae; genus Thermococcus; species Thermococcus onnurineus. The sequence goes on along the minus strand of NC_011529.1, from coordinate 498,371 downwards.
ACACTTAAATTTAACACACAGAGGACTTTCAGGCCATACTTGTGAGTTCCGACAAAACGATGAAAAGGTCAAAACAGATGGGTAGTTAAAGCATCCTCCCAACACCTTCCATGTCTACGGCAGCTATCCTCTCGCGTGCTATCCTCTCGGCAGTCCTGCGTCTTATCCTGTCCTCGACCTCTTCGGGCTTTCCAAAGAATATTGCCTCTGCGGGACACATCTCGGCGCAGGCAGGTTCCATGCCAAGCCTTCTCCTGTCGGCACACATATCGCACTTCGTGACTGCCTTAGTCTTGACGTCAAAGCTCGGCACGCCAAATGGACAGACGGCAAGACACATGTAGCAGCCTATGCACTTGTCAGGGTTTATTATGATGGCTCCGTCGCTGTCGCGGTAAATTGCACCTGCAGGACAGACGTCCATACAGGGTGCCCTCTCGCAGTGGCGGCAGTTTATTGGAATCGGAAGTCCGGTGACAGTGTAGTAAATCCTTATGTTGGGCTTGCCACCGTGGAGGAAGTCACAGACTGCCTCACACGTCTCACAGCCAATACAAAGGCTGTAATCAACGTGAAGGATTCTCCTCGTCATTCCCATCACCTCCCCATCAGCCACATGTGCATGGCCTCAGCAGCATACAGGCCATCCTTAACAGCCTTACCAACCTTTGACGGGCCTAAAACGACGTCTCCTGCGGCGAAAACACCTTCCCTGCTCGTCATGTGCCTGTTATCAACTACGATCCTGCCCTTCTTATCGACGGCTATATCGATCTCTTCTGCGAAGGGTGGAGTGGGGCTCTGACCGACGGCGAAGATGACATAATCCACGTCTATCTGGAAGTTCGAACCTTCTATTGGAACAGGTCTCCTCCTGCCGCTCTCGTCGGGTTCACTGAGCTTGGTCTTCACCAGCTCCACAGCTCTGACCTTTCCGTTCTCACCTATTATCCTGACCGGCATCGTCCTCTCCAGCCACTTCACACCCCTCTGCTGGAGGAGGTTAATCTCGTAGGCCCCCGCAGGAGCCTCCCTTATCGTCCTGCGGTAACTGAGGTACACCTTATCCGCTCCGAGGAGAACGCTCTCCAATGCGGCATCGACGGCTGTGTGGCCGGCACCAACGACCAGCACTTTCTTGCCCTCCACTGGTGTGACCTTGCCCCAATCCATGTGGCCGAGCTTGGCGCTCTTTATCCTAAAGAGATACTCGAGGGCCGGGAAGACACCCTCAAGCTCCGCTCCCTCAATGTTTGGAATCCAGCACTTCCACGTTCCTGTTGCTATTAGTACCGCATCGTACTTCTCCACGAGTTCCTTGAAGTCTACCCTGTTCTCAACGAACTCGTCTCCTGATTCTCCTTCCAGATTCCCGAAGTACACTTTGGTTCTGGTGAAGAACTTGACATTGTAGACCCTTTCTAATTCTTCATAGCCTTCTCTAACGCGGTATATTGGAATCCTGAACTCTGGTATGCCAAATAGCATTAATCCTCCAGGCTCCGGCAACTTGTCGTAAACATGAACCTCATGACCCTGACAGACAAGGTAGCCAGTTGCCGCCAAGCCTGCCGGTCCGGCTCCGATAACGGCTATCTTCTTCCCAGTTGGTTCTGGTCTTTCCCTACACAGGAACGCAAACCTCATCCCGCTCATACTCATCACCCCAGGTAAGCCTCATATTTGTTGGCAACGCCAAACAGCCTTTTCCTCTTGCAGTCATCACAGAGAAAGGCAATCTCAGGGTTTTCACCCAGCTCAATCAGCTTTTTTGCAAGATATTCGGCTTCTTCCTTCACGATGTTGAGCCTTTTCCCGCAGATGGCACAGTAGGCAAACTCAAAGACCAGCTCCCTTTTGTCTGACTTCCCTTCCAGCGCCCCCGTTGGGCAGGCTTCGTTGCACTCAAAGGAGCATTCTTCGCATTTCTTCGGGTCGAAGACTATCCTCCTCACACTATCTTCAAAAACTGAAATGGCCGAGTGGGGGCAGGCCTTTGCACAAACCCCACACCCCACACAGAGCTCCACCTTCAGCACCGTCATCACCCGAAGTAGGCGAGCGTTTCGACCGCCTTCCTCTGGGCTTCGACGATGCGCTCGGCCTTGCGCCTCCTCTTCTCTTCCATCAGCTCGTTGAGGTCAGCGTAGATTATCGCATCGGTGGGACAGACCGCAGCGCAGAGCGGATCTCTGCCCTCCTTCCTTCTTTCGGCACATAGGTCACACTTCACAGCCAGCTCCTTTATCGGGTCAACTATCGGAATCGCGTAGGGGCAGACGGCCGAACACATGTAGCAGCCGATACACTTGGACTCGTCTATCACAACTGCGCCATCTTCGTCGCGATAGATGGCCTTCGTCGGGCAGACTTCGATACACGGAGCCTTCTCACAGTGGCGGCAGTTGAGGGGAACCGCTATGTCCCTGAACTCATAGACCGTGATGAATGAAATTCCGTGCTCCTTCTCACAGGCCACCTCGCAGGCGCGGCAGGCAATGCAGCGCCCGAGGTTTATGAACAGCTTTTTCTCCATCTTCAGCACCCCCCAATCTTCTCCACCCTACATGCGGCCACCTTCAGCTCGGGAATCTTTGCTTCTGGATCGAGGACATCGTTCGTGAGTATATTGGCCCCCCAGTGCCACGGAACTGCGATCACCCCTTCCGAGACATCTTCAGTAACGACCGCCCTGCAGGTGTAGCTTCCACGTCTCGTAACTATCCTTATCATTTCACCATCCTGTATACCCAGCTTCTTTGCATCTTCCGGACTTATCTGGGCGTACGGGCTGGACCAGCGCTTCTTCAAGCTTTCACTCCTGTTACTCATCGTGAGTGTGTGGTACTGGCCGACGATGCGGAATGTCGTCAGTATGAATGGGTACTCCTCATCGGGCTCTTCTGCAGGTGGCTTGAACTCTACGGGGATTATGTTGGCCTTTCCGTCGGGGGTGGCGAAGCGCTCGACGTGCAGCCTCGGCGTTCCAGGATGATCCTCGCTCGGGCACGGCCACTGCACACCCATAACCTCTCGCTTGAGCCTCTCGGGGGTTATCCCACGGTACTGCGGAGCAACGAGGGTTATCTCCCTCGTAATATCTTCAACGTCTGAGTAGTCGAACTTTGGCAGGCCGAGAGCCTTTCCAAGCATCGTCAGTATCTCCCAGTCCGGTTTGGCTTCTCCTGGCGGCTCAATCGCCTTGAAGTTCCACTGGACGCGCCTCTCGCTCGCGGTGAATGATCCTTCCTTCTCGGCGTATGCGGCTGCTGGGAGCACGTAGTGAGCCAGCTCGGCCGTTTCGGTGAGGAATATATCCTGAACAACGAGAAGTTCGAGGTTCTTGAGAGCCTCGATAACGTGCTTCGTGTTCGGATCGCTCATGACCGGATTCTCGCCCATTATGTAGAGTGCCTTCAACTCGCCTTTAGCAGCCGCATCAATCATCTCTGGAATAGTAAGGCCCGGCTTCGAGGGCAGATCTTCAACGCCCCAAATTTCCGCCACGTGCTTCCTCTTCTCGTCGTCAGTTACCTTCTGATAGCCTGGAAAGACGTTTGGCAAGGCTGCCATGTCACATGCTCCCTGAACATTGTTCTGACCGCGCATCGGGAAGAGACCTGTTCCTTCTCTTCCGACGTAGCCACAGATCAGAGCCAGATCAGCGAGGGCCTTAACGTTGGCCGCCCCAGTGACGTGCTGCGTCAGTCCCATTGCCCACATCACGATGCCCCGTCCGGCAGTAGCAAAGGTTATAGCGGCTTCTCTGATGAGCTTGGCGGGAACACCGGTTATTTCCTCGGCGTATTCTGGCGTGTACTTCTGGACAGCTGCTATGAGCTTCTCAAAGCCCTTCGTCCGGTTCATGATGAACTCCCTGTCATAGAGCCTTTCTTCAATGATGACGTGCATCATGGCGTTGGCTAGGACTATGTCCGTTCCAGGCTTAAGCTGGAGGTGCATATCGGCGAACCAGACAGTCCTCGTCTTCCTCGGATCTACGACGATTATCTTGGCCCCGTTGTCCCTCGCGCGGAGGATGTAGCGCATGAGAACCGGGTGGGTTTCTGACGGGTTGTATCCCCATATCAGGAGTACCTTAGCCTTGGGTATGTCCGTGTAGGAGCCGCTCTGAGCGGCAGCGCCAACCGTCTGAGCAAGACCGACGACCGTTGAGGCGTGACAGAGCCTCGCGCAGTGGTCGACGTTGTTGGTGCCCAGAAGGCGGGCTATTTTCTGCAGGAGGTAGTTCTCCTCGTTGGAACAACGGGCACTTGAGAAGAAGCCTAACGTATCCGGCCCGTACTTCTCGCGTATCTCCAGAAGCTTTTCAGCAATCTCCTTTATCGCCTGTTCCCAGCTTATCTCGACGAAGCCGTTTTCAGTTCTCTTGAGCGGCTTTTTCAGCCTATCTTTGTGTCTGAGGAAGTCAACGGCGGCGACACCCTTTGGACAGAGCTTTCCTTCATTAACACCACCGGGATACGGCTCTATTCCTATGGGCTGCCCGTTAAGAGTCTTTATGTAAAACCTGCACCCCATCCCACAGTATGGGCACAGGCCAATCTTAAACTCCTCCATCCGCACCACCGCCCTATCTTCATTTTGAACCTTCACAGCGCTCTCCTTACTAAATACGTCATCACAACTCCATAGACACTTATGATGAGTGGCACAAGCCATGTGGCAATGTTTCCGAGACCGCTGAGGGCGTAGGCTATTCCCGCTGGGATAAGCACCATGATAAAGACGAAGAGTGCCAGCACCTCGACAAAGTCAATCAGCTCTTTAATGGCATTTCTACCGTCAGCGAGGTACCAGTGGTAGAAGCCCACAAAGAGGAAGCCTCCGATGGCATTTCCTATCGTGACTGGGATTATGTTGTGGAAGAACTGGACCCAGCTTATCGCACCGTCCGAGGCAAATATGCTGGCGCTTATGGCCCACATATTGGCTATGCTGTGCTCAAAACCTATGGCAACGAAGGCGAAGATCGGGAACCAGGTTACGATTACCTTCCCGGCAGTGTCTTTGGCGCGAATGTAGAGCCATATCGCCACGTTCACAAGCCAGTTACAGCCTATTCCCAGCCAGAGGGCCTTCCATGGGGTGAGCGCCACTTTGTAGTTGCCAATGCCTATCAGAACGTCCTTGAACAAACCACCTGCCATGAGCCCCGTTCCGTAAACTGCCAAGAATGCCAAGAAGACCGAGCCTACGAAATTGCCTGTGTAGCTGCCGATCCAGTTGTAGAGCACATCCTTAACGCTCGCCCTGCCCGTCATTTTCGAAAGTGTTACTATATGGGCGTTGCCCGTCCAGAGGTCCGCACCGCCAAGAAGGACGGCTATGAGACCGACTGGGAAAACTGCACCCAGAAGCAGCTTGAAGAGAGATAGGTTTGGGAAAGTGCCCAGCTTTGGATGGAAGCTTGCACTAGCGACTATGGCAAAAATGAATCCAAAGGCTATGTATGCACCAGCCATGAAACCCGCAAAGAGCAGCCTTGATGGAGTGGCCTTGGTCTTAACACAGCCAACGTTTGAGCACACATCCACGGTCTCATGAACATCATACAGCACGAGTGAATTATTCTGTGCCATACCCACCACCCTACATTAAATGTCCCAAGATGTTCATTCAGGTGTTAAATGAATTTGCTTAAAAACGTTTTTTTAACGGCCTTTTCCAAACTAAAGGTTCAACACTGCTTCATTAGTTGATTAGGAACTTTATACGACTATAGTGGCTTGGAATGGGTTATAATGGTTTATATTGTTCTCGGAACCGCTAAAAGGGACATCATTACGTCTAACATTTTTGTTATCTCTAAAATTCTAACTAAACAAAAGAGTTTTAACCTTTGGTTTACAATTTCCGGGTTTAAAAACGCTTTTTTATCTATCTACCAAGCCGAGACTGAGGGAACAAACATGAGCACGCGTAAGTTTATGTCCATTGGGGGGGTGGTAATATGAGATACGTCAAGCTTCCAAAAGAAAATACATATGAATTTTTAGAAAGACTAAAAAACCTCGGAAAGCTGTACGCCCCAGTGAAAATTTCCGATCAGTTCTATGATTTTAGAGAAATTGACGACGTCAGAAAGATTGAATTCAACTACACGAGAACCCTGATGCCGCCGAAGAAGTTCTTCTTCGCACCAAGGGAGAAGATGTTCGAGTTCAGCATCTCAAAAGCAGAGTATAGGGAAGTAATCCCCGAAGTCGAGCCCTTCGTCCTCTTCGGTCTCCACGCCTGCGACATCTACGGTCTGAAGATACTCGACAGCGTATATCTGGATGAGTACCCAGACAAGTACTACAAAGTCAGGCGTGAAAAAGGCATAATCATCGGTATAAGCTGTATGCCCGACGAGTACTGCTTCTGCAACCTGCTCAGGACGGACTTCGAGCACGACGGCTTTGATCTGTTCTTCCACGAGCTCCCTGACGGCTGGCTGATAAGGATAGGGACCCCCACCGGTCATAGGATAGTCGACAAGAACATCAAGCTCTTCACTGAAGTCGCACAGGAGGACATCTGCAACTTCAGAGAGTTCGAGAGGAAGCGCGCCCAGGCTTTTAGGTATCATGAGGAGTGGGACAACATCCACTACCTCCTCGAGCTGGAGATGGAGCACCCCCTCTGGGAGAAAGAGGCCGAGAAGTGCTTCGCCTGCGGCAACTGCAGCACGGTGTGTCCGACCTGCCGCTGCTATGAGGTTCAGGACATCGTCAACCTCGACGGAGACACGGGATACAGGGAAAGGCGCTGGGACTCGTGTAAGTTCAGGAGCCACGGACTGGTCGCGGGCGGCCACAACTTCAGGCCGACGAAGAAGGACCGCTTCATAAACCGCTATCTCTGTAAGATGTCCTTCCACTGGACACTTGGAATTAACTTCTGTGTGGGCTGTGGAAGATGTACTGCCTTCTGTCCGGCGGGCATTGATTTCGTGAAGAACCTCAGAATTATAGCTGGATTGGAGGATGCATCCTGCCCGTCAAAGCTGAGCGAGGAAATTCCAAAGAAAGGTTTTGCATATGCCAACAACATTAGAGGTGAAGACATATGAACGAGGCTCACGTCTGCATGTGTCACGACAATCCCTACGCCCTTGACAGGGTCAAGGTTCTCAGAGTGTACCGTTTAACAGAAACAGAGAAGCTATTTCTGTTCAGGTTTGAAGATCAAGAGATAGCCGAGAACTGGACCTTTAAGCCAGGACAGTTCGTTCAGCTTACCATACCCGGTGTTGGCGAAGTCCCGATAAGCATCTGCTCGTCTCCCATGAAGAGAGGATTCTTTGAGCTCTGTATCAGAAAGGCGGGAAGAGTCACCACAGTTGTTCACAAGCTCAAGCCGGGCGACACTGTCCTTGTCCGCGGGCCGTACGGAAACGGCTTCCCTGTCGATGAGTGGGAAGGGATGGACCTACTCCTCATCGCCGCAGGATTAGGAACAGCCCCACTCAGGAGCGTCTTCCTCTACGCCATGGACAACCGCTGGAAGTACGGAAACATAACCTTCATCAACACCGCCCGTTACGGAAAGGACCTCCTCTTCTACAAGGAACTTGAAGCCATGAAGGATCTCGCAGAGGCCGAGAACGTCCAGATAATTCAGAGCGTAACCAGAGATCCTGACTGGCCCGGCAGACATGGAAGGCCTCAGAAGTTCATAGTCGAGGCCAATACCAACCCGAAGAACACCGCGATAGCTATCTGCGGTCCGCCGAGGATGTATAAGGCGGTCTTCGAGGCGCTCATCAATTACGGTTACCGCCCTGAGAACATCTATGTAACGCTGGAAAGGAAAATGAAGTGTGGAATAGGCAAGTGCGGCCACTGTAACGTCGGAACGAGTACTAGCTGGAAGTACGTCTGCAGAGATGGACCGGTTTTCACGTACTTCGACATAGTATCAACGCCGGGACTGCTGGACTGAGGTGGTGGAGATGGAGGGGAAGGTTCGTATAGGGTTTTACGCTCTCACCTCATGCTACGGCTGTCAGCTCCGGTTCGCCATGATGGACGAGATACTTCAGCTGCTCCCGAACGCTGAAATCGTCTGCTGGTACATGCTTGACCGTGACAGCAGTGAAGATGAGCCCGTCGATATAGCCTTCATCGAAGGAAGCGTTTCAACAGAGGAAGAGGTTGAACTCGTCAAGAAGATACGCGAGAACGCCAAGATAGTCGTTGCAGTTGGGGCGTGTGCAACCCAGGGTGGGGTTCAGAGCTGGGAGAAGGATAAGAGCCTCGAAGAGCTATGGAAGGCCGTTTACGGCGATGGGAAGGTTAAGTTCGAGCCGAAGATGGCCGAACCCCTCGAAAACTACATCAAAGTTGACTACCGCATCTACGGTTGCCCACCTGAGAAGAAGGACTTCATCTATGCCATAGGTACCTTCCTCGTTGGTTCTTGGCCAGAGGACATCGATTACCCGGTCTGTCTTGAGTGCAGACTGAAGGGTAACACATGCATTCTCATCGAGAAGGGCGAGCCGTGCCTTGGCCCGATAACGAGAGCGGGCTGTGACGCAAGATGCCCGAGCTACGGAATAGCATGCATAGGATGTAGAGGGGCGATAGGCTACGACGTTGCATGGTTCGACTCACTTGCCAGGACGTTCAAGGAAAAGGGCCTCACCAAGGAAGAAATCCTCGAAAGAATGAAGATTTTCAACGCACACAATCCAAAGCTGGAGGAGATGGTCGATAAGGTCTTTCAGTTTCAGGGGGTGAAAGAATGAAGAACCTCTACCTTCCAATCACCGTTGATCACATAGCGCGTGTAGAGGGCAAGGGCGGCGTTGAAATAGTCGTTGGTGATGACGGGGTCAAGGAGGTCAAGCTCAACATCATTGAGGGTCCGAGGTTCTTTGAGGCGATAACCATAGGCAAGAAGCTCGACGAGGCTTTGGCCGTTTATCCTAGGATATGCTCCTTCTGTTCAGCAGCCCACAAGCTCACTGCCGTCGAGGCGGCTGAAAAGGCAGTTGGCTTTGAGGTACGCGAGGAGATACAGGCCCTCAGGGAGGTTCTCTACATTGGAGACATGATAGAGAGCCACGCGCTCCACCTCTACCTCCTCGTCCTGCCAGATTACATGGGCTACTCCAACCCGCTCAAAATGCTTGACAAGTACAAGAAAGAGATCAACATTGCCCTTGACCTTAAGAACCTCGGAAGCTGGATGATGGACGAGCTTGGTGCAAGGGCCATCCACCAGGAAAACGTCGTCATGGGTGGTTTTGGCAAGCTCCCCGACAAGACTACGCTGGAGAAGATGAAGAAGAGGCTCCAGGAGGCCCTTCCACTTGCAGAATACACCTTCGAGCTGTTCTCCAAGCTTGAGCAGTACGAGGAAGTCGAGGGGCCGATAATCCATATGGCCGTCAGGCCGAGGGGAGACGTCTACGGCATATACGGCGACGCCATAAGCGTCAGCGACGGTTTCGAGTTCCCGAGCGAGGGCTACAAGAAGCACATGGTTGAGCGCGTTGTGGAGCACAGCTTCGCCAAGCACAGCTTCTACAACGGGGAGAAGCCCTTCATGACGGGAGCCATATCGCGCGTTGTCAACCATGCTGATAAGCTCTACGGAAGGGCAAAGGAGCTCTACGAGAGCCACAAGGACTTACTCAGGCCAACCAACCCCTTCGCCAACAACCTCGCCCAGGCGCTTGAGTTAGTGTACTTCATGGAGAGGGGCATCGACCTTATCGACGAGGCCCTCGCTAAATGGCCGATAAGGCCGAGGGACGAGGTAGATGTAAAGGACGGCTTCGGTGTCAGCACCACCGAGGCACCGCGTGGAATCCTCGTCTACGCCCTAGAAGTCAAGGACGGAAGAGTAGCTTACGCGGATATCATAACGCCCACAGCCTTCAATCTCGCCATGATGGAGGTTCATGTACGCATGATGGCTGAGAAGCACTACAACGACGATCCTGAGAGGCTGAAGCTCCTTGCTGAGATGGTCGTCAGGGCCTACGACCCGTGCATCTCCTGTTCGGTGCACGTGGCGAGGCTTTAGCCATATCTTTTTATTCCCCTCTCAGATTCTTCTTTGGAGGCGTATTCATGGAGACCCTAATCCTCGCCCTCGGCAACGAACTTATGAAGGATGATGGTGTCGGCCTGAAAGTCGGCAGGCTTTTGGCGGAAAAAGGTTACAACGTTCTAGAAGTTGGCACAGACATATTCATGCTCCAGAGCCATTACAGTGGAGAGGAAAGGCTCATAATCATCGACGCCATACTTAGCGAAAAGTTCAAGCCGGGAGAAATAATCCACGTGAGCGGCGGTGAAGTTTTCGAGAAGCTGAAAGCTGAAATTAGGAGTGCGCACTTCATGGGGGCAATAGACGGGCTCAAACTCCTCATGGCACTCGATGAAAGGCTTGCCAACGTTGAAATCCACTTCATTGGTATTGTTGCTAAGGAAATCAACCTGGGTATGGAACTGACCGAGGAAGTTAGGGAAGCCCTTCCGAAGGCTGTTGAGCTCGTTGAAGAATTAGTCAAAAAATAAGAGTTAAAATGAACTCAGCCGAAGAGGAGCTCGAGCTCCTTCTTCATTATGCTTCTGTTCATCGCGAGATGGATTATAATCAGGAACATCATTATTATGCCGTACCTGGCTCTGAGCTTGAGAAAATCCAGCTGAGTCATTCCCAAGAAGCTTCCAGTTTTGCTGGCGATTATAGTTCCAATAGTGATGAATATCACCCCAAGGAACATCACGAACAAGAGCAGCGAAAATGCCGCCTTTATTTTGAGCCTCTTCCTCATTTTCGGGTTTTTCTTTGCCTCCTCAAAGGCCTTTGCCATCGGATCCATAGCATCACCCTTCAGAAAAACGAGACTTTAGTTAAAAATACTTTGTTGAGGGTTTTCCAGAATAAAGAGATCAAAATTAGGAAAATTTGAAAACAAAAGGGAAAATTTTCAGTTACATCCCGCCACTGACGGCAAGTTCAATTATCTTCCGTATCTCCACGAGGAACTCCATTGGTATGTCCTTGAGCATCGGCTCGAGGAAGCCCTTGACTATGAGCTGAGTAGCCTTCTCCTCGCTCAAGCCACGGCTCATAAGGTAGAAGAGCTCCTCTTCACGGATTTTGCCTATAGCGGCTTCGTGGCTCAGCTCGGCGTCGTCAACCCTGCTGACCAGGCCCGGATATGTCTCCATCACAGCTTTGTCACTCATCAGCAAGGCGTCGCAGCTTATGTGCCCCTTGGTTCTTGGCGCTTCGGCCACTATCTTTCCTCTTGTTATGACAGTGCTCTCGTCCATTATGACTGCCTTGCTCGCATTTATTCCAGCGGCTTCCCTCCCCTGGAGGTACATCTCGCCGCCAAGATCAACATACCAGTCCTTTTGACCGAGAATGATCCCATTGAGCTCGACGTAACCGTTCTCCTCAACCCAGTACTTGGGGTTCGCTATATTGCTCCTGCCGGTGCCGAGGCCAACGGTTGTGTTGATGAAACGGGCGTTCTTGCCGATTCTGGCCCGTGTCATCGGCCTCGTGTGAACGTACTCAGGCCAGTTCTGGAGGACCGTGAGCTGTACCTTTGCCCCATCGTGTATGTAAGCCTCAGTCATGTCAAGGTGGAGAGAGTGCCTAACCAGAACCGGTGCAGTACAGCCCTCTATAAGATGGAACTCGGTGTTCCTCTCAGCGATGATTATGATGTGCGGCGCCTGAGCGAGGGCGCTCTCCTGGATGAGGAAAAACAGGTGAAGCGGGAATGGAACCTTCAGACCTTCCTTGACATATAGGAAAATGCCCCCGTTCCACACTGCCGTATGGTAAGCAGCCATCTTGCTCTCATTAACGCTAAACATCTGGAGGAAGTGCCTCTTTACAACGTCAGGGTACTTCTTCACGGCCTCCTCCATAGGAAGAACAATTAGGCCCTTTTTAGCCCACTCCTGGAGGAACTGGTTGTAGATTATGCCCGTGTCCGTCTGAACGGCAAGTCCAGCGATGTACTTCTGCTCGACCTCGCTTATGCCGAGCCTGTCTAGGAGTGCCTTCATTTCCGGTGGGAGGTCATCGAGGCTCTCTATGTGCTCTGGAAGGCCTTCTATCTCGGGCTTGGCTATGAACCTCAGCAGTTCGTCCTTGCTAATGACCGGATCATTGTGAGGAGCCTTCTCGAAGGCTTCTAAGCCTTTGTACCTTATGCGCGTCATCCATTCTGGCTCTTTGTTTCGCCTCGCGAGGTTCTCTATCTCCTGCGCTATGATCTCCTTGGCCTCCTGAATGGTTATCTCACTCATCGCAACCACACTCCTCGAAAATCTTCTGGAAGCCCTTCTCCTCGATCTCCTTCACGAACTCGCCTCCGCGCTCAAGGACGATTCTGCCGTCCTTCATCACATGAACCCTAAACTTGCTTGGGTCGAGGTGCTGGAGTATCCTGCCATAGTGAGTTATCAGGAGAATCGCCGTCCCCTTCTCGTGAAGCTCATCTATCTTCCTCGAGATGACACTGAGTGAATCGACATCGACACCGCTGTCAGGCTCATCGAGGATGAGGAGCTTCGGCTCAAGAAGAAGTGCCTGGAGAATCTCAAATCTCTTCCTCTCACCGCCGGAGAAGCCGACGTTAACGTACCTCATGAGATCCTCCTCTTTGAACCAGAGCCCCTTTGCGGTCTCAACAATCATGTCGTACGCCTCGGCGAGATCAATCCCCTTAACCTCTGCAAGAACCTGCTGGAGGAATTCCATTATCCTGACGCCTTCAACCTCCTCCGGATGCTGAAAGGCCAGCATTATCCCCCTCTTGGCCCTTTCGTCCGGGGGAAGATCAGTTATGTCCTCACCATTGAAGAGTATTCTCCCGTTCCTGACTTCATACCTTGGATGACCCACAATGGTCAGAGCGAGCGTTGACTTTCCGGATCCGTTTGGCCCCATGATTACATGAAACTCCCCGTCACCCACAGAAATGTTCACACCTTTAAGAATCTCCTTGCCTCCAACTGCGACCTTGAGGTTCTCTACGTTGAGCAATCTCTCACCTCCACGGTAACCTAGACTCACCATCTTTTAAGCATTCTGGCCAAAGATGTGGAAGGCTATAAAAAGAGTGTTCCGTGTGAGAAAGATCGGAGAGAAAAAAAGCGTCTCAAAGGGAAAGGGGCAGGGTCTCCCGGATCCTCCTGAGAAGCTCCCTCTTCTTCTCGCTCTCCTCGAGGGCTATCTCAAGGACTTCATCGATGGTCTCGACCGGGAATATCTGGATCTTTTCGGCCTTGTCCTTGCTCAGGAAGACGTCCTTCTCGTTGCTCTTGGGGATTATGACCATCTTTATGCCAGCCTCTATTGCGGCCTCTATCTTTGGTGTTGCACCGCCTATCGGCAACACCTCGCCACGGACACTGAGCGAACCTGTCATGGCCACGTCCTGTCTTATCGGAATCCCCTCAAGGGCCGAGATAACAGCGGTGGCAACGCTTATGCTGGCTGAGTCGCCCTCAACGCCCTCGTAGGTCTGGAGGAACTGGACGTGAATATCGTAGCGGCTTATGTCCTCACCTTTGTACCTCTTGATTATCGCCGAGACGTTCTGAACGGCTTCCTTCGCTATCTCGCCGAGCTTTCCTGTAACTATAATCTTTCCTTCTTCTTTGCTCGCAGCTGGGGCGACAACTGCTTCAATCGGAAGGACTATACCGCTCTGCTCGCCTATGACGGCCAGACCGTTGACGCGACCTATCTCGCTACCCTCAGTCTTGATGACTTGGTACTCCTTCTTGCGCTCGATGTACCAGTCAGCAAGCTGCTTCTCGAGGGGTTTGGCCATTTTGACTGCCTCAATGACGTCTTCCCTTTCCACGTACTTCTTGCCCTTCTTGACAGCTATGTCACCAGCAGCTCTGACGATACCGCCGAGGTCTCTGAGGCGGAGCGTGAGGTGACCTTTCCTTCCAGCCCTCTTCTGGGCCTCTCTGACTATCTCTTCCACAGCCTCCTTCGTGAAGTGGGGTATTTTTCCGTCGCGCTTGACCTCTTGAGCCACGAACTGAACGAGCTTGCGCCTGTTCTCTATCGTGTCCGGCATGGTGGTGCGCATGTAGACCTCGTAACCGTAACCCCTGATCCTCGAGCGGAGTGCAGGGTGCATCTTGTCCACTGTATCGAGGTTTCCTGCCGCGACGAGGACGAAGTCACACGGAACAGGTTCAGTCCTTACCATCGCACCGCTCGACATCTCACTCTGGCCGGTTATCGGGAACTTCTTCTCCTGCATGGCGGTGAGGAGGCTCTGTTGCATCTTAAGGCTGAGCGTGGCAATCTCGTCTATAAAGAGAACTCCCTTGTGAGCGCGGTGTATCATTCCTGGCTCAACGCGCTCGTGGGCAGGAGTGCCGAGCCCACCGCTCTGGAAGGGGTCATGTCTGACATCACCAAGGAGCGCTCCCGCGTGGGCGCCAGTAGCGTCGATGAAGGGAGCTTTGGTTCTTCCGCAGTTGTCCACAAGAAGCTTGGGAACGAGGACAGTACTCTTAAGGCGCATATTGGAGAGGGCCATTATTGTAAGTATAACAACGAAGAGCCCCATCAGGAGTGTAGTTGCACTGAATTCAATGAAAAGTGCGAGCATAACGGTAAACATGACAAAGAGGAGGATGTAGGATTTTACGCTCTCCTGGCTCTTGGCCTTTTCGCGGTATTTCTCTACAATACGCCTGCCCTGACAGGCAGGGACGGTCTTGATCCTGGGCATGTTCTCGTCTTCGGGATTGGGGAAAACGAGGATATCCTCTAGGGTTTCTGTTGGCAACAGCTCGGCCATGGCCTGACCGAGCATGGACTTACCTGTTCCCGGCTCGCCTATCAGAAGAACATGCCTCTTCTGGTTGGCGGCAGTTTTGATAACTTCAACCGCGTGTTCTTGGCCGATGACTTGGTCGATAAGCTTCTCGGGAACTTCGATTTCCTCAGTTGTCGTAAACTCAATACCAAGCTCTAAGCTCTCTCCGTACTCCCTGGGGGCCAGGGCTTCCCTATTAATCTTCTCGTTGTCCCCCATTTTCCTTCCCTCTTTTACTCTCTCAAACTCGAATGCTCAATGCAATTTATAACTTTTTTGAGATGGTCAAGAAAAAGCTAAAATAGGCCTTGACATCCATTAGGAGTTGGTGAAAACGATGAAGGTTGAGGATCAGATTATCTTCACTGCCCGTCACGGAAGCTGGAAGGTAGGAGACAGGCTCCGCAACATGGAAGACGAGATGGTGGCCCATTTCCTTGCGAGCATCGCTAATACCGTAAACCCCAAGATACCAGAGTACCTAACGGAGGTCATGAACATCGCCGGGATAATGAGTCTCGCCGAAGAGATAGCCAGAAAAGATCTGAGCGACGCGGTGGTGGCCCTTAAATCCCCCGGAACGGCAAGAAAGCTCGGTGCCCTCGTCTTCGAGGAGGATAAGAAACTGAAGAAACACCTCGTTGAGGTCGCGAAGGCGATCCTCGTCAGGGAGGTTCTCGAAAAGAAGGTTACCGTAGATTACCCCGAAGAGCCCCTGAGGGAGGTAAAAATAGCCCTTCCCTACAACGAGGATCACGTCAACTTCACGGCATTCCACCTCAGTGCCGAGCACGGGAAATGGAGGGTAGTGAAGAGACTGATAATCGACGAAAAGACACCGATGGCCGACGTTGCGAGGCTTCTAGCTAGCATAAACGAGACGATAACTCTAAAGCTTCCTGTTTACGCGGGAATAGACGTGAAAGGTATTGATGCCTGGTTCGCGGAGTTCAAAAAGGTTAAAAAGGCAGACATTCCAGCCGTTGTTGAGAAGTACAAGCACTTCCAGGCGGAGAATTACGCAAGGGAGGGCTTTGAGGAGCACGCCAAGGTTTACGCCCTCAGGAAGGCCCTTGAGAAGATAGGTCTTCCGCTCGACGTTCCAGCCAAGAACCTCGAGAAATACCTGGAGAAGAAATGATGAGGCCGAGGACACCCGAGCGGAGGCGATGAGGAATCTTCGCTTCGCTGATTTCTTAATTTTCGGAGGTGGGAAAATGAAAAAGGTTGTTTTCACAGAAAACGCCCCAAAACCGATAGGGCCCTACAGCCAGGGGATCGTCGCTGAGGCAGGCAGGCTACTCTTTGTCTCCGGCCAGATACCAATAAATCCGGAGACAGGAGAGCTCGTGGAGGGCTCAATAGAGAAACAGGCAAAGCGGGCAATTGAGAACCTGCTAGCAGTAGTGAAAGCCGCCGGCGGAAGCGCTGAGAACGTCGTTAAAGTTACAGTATATCTGAGAGACATAAACGACTACGCCAAGTTCAACGAGGTTTACGAGAAATATTTCTCAGAGTCCAAGCCGGCCAGGGCGGTAGTCGAAGTCTCCAATCTGCCGAAGGGCGTTAAGGTTGAGATAGAGGCAATTGCCGCTCTTTGATATCCCCTTTTGATTATTTTCGGTGAGCAAGATGGAAACCGTCAAAATTAGAAGGGAGCTCTTGGGATACCTCCTTGAATTAGCCCGCGAATTCTATCCCAACGAGTTCGCTGGCTTTTTGAGGGAGAAGGCTGGCGTTTTTGAAGAGGTTCTTATAGCCCCAGATCCTCATTTTGGGAGGAGTTCGGCTTTCTTCAACACATGGATGCTGCCCTACGACGAGAGCATAAAGGGAACCGTTCACTCGCATCCTGGCCCGAATCCATGGCCATCCCAGGCAGATCTGAACTTTTTCTCCAAGTTTGGGGGTGTCCATCTGATAATTGCCTATCCTTTTACAGAAGACAGCGTGAGGGCCTATAAAAGTGATGGGAGCCGTCTGAAGGTCGAAATCCTTGACTAACTTCATGTGAAAATTCTTAAATAGATGTGTCCCAATCTGCTAATCGGTGTTGCAGCATGAGGGTTAGGGAAGTTCTGAACGAACTAGATGAGAAGCAAAGAAGAACTGTCCTCCAGTGTTCAGAGACCTGTGGCATCCCTGACCTAGACAAGGAGGTTAACCTTCGGGTAGAAGAGGACGTCATGAAGTTCCTCAAGGCACTCTCAAACCCGCTGAGGCTCAGGATACTCAAGATCCTAAAGGACAACTGGCTCTGCGTGTGTCTGATATCAAAGATACTCGACCAAGATCAGACTCTGATCAGCCACCACCTCCGGACGCTAAAGGCTCTGGGCCTGATACTTGAGAGAAAAGAAGGCAAGATGCACTTTTACAGAACGAACACAGAGGTTCTCGAGGAATACCTCGTAAGGGTGAGAACTGGACTGGTGTGAGCTATATGAACGACCATCAGCGGAGAGTTGACGACCTTGTTAAAGAATTCGGTGGATACTGGAGTCCCTTCGAGATGCTCGCAGCTTTGATGGAAGAGATTGGAGAACTAGCTGATGAACTACTGAAAATTGAAGGGGTCAAGGGAAAAGGCAACCCGGAAAAGCTGACGGAGGAACTCGGCGACGTCATGTTTGCCCTCTCGTGTATAGCCAACTATTACGAAGTGGACCTTCTGAGTGCCCTGGAGAAGAGCATAGAGAAGTACAGGGAACGTGACAGGGATCGATGGGATAACACGGATGGATAAAATCTCCAGCATACTCACATTTTTTTGTAACATTGTGGTTTGAAATATAACCCAGTTTTAAAGTGGGATGGGTCATTTGGGATAACCTACTGGTTAGAAATCCTCCAAATTGTCGAAACATTTTTATAATTGGGAGCATAATCACAAACATAATCCCGGGAGGTGGATGTGATGGCAGATAAAATAAACGGGATTGACATAAGGATTTTGAGGCTTCTCGCCAAGAACGCGCGTTTGACCTACAAGGAGCTCGCCGAAATTCTTGGCACGACAAGACAGAGAATCTCCAGGAGAATGGATCGTCTCGAGAGAAATGGTATAATCAAAAAGTATACTATAATCCCTGACTATGATGCTCTCGGATACATTCACGTCATCCTCGGGATAACTGTTAAGCCTTCGATTGACCTTGACGAGGTAATTTCTTCTCTGAAGGATGATGAAAACATCAAGATAATTCAGCGTGCCATTGGTTCGCACAATTTGGTTATCCACATCGTTGGTCCAAAGGATATGAAAGAGCTGGAGAGAATCATCGCCGATGTTTCCAAGAAGATACCAGGCATTGACAAGCTTGATATAACCTTCGTAACAGACACCGTGAAGTTTGAGGTTCTCTGATTTCTTTTACTTCCTTCGTCCATTGACGAAGGAAAGAATAATAAAGCCTCAGTTGGGGCATTTTCCAGGTGACAGAGATGCTCGAGAGACTGGCAGTGGACGTTGCAGTGGTTGCAGGGCTTGGCATAGGATCATACAAACTGAAAGCCCTTGATGCTAAGGGTGCTTTGGCAGCTGCAGCTGTCGGTCTGGTCGTTCTGGAGCTTGGTGGTTTTTATCCCTTCTTGGCGATGGTAACCTTCGTGGTTCTTGGAGTCCTTGCAACCAAGTACCGGTTCAGGGAAAAGGCAAAACTCGGCCTTGCTCAGAGCAGAAACGGTGTGAGGGGTTGGGGCAACGTTATGGGCAATGGCCTTGCCGCAGTAATCTTTCTGGCCTTTGAATACTTCTCCCATATGGACGTTTTCTGGGCAGCGACTTTTGCTTCGATAGCTACAGTTAATGGAGATACTCTTGCGAGCGAGCTTGGAAAGATTTTCGGAAAAAATCCAAGGTTGATAACCACCTTTGAGCCAGCTAGACCCGGTGTTAACGGAGCTATTTCGTGGCCC
Source organism: Thermococcus onnurineus NA1 (assembly GCF_000018365.1). Lineage (NCBI taxonomy): Archaea > Methanobacteriati > Methanobacteriota > Thermococci > Thermococcales > Thermococcaceae > Thermococcus > Thermococcus onnurineus. The sequence goes on along the minus strand of NC_011529.1, from coordinate 479,611 downwards.
GGAGAGCTGTTCGCACTTTTGGGTTCTTTCATTATGGCCCTGTTCGCCCTTCCACTCACAGAGCAAAAGATCATGATGCTCCTGGCTGTTACCATTGGCGGATTTATCGGGGTCAACTTAGACAGTCTTATTGGAGCTACCCTTGAAAACGAGGGAATAACAAATAATAACTCGACAAACTTTCTTGCTTCACTCTTTGGCGGCTCCATCGGTGCACTTCTCTTCTACGTCCTCGCGTGAAGTTTAAAAGAAAACCTGAAAAAGCCTGACTGGCGGATGATGACTACGGCGGATTCCTGAGCGGTGAGGAAGACCTTAGGGTCTGACGCCGCTGTACAATTATTGAATTAAAGAAAAATGTAAAAACTCACTCTTCCCCTTCCCTCGTTCTAGAGTATTCTTCGTAGATCTCCCACATGGACACAAGGGCCGCAGGAATGCCGTGTTCAGTTGCGAAGGTCATATACGGTGCTAAGTCAACAACATAATCCGCGAAGCGGAAGAGGCCGCGTGGTATGCCCTCACGGGAGCCGACGAAGATAACGACTTCCTTCGCGTAGTACATATCCCTGGCGAGCTTATCCTTCACCTCAGCCAGTGACGGCCCCTTGGGATCGGTGATTATAAGGAGCCTCTTGTTCCTCCGCTTATCGCGAACGACCTGGTAGAGATCCCATACGCTGACTGGAACTTTCTCGACTTTCCAGGGATAAGCCTCGCGCTGTATCTGGTATCTGCTTTCCTGGCCAATCTTGACGCCCTTAATGAACTCCATTAGTTCAAAAGCGTCCATCTTCTCTTTGGGAGCTATGATGAGCTCCTTAACTTCAAAGGCCTGAGCGGCTCTCCCAATCTTCTCACCGAAAGACCTGCAGGCCTTGTAGTCGCCCCAGTAAGGCATCTGAACGAGGGTAACTTTGCGGAAGAGCTTCCTCGCGTCTATCTTGTTTGGTGTGAACTTCCTGTACTCTTCGCCTGGAAGAACAGATATGTAAGCTCTATCTCCTATTATCTCTACCTGAACGACCTTATCCGGCCAGCTGAGGTTAACGTCAGCGTTTGTCAGCTCTCTGACCTTTGCTCCAAGCTCTCTGTTCACATCAATGCTCGAGAAGTCGTGCTTCCCTCTACGCTTGGTCTTGACTGCAAAGGTCTCATTTTCATCGATGAGTTTTGCAACATCCTCTGCCACGCTCAAGATGGCGTCAAGCCGGGCGGGAACCTCATGGAGAACTTTTATGGCTCTCTCGACTTCTGGAATTTCAAGAATCTTCTCCTCGGCTTTCTCATCTTCCGCCTCAACTACAACAAGACCCGAGTAGCCCATGGGAGACGCCCAAACTTCCGCATCCGGAAGAATCTCCCGAATGTAGTTAGCAGCAACGCTCTCCATTCCCCTCTGAGTCTTAACGAGAAACTTCACGCTCTCACCTCCAGAGAGAGAATGATTGGGCCCTTAAAAGCCTGCCGAGAAGAGAATCTGGAAGGTATAGAGAAGGAGGTTGAGAGGCCTTCAGGCCTCCGGCTCTGCGAGGACCTTTATCTTCCTTATCTCCGCCCTCTTAATCGGGTAGATCTTCCTAGCTTCCTTAGCTATCTCTGTAGCCATCTTGCCGGTGACGGCCTCGAGGATGAAGTCCTTGTAGTTAAGCTCCTCGGCCTTCTTGTAGATGATGTCCCTCATTATCTCCCTGATAGCCCTTTCCTGGCTGGTCTGTATGCGCCTGTAGGCGATGACCATACCCATAACACGGAGCTTGTAGCCGTCCTTGGTAGTGATGTTGAATATGCCATCAACCCTGGTGGTCCTTCTCCTGACAAGGCTCCTTATGTAGCTCCTGGAGAGGGTGTGGCCCTTAAACTTAGTGTAGGCGTTCTGGCCCTTGACGTCGTAGATCTGGAAGTAGAGTTTGACCTGACCCTTGGTGAAGTCGCCGGTGAGGTCCTTGAGGGTGGTCTCAATGACGCGACCGATGACCTTCTCGGGGTCATCAGCGGGGGTGAGGCCTATCTCCTTGTTGCCGAAAAAGTCCGGAGCGTAAACCACGTACCACTCTTTCATCTTCCACTTATCCTTGGTAGCAGCAGCCCTCTTCCTTGGGTTACCCTTTGCCATCTTAACACCTCCAACCTTTCACGTGACATCTTCGGCGATTTTGATTGAAAACACCAAATCGTCCAGCGCTTTGATGAGTGTTTCAATCTCACCCGAGTATTTAACCTTTGTTATGACGTCCCCATCTTCCCATCGGGTTACCACATTTAAACTTTTCTTTAGGCCTTCAGGAAGGCTAGCGTTGTCCACTTCTAGAGCTTGGGCTATAGCCTTCGCTCTCTCCTCGCTCCTGTAGTGCCAGATGATTTTCGCCGTTGCTTCAATCCGCAACGTTCCTGCCCCCCTTGAGCTGTCTTCCAAGAACATCGTTGAAATACCTGATGAACTCGTTTATTCTGTCCTTCGGAAAGCGTATGCCAGCAGCTATAGCGTGGCCTCCACCTTCACCGCCGAGCTTCTCTGCCACTTCCTTCAGAGCTTCTCCAAGGTGGTAGCCCTTCGCTAGGGCCTTCTCCGTAGTCCTTGCCGAGCCCTTCACGAGGTTTGGATCCTCGTCGCTGTCAGCCAGAACGACCACGGGCTTCTCCGGGTCAACTAGGCCCGCGTTTATCGCTATGTTAGCCGCTATGCCCACCAGAGTGTCACGGATGTTCCTGCCAGCATAGAAAACGTAGGCGTGCTCTCCTTCGTCGGCCATACTCCAGTTCTGGATGAGGAACTTTCTGGCCTCGATCTGCTCTCTCTTGTAGTCGTCGAGCATCTTTCTAGCTCTCTTGTAGGCCTCCTCGTCGCCGAGGCAGATTGCAACACCTAGCGTTCCAGCGTTCAGCCTTCCAGTGGCATTGAGGAGTGTGGCGAATTCCCTCGCTTCGTGCCTGGGGTCACCCTCAGGGTAGAGGGGACTTATGACCACATCACCGATGAGCCTGTCTATGGCCTCCTTTGGGGCACCGTGCTTTATCAGGTGAATGACAAGGGCATCGTGGAGCCGCCTTTTTTCTTCCTCACGGAGCTGCCAGTACTTCATGTCGGGATCGAAGCCCTTAGCCCTGAGGAACTCGATGGCCTTCCTATCGTCACCAGTTATCTCGGGTATTTCTGGATTTGTTGCGTAAGCCAGCATTTGAGCGAGAGTTCTGCTTTCCCTGCCGAAGAGGCGGAGCTCCTTCCTGACCTCCAGAATGCCAAGCCTCTTCCCGTCCTCAATGATATCGAGATTCATGCCGTGGAAGGTGCCGTCTATCTCCTGCATGTCGCCGACTGCCCCAACGATGGCAATGTAGGCCAAATCCCTGTTTTTCTCGTTCATCTCTCTAGCAACGAAGTAGGCAACGCCGGAGCCGCTCAGATCGCGAACGCTGTTGGCTCCAAATGGTACTGGATTGACAAGCAGGTGGGAATCAGTGGAAAACTCGTTCTTCTCCGGTGGGTGATGGTCAGCAACGACAACGGTCGCTCCCTCGAGGTACTTCTCGATGAGTTCGATTGAGCCGCTCCCAAGGTCGCTGAAGACGTATATCTTGTGCTTCTCCGCGGCAAGTTCCTGGATAAGCCCTTCGCTGAGCTGCTTGACAATGCTGAGCTGAAAGCTACCGCCCTCACGTAATATCGCCTTCGCCAGAATCGCCCCGGCAGTTATTCCGTCCGCATCGCGGTGGGAGATTATTCTTATAGTGTGCCCTAGCTCGATGTGCATCTTGATTAGCTCTGCTCCTTCACGGGCCTTCTCCAAGAAAGCGCCCTTGTCCATTTTACCACCTTATAAGAAGGAAAGGGGAATCAGCGAACCAGGAGCTTGGCCTGCTCTGGATCGTAGCGCCACTTCGCTGGCAGCTTGCCGGTTCTCCTGTAGTACTTGACAAGCCTCCTGATTTTGCTCTCGGTGAGCTGGAGACCGCGCCTTGAGTGCTTGTCCTTCGGATGCATCTCAAGGTGCTTCCTGAGCTTGACGGCCTTCCTGATAAGGGCCATGAGGTCCTCCGGGATCTCAGGGGCGAGGCCGTTCTCCTCGAGTATCTTGGTTATCTTCTTGCCGGTGATGAGCTTGACGCTCGGAATGCCGTACTGATCCCTGAGGATGGTTCCTATCATGGCAGCGCTGTAGCCTTCCTTCCTGAGCTTAATAACGAGCCCCTCGACCTCCTCCGCCGTGTACTCTACCCAGGTCGGCGGAGCGGTCCTCGGTGGCCTCTTAGAACCAGACCTACCCCTCTTTCTCGCGTGTATCCTTGCCATATCATACACCTCCCGGTGACGGCCAGCTCCCGCCAGCCGCCCCTTCGCATCAGCCTAAAAGAAGGAGTTTAAAAAGTTTGCCATCAGTGACAGCTGACAGCTCCTCCTTCTTTTCCAGTCCAGCTGCAACTGTCCACAAGGTTTTCGCTCGCATCGTAAAGGTACGCAGTGTCGCCGTCATTGTCCCAGACTGCCCCCCAGCTACTACCCCAGTAAAGGTCTGTGTCAGTGTCTGTACCTGAGCCGGTATGCACAGTTACCGTTTTTCCCGCTTTCACAATAACTCCACTCGGGAAAGTGTATGTATGCTTTTTTTCATCCACCAGCTTCCATCCACTCAGTTCTTCGTCTTTGCACCCCAGGTTAGCTATAACAATGTACTCGTCATTCAGGTTCCAGGGATAATTGTCGTTTCCCTTGGCATCATAATGAACATAGTATATCACGATTTTAGACGTCCCGTTGCATGACTGGTTTGCAAGTTCCTGTGCTATTTCAGTTGAAATAGTTTCCATTACGTCTGTGTAATCAGAAGTCATTACTACCAGCTGGTGAATGACAAACAGTACTATTACCAGTGCCACAGCAATAAGAAACAAATACTCGATACTAGAAACTCCCCGTTTCATATTCATCCCCACGAGATTTATGTGGCAAACGTAAATAAAAGTTTCGTAGGATGTCCATAAGTACTTTAGAGAGTTTAGAAAAAATAGTCCTAGCTGTCAACAACAGTGAATGAGCTCTGAAAGCTTGGAATTCACTCCACAATACGCTTAATGTTTCAAATCAAGCGTTGCAAAATTTGCAACTGGAACTGATCCACAATCCAAAAACAGGTCAACCTGAGAAGTTGCTCGAAGTTTAGTACAAGAGACATAGGCAAGAAGATACAACCCAAAACAGTATGGTAGCGGGGGGAGGATTTGAACCTCCGACCTCCGGGTTATGAGCCCGGCGGGCACTCCTAGCTGCCCCACCCCGCTGCTCGACCCGTTAGTTAGTGAACCGTGGAGGGTTTATAAATTTTGCGGGGGAGGTATCAAAATAAGAAAACTAAAAAATCACTATGTTACTCAGAAGGTTGCACAACAACCGTAACTTTCAAGTCCTTATCTTGGGACTCGAACCGTACTGGAATGCCCCTTGAATTCACCAATACAGTCCACTCTTTTCCTGAGAGGGACGTGAACCTATACGCAAACAACCTTTCTTTAAGTCCAAGACCCATTAGAATCCTATCCGTTGTAGATAGTTGCAACTGTATCCTAGATAGACCTGTTGAGTTGAGGACAAGAAGCCTGAATGCTATCATCGGAAGATTGTCTTCGAACATAGTAATGGCCTCATCCTTTTCAATACCATAGTACTGACTCCAGAATTCTGTCAAGTCCATTGTCGTTCCATTGTTCAACATGATAGTCCCCTTAATCTCCCCAGTGTTCAAGTTTACTATCACCTGGGCACGTGTCAGAAGGGTTCCATTGACATAGAACTCCTCCATCGCCTTCACTGTTTCCTTTCTCATGTCAATGTGTCCTACTGTAATAACTTTACCAATATATGTGAGATCTTTCATAACTTTTCTGACCCCATTCTGCTCAATAACATGTACATAATACTGATTAAACTCGATACTTCTCGTGAAATTGTAAGCAACTAGAGTTCTCGCAGAGGTAACTAGAGTATCCTTGGATGGAGGCTCAACAAGAGCATACGCTGTTCCGAGAACACTTCCAATGAACAACATAATAATGAGTGCTAGTATCTTTTTCATAGGGATCACCCCCTCTACCTCTCGTAAACATTCACATAATGCCAACCTATTTCCAACTCAGAGCGAGGGCCTCCTTCATTATCTCTCGGGTAGGGGTAATAGAAACTTTCTGTAAATCCAGGCTCCGTATAAGTTCTGAATAATCTAAATCCGGCGCTATTAGTTAACTCTGCCGCCGCATAATCTAGAACATACACCCCGAGAACTGGAATAATGATGTACCCCCACCCCGACCCCTGGTACCATGAAGTCGTGTATGTCCCAAGAGTACCTTGCATTGTAAACTTGTAAGTGTACGGCCAGAAACCTATTCGTTCTCGTTGCATAAAAGTCAGGCCCGGTATCGTATAGAACCACGTCGTATATAGCCCCCCATGCTCCCACTGGCTTGACTGAGCCTGCGACTATTGCCTCAAAAAAACTATTACCATTGCAACTTTTTTACTGGAGATGTCATGGTAGACACCTCCGATGATGTCACTAAAAATTAGAACTTTTTAGTATAATAATTTTACGGTTAATAAGTGTTGAAAAGAAGAGTTTATAACTCCTCTTTCCCCAGATTCTCTGGTGGTAGAATGTACCTGACCAAAGAGGAAGAACTCATCCTGGCCGGCGAATACGGCTACGCCCTCCAGAAGGCCATGGAGATACTCGTGGCTCTGGGAGAAATCTACGGTGCTGACAGGCTCATTCCAATTAAAAGTGCTCAGGTTGCTGGTGTTTCATACAAAAACATCGGCGACGCTGGAATCGAGTTCCTGAGAGACTTCGTCGAAGCTGGAGCCAAAGTCAGCGTCTACACAACCCTCAACCCAGCGGGAATAGGCGACGACGAGTTCATGGAAAAGCAGCTGGAAGTTCTGGGGCTTTACAGGAAGATGGGCATAGAAGTTACCTCCACGTGCACCCCCTACTACGGGGCAAATCTTCCAAAGTTCGGTGATCACTTGGCCTGGAGCGAAAGTTCAGCGGTAAGCTTCGCCAACTCGATTTTGGGTGCGAGGACCAACCGCGAAGGAGGACCTTCAAGTTTAGCCGCCGCGATAGTGGGCAAAACTCCTAACTACGGCCTGCATCTGGACAAAAACAGGAAAGCAACCGTCATAATCAGTGTTGATGCAAACGTCAGGACTTTCGTGGACTATGCGGCCTTAGGTTATCACCTTGGAAAAATCCTCGGCAATGACGTGCCATACATCAAAGGCCTGAAGCCCGAGATGACTGAGTATCTCAAAGAGATGGGCGCCGCTATGGCCGCGAGCGGCTCTATAGCTCTATATCATGTGGAAGGTGAGACCCCTGAATATAGAGATGCTATAACTGACAAGCTCGAAACGATAACCGTTGAGGATTCCGATATCAGAGCCGTTAGGGAGCAGTTCGCCGATGACTGGAGTGAGATAGACATGATTCTAATTGGTTGCCCACACGCTTCCCTAGCAGAGATTAAGGAAATCACCGAACTGCTGAGAATGCGCGGGAGACCCTTGAAGATACCTCTCTTTATCACTGCAAGCAGAGCAGTTAAGGCATTGGCAGATTCTCTAGGCTACACCGAGATCATAGAGCGCTACAACGGCAGGATTATTCCCGACATATGCTTCGTAGTCTCGCCGATAAAGGGCTGGTACAGAGGAGTGGCCACCAACAGCGGAAAATCAGCCTTCTACTTCCGGTCCTTTGGCTTCAAGGTTAGGCTCGACGATGCAGAAAACCTCATAAAAGAGGCACCGTGAGGTGAGAAAATGAAACTCAAGGGCAGAAAGATCGTCGGTGGCAAGGCTGAGGGAGAACTGATAGTCTCGCAGAAGCCCCTTTCATTCCTCGGCGGCGTTGACCCCAATACAGGAATAGTTACCGACGCCGAGAGCGATATAAGGGGCCAGAGCATAGCTGGAAAAGTCCTGGCATTTCCACGTGGTAAGGGATCAACCGTTGGCTCTTACGTTATCTACGCCCTTAAGAAGAACGGAAAGGCGCCGAAGGCAATAATCGTCGGTGAGGCCGAGACAATAGTGGCAACAGGAGCTATAATAGCGGGTATTCCTATGGTTGATGGCATAGACGTCTCCAAGCTCAAGAGTGGACAGAGGGTCAGGGTCAAAGCCGACGAGGGACTGGTCGAAGTTGAGGAATAGCATTTTTAAGGTCCGTTTCAATTCTTTTTAGGGAGTGCAAAAAATGTCGAGGGGCATCTACGAGTGCATCAACTGTGGACATAGGGAGATCCTAGATTCATCCGAGCCACTGCTCGAGAAAGCCTGTCCTCGCTGTGGAAGGGACATGGTTCTGGTAGGATTCTATACGGAGTCCCAAGAGCTCACAGTGCAGGTCCAGCCAAGCAGGCCTTCCCTCCCGGAGAACCTCAAAGAAAAGCTGAAGGAGTTCTATAATCTTGAACTAAAACAGATAGATGGCAACGTCTTCGTCTTTGAAGTTCAAGGGATAATGGAAAATAACTTTGAGAGAGTCCTAAGAGAGCTTGAAGAACTCGGCTATTGGGCCGCTCTCAAGAAGCGTGAGGGTAAAGTGCTGCTCTTTGTCTTCCCTGCCCAGGAAATAAAGGAGGACAACAGGTGGTTGCCGTGGATCTTCCTCATCGCGACGATTTTCACTACATTCCTGGCCGGTTACTACCTCTCGCTGGCCTACATAGATACCCTTAATTACTACGGTCTTCCTGGAATACGAAACCCTTATCTCAACGCGATTGCGTTCTCGATAAGTGTCATGGCAATACTGGGAACCCACGAGCTTGGCCACAAGATAGCCGCGGCGTATCATGGCGTTAGAGCTACAATGCCATACTTCATTCCCTTCCCTAGCATGCTGGGGACGCTTGGGGCAGTAATCAGGGTAAAATCACCACTGCCCACAAGGAATGCAGCAATAGACCTTGGTATCAGCGGACCAATAGCTGGGTTTTTGATAGCCCTCCCGGTAAGCATAATCGGACTTAGACTTTCCATTCCAGTGCCAGCGGAACTTGTCTCGCCCACAGAAGGCAGTATAGTCTTTGGGGAGAATCTGATATTCCTGCTCTTGGAGAAATACATCGTGACTTTCCCAGAGGATACAGTGATTTTCTTACATCCCGTTGCCATTGCTGGATGGGTGGGCATTCTAGTGACTTTCTTAAACCTCATTCCTGCTGCTCAGCTTGATGGCGGCCACATAGCAAGGGCCTTCCTCAGTGAGAAGACGCACCGCTATCTCACGATTGCTGTTGGTTTAGTTCTCATAGGCATGAGCTTTCTCTGGGTCGGCTGGCTCATTTGGGGCATGCTTGTGCTCCTGATGGGTTCGGTCGGAAATCCTGGAGCACTCGATGAGGTCTCCTCAATCTCAAAGAAAAGGCTCGTCTTGGTTATTCTGGCAGTGATGATCTTCCTAATTTCTGCAACACCGAGACCGCTCTGGGTCACCGGTTGATCTTTCTTTCCTTTAAGATTTGTTCGATATCATAGTATATTGAGTCCCTCGAAACACCGAACATTCTAGCGATTTCGGATATGTTAAGAACCTTCGGATTGTAGTTGAAGGACTCCAGAACACCGGCCAGCAGTTCTCTGCGTTCTTTTATCGTGAGCTCAGTGAAGGATTTTTTCTCTAGGGGTGCATTGTAAACAACAACACCAACTGCATAAGTCCTTCTGGTCACGGGAGTGGTGTAGGTACCTATTTCGAAGTTGACGACTTGTGCGTCCCTGGGCAGGAACCTGTTAATTTTTTCCAGAGTCTTGTTTATCGCGTCCTCTTTATTCCTGCCTGTGGAATACTCGGCAAGGAGGCCTTTTAACATATTACTACGCGGATCTATTAGGAGAGTTACTGTAAGGTTCATGAACGCACCGAAAGTTAGGGCTATCTTTGAGGAAGATATAAAACCTGATTTCGAGGATAGTAATTTCCGCGACTTGGATAGGATATTACTTATACAATCTTCAATGTTTGAGGATTCACATTGGAGACTTAACAACTCCACAAGACCACCCCTGATGATTCCACAGTATTGAGGGTCTTTTCCTTAAGTTTGGGGAGAAAGCTATATAAGCTTTTTCAGTGCATTAATGTATGAAGTAATCCCACGGAGGTGAAGAAAATGAAGAGAAAGGCCCAGGGTGCTATTGAGTACCTGTTTATGATTGCTGCCGCGCTGGTCATAGTCCTCATAGTCTGGAGGCAGCTCAGCGACAGAGGGCAAGGAGCAAGTGACATAGCCGATAAAGCGGAAAGCAATATAACTAGTGCACTTGAAGGAAACATAACTGGAGGCTAAAGTTCGAAATTCTCGATCTTAACTTTTTACCTTTATCACTAGTTGGAGGGTTTGCATGAGAAAAAAACGCTCAGGGTTCAGTGGAGTATCTTTTTGTGATAACTATTGCAATTATTCTGATAATGCTGTTCGTAGGGAAGTTTTTGGCCCAAGGTTTGGGACTATTCACAAAGCTGGAGAGTTCCAAGACTCAATTGAGGAGAATATTTCAACAAGAATGGAAAGCATTATAGAAAAAAATAGATAGATTTGTGGGTTTATGCTTCTGTTTGAAGTGTTCTATATAATCGTTTAGTGGGAAATTTTTAAAACCCAAGTTGGCAAACAAAAAACTTAATACATTAGCACACCCAATTTAGCTTTAGGGTGATACCATGGGATTCTTGTCATTCGGCTCAAAAAAAAGATAAAATAAAAAAGCTCATAGAAGAAGAGCGGTTTAGTGACATCATTACAATGGTCATGAAAGACAAAAAGGCACTCGATGGCCTCATTGAGCTCCTCGACGATAGTGTGCCGGGAATTCGCGGAGATGCTCTCCTGATTCTTGGGATGATTGCCCAGCAGAGGGGTGAAGTTCTCGAATCCCACATTGATAGAATCTTTCCAAAAGCGGTGGAACTCACGAAGAATAGAAATCCCTACGTAAAGGAAAATGCAATGGTTCTGTCCTACGAACTTGTCCGTAGATTCCAGACTAAAATAATGAAGCTTAAGGACACTATTATCAATGACCTGATAGAGGAGATTAGAGAAGGTGACAAGAACACCAAGGGCTTTGCGCTGATACTACTCGGTGAGCTCAACGCTAAAGAGACCAGGGAGTACGTTGAAGAGCTCGTAAATGTTGAGGACAAGGTTATACTCCCGTTTGAAGGGAAGAAATGGGTTCCACTCGGCCAGATAGCGATGGAAACCCTAGAAAAACTCTCTTGAGGTGGTCTCATGATTGAAACGCTGCTGTTTTTAGTCCTGCTGGTGGTTGCTCTTTACCTAGTTATTAAGCTGACAGTGGCCATTCTGAAGTACCTAGTTACCAACGCAATTATCGGCCTAATACTCCTCTGGATACTCAACACCGTCGGAATAGCACACGTTGAGTACACCTTCCTGAACATCCTTATCGTGGCCATAGGCGGCATCGTGGGAGTTATTTTGCTGGTGATACTCTCGTGGTTATAGCTCCCTCCAGATTTCGATTTTAGCCTCTATCTAAATCTTTATAAATTCCCTTTTCGTGCCCTTCTTGGGGCGAGAGAAGTTTTGGAGGGTGATGCTCATGTCTCACAAATCAGCCGAAATGTATGAGCTCAAGAAAAAAGTGGAGGAGCTGAAGAGCTATCGAGGCCGAGCGACCGAGCTTGTAAGCCTCTACATCCCAGCGGGCTACGACATAAACAAGGTCATGCAACAGCTTAGGGAGGAGTATGGAACTGCCCAGAATATTAAATCAAAATCCACCCGAAAGAACGTTCTTGGTGCCCTTGAGAGAGCCATGCAGCACCTCAAGCTCTATCGAAAAACCCCCGAGAACGGTTTGGCCCTTTTCGTTGGAAATGTGAGTGAGCAGGAGGGAGTGAGCGATATAAAACTTTGGGCCATAGTTCCACCGGAACCCCTTAAGGTTCGCCTTTACCGCTGCGACCAGACCTTTGTAACGGAGCCTCTTGAGGAAATGCTCCGCGTTAAGGACGCCTACGGTCTAATAACCGTCGAGAAGAACGAAGCCACGATAGGCCTTCTGAGGGGTAAGAGGATTGAGGTTATCGATGATCTCACCTCAAACGTCCCAGGAAAAACGAGGGCAGGTGGTCAGTCGGCGAGGCGTTACGAGAGGATTCGTGAGCAGGAAACCCACGAGTTCATGAAGAGAATCGCCGAGCACGCCGCCAAGGCCTTCCTACCGCTTCTTGAAAAGGGTGAGCTCAAGGGAATCATCATAGGCGGCCCAGGGCCGACCAAGGAAGAGTTCGTTGATGGCGACTACCTACACCATGAGCTCAGAAAGAAGGTAATCGGAGTCGTTGACATCAGCTACCACGGCGAATATGGCCTCAGAGAGCTCGTTGAGAAGGCCAGCGACATACTCAGCGAGCACGAAGCTGTGAAGGAAAGGAAGCTCATCCAGGACTTCTTCAGGCACCTCGTCAAGGACACTGGGCTGATAACCTACGGCGAGAGGGAAGTCAGGAAGGCTCTAGAGCTCGGTGCCGTTGACACGCTCCTCATCAGCGAGGGCTACGACAAGGTCAGGGTTAAGGCGAAGTGCAATGCCTGCGGCTGGGAGGAGCTCAAGACAATGAGCGAGCAGGAGTTCCATGTTTACAAGAAGAAGCTTACCCACTGCCCGAAGTGCGGCAGTCAGAACATAAGCTTCGAGAAGTGGGACGTCGCCGAGGAGCTCATAAAGCTGGCAGAAGAGAGCGGTGCCGAGGTTGAGATAATATCCCTCGACACCGAAGAGGGTCAGCAGTTCTACAAGGCCTTTGGCGGTCTTGGAGCCTTCTTGAGGTACAAGATTCAGTAAAGCACCTCCCGGAGGAGCTTTCTGATCTCTTCTTTTACTTCATCTCCGTCGATGATATACGGGGGTCTAAGGACAGGCTTTATTGAGAAGCCTCTGAGGCTCATTGCAAGCTTTATCGCCGAACCGAAAGATGAGGCCAAGTCATAAACCTTCGAGAGCCTTGCAAGCTTTTGGGCATAGATAAACGCGTCCTTAAAGCGCTTCTCCTGGAAGGCTTTATAGAGTGCAAGGTGAACCTCTGGGGCGAAGTTTGCGCACGCCATTATCCCCCCATCACCGCCAAGGATTAGGGTATTAAGGAAGTGCTGATCGAGGCCTGTGAACACCATGAAATCCTCCCGCTCACCTTTGACTTCGATGATCACGTCCCTCACGTGGTTCACACTGTCTATCGTCTCCTTGACGCCAGCTATGTTCGAGTACTCAAGGGCGAGCCGCTTAATAAGCTGAACGCTCAGAGGGTTTGCGCAGCTCGGAATATTGTAGAGGATTATCGGGATATCGGTTCTTTCGGCAACCATCGAGTAGTGCCTAAAGAGGGCCGTCTCGTTCAGCGGGCAGTAGTAGGGTGGAGCTATTACAACGTAATCGGCGCCAAGGTCTTGGGCGTGCTTTGTCAGTTCTATGACTTCAAATGTGTTCGTGGAAGCCGTTCCCACAAGGTAGAATGTGGTATTGACAAGCTCACGCCCCTTCTCGGCCAGGAACTTTCTCTCCTCGACGCTCAAGCTCGTGAACTCGCCAGTGGTCGCGTTGATAAATATTCCATGAACGCCGGCCTTCTGGAGAAAGTCTATGTGTTCCTCAAGGGCAGGAACATCAATAGAGTAGTCTTCGTTAAAAGGTGTTACAAGGGGAACTATAACACCGCGCATAACATCACCGGAAAAGTTAGAAAAGGAAAGTATTTTAGCTTTTCTCACATCTTCTCCGGTGATTCTATGCCGAGCAGAGCCAGAGCGTTCCTCAGCACCTGCTTCGTGGCCAGCACAAGGAGCAAGCGCTCTTCCCTCACTCCATCCTCCGCTTTGAGGACAGGGTGGTCCATGTAGAACTTGTTGAAGAGGCTCGCCACCTCGTTCGCGTACCATGGAATCAAATGCGGCTTGATGTCCTTTCCTGCTCCCTCAATTATCTCCGGGAACCTTGCAAGGAGCTTTATCAGCTCCTTCTCCCTGTTGGTGAGCTTTGAGAAGTCAGCCCTCTTGAGGAGCTCCTCCCACTCAACGCTAACGCCGCTCTCCTCGGCCTTCCTAAGGATTGAGGCACAGCGTGCGTGGGCGTACTGCACGTAGGGGGCGCTCTCTCCCTCGAAGTTTAGCACGTCCTCCCAGCGGAAGGTGATTATCTTGTCCGGGCTGTACTTGACAAGGTTAAAGCGAACAGCACCGACGCCGACGGCTTCCGCTATTTTTTCTTTCTCCTCCTCGCTTAAGTTGGGATTCTTCTCCTCGACGAGCTCCTTTGCCCTCCTAACCGCCTCGTTGAGAACCTCATCAACGGTGAAGCCAACCCAGGTCCCTTTCCTTCCGCTGAACTTGCCCTCTGGCCTCACAACGTGCTCGTAAGCGAGGTGGTGGAAGTTCTGAGCCGAGTCCTCAAAGCCAAGGAGCTGAAGGGCGTACTTTATGGCCATCTGCGGGTGCTTCTGCTCGGCGCCGATGACGTTAATGACTATATCCGCTTTACCAAACTTTCCGGACATCTCCTCGCCGTCGGGGGCCGTCGTCCAGGTCTCGTGGTCTTCCAGCCTGTCCCACGGTTTGTAAAGCATGTCTGAGCTAACCTTGCCAAACTTCCAGAGGTGATAGGCTATGTCCTTGCCGGTGTAAGTTGCCGTCCCATCGCTCCTCTTAAGGACGAGGAAGGGGTTTTTCATGTCAGGGAAGAGCTTTCTGAGGTCCATCACGAAGGCTCCTTTGTATTTACCTTCCTCAGCCCAGAAGAAGTTGGGATTGCTCTCGATAAGGCCGTAGGCCTCCTCAAAAATGCCGCTCCTCATTATGTCGCTCTCCCAGCTGAGGAGGTCGTAGGTGATATTCATCCTATAGGTCGTCATCATCTGAGCCTTAACGACTCTCTCGGCAAGCTTCCTTCCGATTTCGGCTATCTCGTTGTCACCCTCCTCAAGCTTCTTCATAAGCTCGCGGACTTCTTTATCCACCTCAGGATTCCCCTCTATGCGCTTGTTAACCTCGACGTAAAGAAGGCCCATAACGTGGTCTATAACGTCTTCCTTGACTCCCTTCTCCCTAAGCTCTGCCTCGAGCCGTTCAAACTCTTCTTTCAGGTTGAGGTATCCCCAGAGAACCTGGGCGAACTGAACGCCAAGGTCGTCAATGTAGTTCTGAACCTCAACGTTGTAGCCCAGGGCGCGCATAATCCTTGCCATCGTATCTCCGAGAACAGCGTTCCTCGCGTGACCCATGTGAAGAGGCTTGGTCGGATTGACGGAAGTGTGCTCTACAATGACCTTCCTGCCCTTCCCAAACTCGCTCTCACCGTAGTGCTCGCCCCTTTTGAGAATCTCACTGACTAGGTCCTTTCCAAAAGCCTCGTAATTTAGGTAGAAGTTTATGTAGCCGTTTACAGCCTTGACGTCGCTTACTTCCCCAGGAAGCTTGTCTTTAATGCGCTCAACTATCTCCTCCGCTATTAGTTTGGGCGCCTTCCTGAAGACCCTCGCAAGCTGGAAGGAAACCGTCGTGGCAAAGTCGCCGAGCTCGATGTTTGGAGTCTCATCAAAGGTTACCTCACCTTCCCACTCCCTGCCGCTCTCCTGGAGCATCTTCTTAAGTTCTTCCGTTAAGATGAGCCTGACCTTCTCTTTAACCTCAGTGTATCCCATTCCCACCACCGCAACCACTTATACCCAACCTTTAAAAAGTTCTCCGCGGGATTTACTTTGGGGATGGGTATGAAGCACCACGTCGGTGAGCACAAGGCCAAGAAGGGCCTGATAAGGATAGAGTTCGACGAAGAGAAGGGGATAGCCGAGAACGTCAAGATAACTGGGGACTTCTTCATGCACCCAGAGGAGGCTATCCACGACCTTGAAAGAGAGCTTGAGGGCCACAGGCTGGAGGAGCTCGAGCAGATCATCGACGAGTTCTTTGCCGTCAGGATGGACATAGAGATGCCCTACGTGAACGTCGAGGACTTCAAGATAGCCCTTAAGAATGCCCTTAAGAAGTGAGGGTGAGCGAGGTGCCCGGATCAAAAAAGGGCTCTCCCGCAAGAACTTTCCTTCTTCTACTCCTGGTGTTCATCGCGGCGTCCTTTTTGGGCTACGCCTTCGCCCTTGGCAATCCCGACGTAGCTATAGATGCCGTCAAGAAAATAGCCGAAGAAATCGGGCCAATTTCAGATTCCAGCTTCAAGAACTTTGTTCTAATATTCACCAATAACTCCATGGTTGCTCTTTTCATGATGCTCTCGGGCCTGCTTTTTGGCCTCGGCCCCTGGTTCATAATGGCCTTTAACGGCTTCATTGTCGGCTTGGTTGTAAGAGCTATCCAGCTTACAGGGGAGCTCTCGACGGGGCAGATAGTCCTCGGGATAATCCCTCATGGGGTCATCGAGATTCCAGCCCTGGCTGTGGCAGGAGTTGCGGGTATAATATGGTACAGAGAAATAGTCCATGGGGATGAAGAAGCCGGGGAAAGATTCAGAAGAGGGACAGTAAAGGCTCTGAGGCTTCTTGCTCTCTCAATACTACTTCTCCTTGTTGCGGCGTTCATTGAGGCCTACATAACTCCGAGCATCGCCGGAATTGGCTGATTCTTCCACTTTCATTGTCCTGAATGTTCCAAACTCCTCGTAGGTTTCTATCTCCTTGAGAATGACATCCATCGGATTCTCAAAGCCGCTGATGACTGTTCTTATGTATGTCCTGTAGCTTCCGTTCAGCTCCATCATGCGCTCGGCCATCATCGCGACCTTTACCGGATCTGTGGAGTGAAACTTAACCCCTTTCTCGACCAGCCATTTTGTAACCGCAAGGAGCCTGCCGGGATACGTTGAGATAGTTGGAGTGCCAAGAGCTATGGCCTCCCTGTTCATCGTTCCACCGGCACCTATCATCAACCTGGCGTAGTATAGCAGGCTGAGGCTGTCCACAGATTTCTCCGGAATTATGACGTTGGAAAATCTCTCAAACCTTCTTTTCTGCCCCTCTATTCTCGGAAAGAGAACTATAGGAACGTCTGGCAGCACTGGAATAATGTCCTCAAGGACACTCTTCTCGGAGCCGTTGAAATAGTTAGCTTTTATGGGCTCGGTGCGCATCACTATGTAGCCGTTCTTTTTCACACCAAGCTCTTTGAGAACTTTTCTGTCGGGAACGAATCCGTAAAGATGGGCAAGCTCTGAGAACCCCTTAACCGGGCGCATGCCGTTTGGATCGGCCCCGCATTTGAGCAGCTCGTAGGCGTCTATTGCAATTGGGTAAAGCAATAGACTGGTATATGGAAGGATGAGCTTGTTCTGTGCAACTGCCGTCTCGTTATCGACGAAGCCGATGGAGGGAATCTTGAGCCCAAAAGCAACTCTCGGTGCCTCGGCAGAGTGCTTGTAGAGTGCCAGATCCGGCTTCTCTTCAATGATAAGCTTGGAAAGCTTGTACATCCTTTCAGTGCTTGCAAGGAGCTTGCCCTCCAGGGTTGCGCCGCCATGCTTGCCGACGACGTAGTAATCGAATCCCAACATGTCCAGAATGCCGGTTAACCCATCGAACTCACGGGTGGTAATGAGAACCTCGTGACCGGATTTCTCCAGCTCCCTGATTATACCCTTGAAGAAGTGAGCGTGAGGAGCGTTCGTGATGTCTATCCATACCTTCATTCCACTCACCTAACTACGGGACAACCCTGTTCAATATAAGACTTTCCCAAAAAACGGTTGTGAAGCCTTCTTTTCAAAGTTTTTCAGTAGGGGTTTAGGCCAAAAGAACGTTTAAAACGCTTTCTTTCGATGAAATTGACGTGATGAAAAAACAAAAAACAGGTAAGAGCCCACAGGAGGGCAAAAATTCTCCCAGAGTCACTCACATCGCAGAAATCAGTTCAGAAATCGTTTTTTGGGAAAGGCTTTTATTGAGAGACATCTCCACTGGGATAGGTGAGAGGCATGCTAGAAAAGATGATAGAGGAAAGAACAGCGGAGATAGCGGTCATAGGCCTCGGATATATCGGCCTCCCAACGGCCATAATGTTTGCCAACGCGGGTTTTAGGGTTATAGGCTACGAGATACGGGAGAAGGTCGTTGAGAAGATAAACTCCGGAAAGGCACACATAATCGAGCCGGAGATAGATGAACTCCTTAGAAAAGCCATTGAAAGCGGCAACCTGAAAGCGACCTCAAATCCAGAAGAGATAAGAGAAAAGGACGTTTACATAATCTGCGTCCAGACTCCCCTGAAGGAAGATAAAACGCCCAATCTAAGCTATCTCGAGAGTGCCGTGGAGACCGTTGCAAAGGCTATGAAAAAAGGCTCGCTCATTATCATAGAGAGCACGGTCCCGCCGCTTACCACAGTGAAGATGGCGGAGTTGATTGAAGCGATCACTGGACTCAAACCCGGGGAGGACTTCTACATGGTTCACGCCCCAGAGAGGGTCATGCCGGGGAGGATATTTAAAGAGCTCATTTACAATTCAAGAATCTTTGGCGGAATAACTCCCGAGAGCGCCGAACTCGCCGAGAAGCTTTACCGTTCCTTTGTTAAGGGACAAACCTTCAAGACCAACTCCACCGTCAGCGAGGTAGTCAAGCTCATGGAGAACACCTTCCGCGACGTAAACATCGCTTTGGCCAACGAATTCGCTTTCTTGGCCCATCAGTATGGAATAAACGTTTTTGAGGCGATAGAGCTGGCCAACACCCACCCGAGGGTTAAAATCCATGTTCCAGGAATAGGCGTCGGCGGACACTGCCTGCCGAAAGATCCTCACCTTCTCGTCTGGCCTGCGAAGGAAGACTTCGGCTTGATAAAGCTGGCAAGAGAGATAAACGACAGCATGCCGCTCTTCACGAAGGATCTGCTCTTTGAGGCTCTCAGGACGATAAATCTGCCGCCCGAAGAGGCAGTTGTAGTTATCCTTGGTCTGGCCTACAAGGGAAACAGTGATGACACCAGGAATTCACCGGCCTTTGCCTTTATGGACGCCATAAATGAGGAGGTTAAAGAGGTTAGAACTTACGATCCCTTCGTAAAAGGGACTCATGAGAGCATAGAAGATGCTGTTAAAGGCGCAGATGCAATAGTCATAGCAACCGACCATACGGCCTTCAAATCCCTCGACTGGGAGGAGCTCGGAAAGCTGATGAGAAACAGAATCCTCATCGACGGCAGGCACATCGTAGAAGATCCGCCCAAGGGGTTCATCTTCAAAGGCCTTGGGAGGGGAGAGTATTGAAACCGGCCTTCGTATTCGGAACGAGGCCGGAGATAATAAAGCTTGCTCCTGTTATCAGAGCCTTCGAGGAGAGGGGCGTTGAGCCCCTTTTAATCCATACCGGCCAGCACTATGACTACGAGATGAGCAGTGTATTCCTCGAGGAGCTAGAGCTCAGGAGGATAGACTACCACCTTGAAGTTGGTTCTGGAACACAGGCCGAACAGACGGGAACGGCAATGATTAAGATTGAAAAGGTCCTGATGGAAGAAAAGCCCGACGTCACGCTCGTTCAGGGCGATACGAACACCGTCCTTGCCGGCGCACTGGCAAGCGTCAAGCTGAAAATCCCCGTTGCCCATGTTGAAGCTGGCTTAAGGAGCTTCGACAGAACGATGCCGGAGGAGATAAACAGGATTTTAGCGGATCACGCAAGTGAGGTTCTCTTTGCCCCGACGGAAGAGGCAAGAAAAAACCTCGAACGCGAGGGCATAACTGAGAACGTTTACGTCGTGGGCAATACCGTTGTTGACGCAGTCCTCCAGAACGCAGAGATAGCCGAGAGGAAAAGCGACGTCCTCGAAAGGTTCGGCCTCAAACCCAAGGAGTACATACTCCTCACCGCCCACAGAGCTGAGAACACGGACAGCAAGGAGAATCTCAGAAGGCTCTTGGAAATCCTTGAGGAGTTGCCGGTTAAGGTTGTCTATCCCATGCATCCCAGAACGAGGAAGAAGCTCGAGAGTTTTGGCCTCTGGGAACGTGTTGAGGCGATAGAGAACCTTATCGTCACGAAGCCGCTTGGATATCTCGACTTCCTAAAGCTCCAGAGGAACGCGAAAATAGTCATGACGGACTCGGGAGGTGTTCAGGAGGAGAGCATAATCCTCAACGTACCGTGCCTGACCCTCCGCTACAACACTGAGAGGCCAGAGACCGTGAAAGCCGGCGGCAACGTCCTCGTTGGTCTCGAAAAGGAGAGAACCCTGAGCCACGTCGAAAGACTTCTGAGCGATGAGGAATTCTACAAGAAGATGGCTAGTGCTCCAAATCCCTTCGGCGATGGAAAATCGGGACAGAGAATAGCTGAAATTCTGCTTGAGCTTTACGAAAAAGGAGAGCTGAATGTGAGGAGTTCACGATTTATATAAAGTTTTGAACCAGTCTTCAACGTCATTCATCATTTTTCCGCTTCAACAGTTTTTGACGTCCGTAGGATAAAAGGAACCATCGGCCAAAACAACAACGTAAACGGCTTCTGAGCCTTCGGGGCGACTTACTCTAGTCGAATTGGGGGAGTATATGGAGTAAAATGCTCTTAGTGTACTCTTAAGTTAAAGTGGAACTTGTGACGCTAAATAAACACCTATGACAGCCATTACAAGAAGATGCCCCTATGAAGACCTCAATTCATACTAATCATCAAAGTATTGTGGAAGAGCAGTGCTTAAATAATCTTCCTAAATGGGAGTTGCTATGTAAATCCCATGCCTCGTTCTCACTATCTTGATTTTTATCCTGTCACCGACCTCGGCATCTGTATTGATGACCTCGATAAGCCTGTTCCTGGCTTTTGCCAGCATCTCACCCTGGATTCTGCCTGGCAGAACAACCTCGGCCCTTACAACTTCCCCCGGCCTGAAGGCAAGGGGGATGAATTCACGCTTCTCCATGCCGAAGTGGTGAGGCTTCAGGACGAGGGGCTTCATGCCGGTCTTCTGCTCCAGCTCGCGGAGCCACTCGTAAAACTTTTTGAACGGCACGAGCTTGGCTATAGTTGGATTCCTGCCGAACTTGTAGGGGATGTAGTTCTGGAAGCCAAGAGCAGGCCATCTCTTACCCGCCCCAATCCTCCTCGCGAACTCTATGAAGGCCTCGGCCTCGTTGTCGTTGATGCCGAAGATTATCACTGGGGCAATGAGCACGTCCACTCCGGCGTTTACCAGCGCCTCGGCCATGTCCAGGACATGCTGAAGGTCGTAGTCCTTCCGCCCCATAAGCATCTTGGCCTTCTCTGGGTCGAGGGAGTGGAGTGAGAGATTCACCCTATCGAGACCTGCCTCAGCAAGTTCTTCCACGAGTCTATCGTTTAGCAGAGTCCCGTTACTCTGCATCGAGATTACCCTAACGTTCGGATGCTCTCTCAAAGCCTGAACGAGCTCCACGCGGAAAGGATAGAGAAGTGGTTCTCCCTGACCGTCTAAGTGTGCCTCAAGACCTTTTCCCTTGATTTGAGCGACGTCGTCAAACCACTTTATCAGGTAATCAATATCAACCACATAGTCGAGCTTTCTGGTTCTTGAATAGGGCCCCTCGTCAACAGAGCAGAAGATGCAGCTCAGGTTGCAGCCGCTCACACCCCTAATTTGGATGAGATTAGTTCCCCTATCTATTAAGCCAAAAGCGTTGTAACCAAGTAAAGGAACGTCCATCCCCTCGTGAATGTAGAGAACCTTTCGATTTGTGTACCTGTTTCTAAGAAGGGCGCCGAGGTTGTTCTGAATGTATATTGCAATGTACTTTTCGACGTCGGAATAATCGGTATCGATAATGAGCGCACCATCCCTCGCGGTAACCTCTGGCTTCACGCGATATTTTCGCTTTATAACCTGAATCAGCTCACTCTTTTCAAACTCGGCATAGAGAGTATCTCGCCAGATTAGTCTTACACTCTCGCCGAGATCTTCAAAGTACGTATGGGGGAGCTTGACTTCAATCATGATTCCCGGTTTCCTAAACGCCTTTTAAAAATTCGTCGATGGATAAAAAATCCGTCACATGATGGAATCTCAAAGACTCCCCCGCCTAAAGATTTTTAAGGGAAGACCTTTTGCCATCATGCGGGCATGGAAACATTTTAATATTATTGAATTAAACAGTCTATCGATGGACTACCATGGGTGATTGATCATGTGGGGAAAGATTGAGCATTACTTTGATGAATATCCCGTCAGAAAGCAGATTGCCAAAACGCTTCTCAAGTATGGCCTTCGCGTCTCTGACGACATGAAGATTAAAGCGGGCGACATAGAGGTTCCATACACCAAGATAGCCAAGGCCCTTGACGTGGACAGAAGGGTCGTCAAGGAGACCGTCGGCATGATACTCAAGATACCCGAGCTGAAGGAGATATACACCAACCTCGAGCCAACCGTTCACATGAAGTACGTCGGGAGGCATGTTGGCTACGGCGTCATTGAGATCGAGCCCGAGCCGAGGGCGATAGGAATACTCGCCAAGATCGCTCAGAAGATCGCCGAGAGGGACATCAACATTATTCAGGTAGTTGCCGAGGATCCGGAGCTGTATCCCGAAGCAACACTCACCATCATCACTGAAAAGCCGATTCCTGGAGACCTGATAAACGAACTCTCCAAGCTTGAGGGCGTCAAGAGGATTTCAATTTATTGAACCCTCTCTTCTCCTGTAATTTGTTGATTGAAGTTTTCCTCAACTTTCTCAACTTTTAGTAAACAAATTTGAGAAGTTCATGACTTCTATAAAGTCATGCGTCCCAAAGGACTCTTCTTAACATCATAGAACAAATCTGCCGTCTCTATTTTAACCAAAAGTTTTAAACCTTTGTTCTTCGCTGGTAAGGTTTATAAGTCATTGTTTTAAACCTAAAATTAGCTTCGCTTAACTCTGTTGGGAGCACTTCCATCAACCACTGGAGGGTTGCTGAATGGGAGAAGCAAGCAAGATAAGCCGCTACCTGTACACGGTTATCGTGCTGTTCCTGATATGGCTGTTTCTAACGGCTAGTTTAGATCCACAAGAACTCGGATTCGGCCTGCTACTGTCTCTAATCGTCGGAGCCTTCACCTACGAGATATTCACCACCAATGGCCTCGCAAACCTGCATCCAAAGAGGATCGCCTACGCAATAGCTTACATACCCTACTTCCTCTGGGCAATGATCATGGCCAACCTCGATGTTGCATACAGAGTTCTTCACCCCAAGAGACCCATAAACCCAGGAATTGTTGAGTGCAGAACTGTTCTCAAGAGCGACGTTGGGAAGCTCAGCCTTGCGAACTCAATAACCCTGACGCCCGGAACCATAACCCTCGACGTTGACGGTGACAGGTACTTCATCCACTGGATAGACGTCAAGGATGATTCCGTTGAAGGCGCTTCTAAGAGCATAACCGAGCCCTTTGAAAAGTTCCTGAAGGTGATCTTCGGATGATAGGGATAAACGTTTATCTCGCCCTGATAGCGATAGCAACGCTCCTCAGCATGTACAGGATCTTCAGAGGACCAACGACAGTGGACAGAATCGTGGCTGTTGATATAATGACAACCATAACCACCGGACTAATGGTGCTCTTCGCGCTCTACTACCAGAGAATGATATTCCTCGACGTTGCCCTGGTATACGCGATTCTGGCCTTCGGTGGAGTCATGGCATTCGCGCGCTACATGGAGGGAGGCCTATGAACGCTCTTACGGTGATCGGAGAAGTTCTCGTCCTGCTGGGGACGTTCTTCTACTTCCTATCAGCCCTAGGTCTGATCAGGATGCCCGACGTTTACAACAGGATGCAGACCTCGACCAAAAGCGCCACCCTTGGTTCTCTGGGTGTCATAGTTGGTGTCGGAATTTGGGCTCTCGGGACCGACTTCGGAAGCGCGGCATGGCTCACAAAGACCATTGTCATCGCTGTGTTCCTCCTGCTTACCAACCCAATAAGCGCCCACGCACTCATAAGGGCAGCGTACAAGAGCGGAATCCCACTGTGGGAAGGCAGCATCGTCGACAAGTACAGTGAGCACCTCGAGGCGAAGGTCAAAGCCGAGGAAACCCCCGAAGAAACTGATGAAACCGGAGAGGGTGGTGAGGAATGAACCTCGCGTATTACATCCCCCACTTAATAGTTGCGATCATGGTAGTCTCCGCAATACTCGCCGTCGAGTGGAAGGACATACTAGCTGCCGCCGTCGGAATGGCAGCCGTCAGCCTGTTCGCCTCACTGCTGTTCTTCTTCCTGCAGGCTCCGGACGTGGCTATGACCGAGGCAGCAATAGGTGCTGCACTCAGCGGTGCCGTGTTCATATTCGCCATTAAGAGAACCCAGAGGTTCGAGACGGAGGAAGAAGAAACGCCCGGGTGGTGGGTGAGATGGTAGTCAAGCGCGCTTTGGCAATAATCACACTCCTCATCATAGGGTACTGGCTGGCTCAGGGGTTGGCCGGGGTCCCCTTCGGCGAGGACAAGATGCTCGTCGGCCAGTACTATCTCGACAATGTGAAACAGCAGACCGGCTCTGTTAACGCCGTCACCGCCGTCGTCGTCAACTACCGCGGATTTGATACCCTTGGTGAGGTCACCGTCCTGTTTATAGCATCTACTGGCGTTGGAGCCCTGCTCTGGAGAAGAAAGAAGGAGAGAACCGCAAAGACCGAGGGCTCAATAGTTCTCACAACCGGAACGAGGCTGCTCTTCCCCTTCGTGATGCTCTTCGGTGCCTACATCTTCATTCACGGACACCTCACCCCGGGTGGAGGATTCCCAGGAGGAGCCACCATTGCCACTGCCTTCCTGCTGCTGTACCTCGCGTTCATAACCTACGAAATCCCACACAGGGGCTTTGAGGTCACTGAGGGCCTAGCTGGCATGAGCTACGTCGCCGTTGGTCTAGTTGGTCTCGCAATAGGCGGTTACTTCCTCTTCGACTGGATATGGCAGACCTGGCAGTTTGGCTGGGACAACGTCGGTAGACTGCTGAGCGGTGGCTTCATACCAATAATCTACACCATCATCGGCATTAAGGTCGGCACGGAGCTCAGCGGAATCATCGACAACATGCTCAAGGAGGAGGTGAGCGAATGATAAGCGTCTACTACTTTGGTGCGATAGCGCTCATCCTCGTAGGCCTCTACGCAATCCTGGTGAAAAAGAACCTGCTCAAGATTCTCATAGGCCTCAGCATAATGGAAACGGGTGTTAACCTGCTACTCATCAGCATTGGCTACGTGAGCGGCAAGAGCGCCCCAATACTGAGCGAAGGAATAGGTCCGAGCCAGGCAGTTGACCCGATTCCGCAGGCATTGGTTCTCACGGCTATAGTTATTGGAGTTGCCACCACCGCCATGGCCCTTAGCGTTGCCATACTGATTTACGAGAAGTACGGAACCCTTAACGTTGAAGAGATAAGGAGGTTGAGAGGATGAACGGGCAGTACGCTGCTCTGCTCATAGCGTTACCCCTCATCAGCGCGTTCTTCGTCCCCGTGTTTAAGGGAATGGGAAAGAACGCCGTCAGGTACTTCCTGATCCTAGTTACCGCCCTCCAGACTGGAATAGCCGCATGGGTCTTCAAGGAGGTCTATACTACTGGCCAGCCAATAATAGTCATCGCCGGCGGCTGGAAGCCACCCGTTGGAATCAACCTCTACCTCGGCCATTTCGCGGCGCTCTTCGTACTCATAATAGCAGTCGTTAGCCTCTTCACTTCGATCTTCAGCATCAGCGCGGTCAAAACCGAACCCATCGACAAGTATGCCATGCTCTTCCTCCTGCTGATGCTTGGTGCCACCGGAATGATAGCGACCGGTGATATATTCAACCTCTTCGTCTTCATGGAGATAACGGCAATAACTGCCTACGCCCTCACGGCCTACAACAAGACAGGTGAATCGGCCGAAGCGTCAATGAAGTACATCATCCTCGGTGGAATCGGTTCAAGCTTCTTCCTCATCGGTGTCGCTTTAATCTACGGCTCCCTCGGAACCCTCAACATGGCCCAGATAGCCCAGCTCGCAGCAACTATGGATCCCACCGTAGCCCAGGTCGGCCTCGCGCTCATAATTCTTGGTCTGGCCGTCGAAGCTGAGCTCTTCCCGCTCAACGCCTGGGCGCCCGACGCTTATCAGGCAGCACCGCACCCAATCACCGTCATGTTCTCCGCCTTTGTCGTCAAGGCTGCCCTCTACGCCATGGCGAGGATTATCTACCTCATGCAGGTCGTCGAGAGCTGGGGCTCAGTGCTCAGGCTTCTCATCGTAATGGCCGCCCTCACCGTCGTCGTTGCCGAGCTGGCAGCGCTTAGGCAGAAGAACGTCAAGAGGATGATAGCCTACTCCAGTATCGCCCAGATAGGCTTCATAGCACTCGCCTTCGCCCTCGGCACTCAGGCCGGCGTTGACGCTGGTGTCTTCCACATGATCAACCACGCAATAGTCAAAGTTCTCCTGTTCCTCGCCGTCGGCTACGTGGCGATAACCCTCGGCGGTGCAGAGCTGGAGAAGTTCCAGGGACTCGGCAGGAGGATGCCGCTCACGGCCTTCGCTATCTCAGTTGGTGCAGTAGCCACCATCGGAATACCGCTCTTCAACGTCTTCTGGAGCAAGATCAGAATAATCCTTGCGACCCTGAACGTCGGCTACACCTGGGCGGCAGTACTTGTACTTTCAGCGAGCGTCGTGGAGGCGGTCTATTACTTCAGGCTGCTCCACGCCATATGGTTCGAAGGAGAGGGAGAGAGAATCAGCGAGAGCATGGTCATTGGCCTCATGATGTTCTTCCTCGCGGCTTTGGTGGTCGTCATAGGAGTCTACCCGGACTACGTTTGGGAGCTCGCCAGGAAGGCTGGGGAGGACATCTTCAACGTGGCCCAGTACGTTAAGAACGTTCCACTGATGGGGGTGGGAGCATGATTAACGAACTCATCGTTATCATTTTCGCGCCTCTGATTGCTGGCGTTATCGCCTGGGCGCTTGACATCAAAGTTATTAGAGAGCTGCTCGGCGTTGCCGGTGCAGCCCTTCCCCTAGCTTACCTCATCAAGCTCTATCCAACCGTTGATGCCGAAGGAATGATACAGCACACGCTGAACTTTGCCGGCTTCACCCTTGAGTTCACATTAACCCACATGAGCTGGATATTCGCTATGATAGCCGGTGTTGTTGGCCTTGCCGCAGTGCTTGGAATGGTCTCAACCTCAAAGAACGGCTACGAGTGGCTGTTTGCCCTGATGAGCCTCACCGGCGTCTACGGCATCTTCATAGCCTACGACCTGTTAGGGTTCTTCATCTTCTGGGAAATCATGACCTTCGGAAGCTTCATGATGGTCCTCAAGTACAACAGGGAGGCCTCACTCAAGTACTTCGTGCTCAGCGTTATCGGAGCCTACGCGATGCTCATAGCGATAGGCATAATCTACGCCAAAGTCGGCTCCTTCAGCTTTATAGAAGTTTACAGAGCGTTCTCACAGGACGCGGCACTGGCGGCTGTCGGCTCATCTACCATCTTTAGCAAGGGCGAAATTGCGTTAATCTTCGGTCTCTTCCTGGTCGCCTTTGGCGTTAAGGCCGGGATGTTCCCGCTTCACGTGTGGGCGCCCGATGCCTACAGCGAGACCAACCAGAGCTACACCGCGATGTTCAGCGGCGTCCTCAGCAAGACTGGCGTTTACGGATTTATCCTCATCTACATGCTCATAGGCTACCGCCTGCTCTACGAATTCGGAACGATTAGAACCGTCCCCAAGTTCGGCTACATCATAGCATTTCTCGGTGGTCTAACCATTATCGTCGGCGGCATCCTCGCGGCGCTCCAGGAGGACATCAGGAAGCTCTTCGCCTACTCCAGTATAAGCCAGATAGGTTACATCCTAGTGGGCATAGGTGTTGGGACTGCATTGAGCATCGAAGCCGCCATCTACCACGCCATAAGCCACGCCCTCTTCAAGGGACTGTTCTTCCTCATAGTGGCCACCATAATCTACCGCACCGGGAAGACGGAGTTCAAAGACATGGGCGGACTGGCAGAGAAGATGCCAGTAACATTTGCGATGGCCTTTGTAGCAATACTCAGCCTCGCTGGAATTCCGCCGATGGTCGGCTTCGCCAGCAAGTGGCTAATCTTTGAGTCGGTCATAAGCCAGAACATGCCAATACTCGGTGCGATGGTGTTCTTTGGAAGTGCCGTAGGTTTCGTCTACCTCATCAGGTTCACCTACGCAGTCTGGTTCGGTCAGAGGCCAACCGACCTTGATGACACCAAGGACGCTCCATTGCCCCTTGCCATAGGCATGGGCATACTTGCGGTGCTCAACGTCGTCTTCGGTGTCGCTCCAGGTCTTGTGGCCCAGGAGTTAAACAAGATATTCGGCAGAGAGGTCATCGGTGGAACTATATGGGAGCTGAACCTCGGCTTCGGTAAGTACAACGGCCTCCTCCTCACCGTCTGGTTTGTGGTCGGCATGCTCATTGCGGCCATAGTCTACTTCATGGGGGCAGGCGTGAGAAAAGTCCCCGTTACGGACACCTACCAGTCAGGAAACCCAGTAACGATGGAGTACAACCTCACCATCAGGAGGAACTTCTTCCTTCCGCTCAAGGAGGCCCTGTCCTTCTGGCTCAGAATGAGCTTTGACAGGTTCTACAAGGACGTTGGAAAGACTGTTGAGGACTTCGCCGAGACCATGAGGAACTACGTCTACAATGGAAACGTCCAGAGCTATGCCTGGTATCTTGCCATAGTCCTGTTAATCCTCGCTATGT
This sequence comes from Thermococcus onnurineus NA1, assembly GCF_000018365.1. NCBI lineage: Archaea > Methanobacteriati > Methanobacteriota > Thermococci > Thermococcales > Thermococcaceae > Thermococcus > Thermococcus onnurineus. The sequence continues at coordinate 450,830 of NC_011529.1, read as the reverse complement.
GGGGGGTGTGAAGAATGCTTGAGGTAGCGCTGAAGGCTTTATTCCTCCTAATTTATGCGACCTTCGTCGGGTTCATGTTCATGGGAATAATCAGGAAAGTGAGCGCAAGGATACACAGAAGGGTAGGACCGCCAATCTATCAGCCCATACTTGACACCATCAAGTTCTTCGGCAAGAAGGAGAACATTACCCACGGATTAATCTACGACTTCGGCATCATCTACGCCCTTGGAGCTACGGTACTGGCTTTGTTCTTCATCCCGCTGGGAAGCGTCAGCATACTCAGGGCCTACGGGGACCTCATCCTCATCACCTTCCTCCTCGAGATACCGATGCTGGGAATAATGTTCGCTGCAATGAGCTCAGGAAACCCCTATGCAGGAATAGGCGCCCAGAGGGCCCTGCTTACTATGCTGGCCATTCAGGTGCCCCTCGGCTTCGCGATAATAGCACTCGCAGAGTTTTACGGAACCTTCAGCACCTACGAGATAGTCATGGCTCAGCAGATCAGCGGATGGAGTATAATACACCTGCCGCTCCTCTTAGCCGCCATAGCCTACGACATCGTCCTTCAGGCAATGTTCGGCAAGGAGCCCTTCGACATCATGATTGCACCAGGTGAAATCTCCCTCGGTCCGATGGTCGAGTTCGGCGGAAAACACATGGGGATACTCCAGATACAGCACGCCATAGCCCTCTTCGCGGAGACGCTGTTCTTCAGCAACATATTCCTAGGCGGAGCAGTTATTACTGCCTTTGCAAGCCCGATACTGAACACCATAGCCAGCCTTGCAATACTCCTCGTCAAGCAGATAGCGGTGCTCCTCATAGCGGTATTCGTCAGCACGATATTCCCGAGGTTCACGATTGACCAGGCGGCCAAGTTCTACTGGAAGTGGCCGACCATCATAGCCGCACTCGGAGCGATACTTGCAAGCCTGTGAGGTGATGAAAATGGTGGACTGGAGACTCTTTGAACCTCTCTTTAATTATGCGAGAAAGAAGAGCCTTTGGATTGTGTCGTTCTGTACCGGATGCGGCGGTATAGAGATGCCGCCCCTCATGACGTCAAGGTATGACCTAGAGCGATTCGGTATGATACCGGACCCGAGTCCAAGACAGTACGACCTCTTCCTCATCACGGGCTACGTTACGCCAAAGACCCTCAAAAGAATCATAATCACCTACGAAATGGCACCTGATCCAAAGTACGTCCTGGCGCACGGCTCCTGCCCGCTCAACGGTGGAATCTACTGGGACGCCTACAACGCTATCAAGCACCTCGACAAGTACATCCCGGTCGATGTCGTCATAGCCGGATGCATGCCGCGGCCAGAGGCAGTCATGGACGGAATCCAGAAGATAATGGAGATGATTGAGAACGGAACAGCAGACGGATGGAAGAGGTACAAGGAGAACTACGAGTGGTACAAGAAGAACCAGGACGAGCTCTTCGGCGAAGGATGGCGTGAGAGGGAAGCCAGAAGGTGGATCCCATGGCTGGTGGACAAGAAAAAGGAGGAGTGAACGAGATGGGGGAAGTTAAGTGGGAGAGAGAGCAGATGCTCGTTGACAAAATCCTTGAAAAAGCCCCCTACGCCGAGGGCAAGGTGCGGCGCGAACGGAGGATTGAGTTCAGCATTCCGGCAGACAGGATAAGGGACTTCCTCATGCTGCTCAGGGATAACGACTTCGAGCTCATGCTCCAGATAACGACCGTCGACTGGCCCAACGACGGTGAGCTTGAGCTTATCTATCAGATGTGGAGCGTGACCCACAGAACCCACGCCATGGTCAGAACACGGATTCCGAGGGATCTCGATAAGGCAAGGATGCCAACCGTCAAGGATATCTACCCTGTGGCTGAGACCTACGAGAGGGACGCCCACGACTTCTTTGGAGTCTACTTCGAGGGCAATGAGAAGATGGAGATGCCGTGGATCCTCGACGATACCGAGCAGGGGCTCTTCCCGCACAGAAAGGACTTCGACATGCTGACCTACGTGAAGAAGAAGTACAAGCTGCTCGACAGGTTCGATGAGGATAAGGACAACTACGTGATTTGAGGTGAGAGTTATGGTTTCACAGAATGAGCTCATTCGGGAAGCGAGAGAAAATGGGATGGATCTGCTCCCAATCGATAAGGACACTTACGAGTTGTTCTTTGGCCCACAGCACATGGCTACTGAGAACTTCAGCATAATCCTCAAGATGGACGGTCACAGGGTTGTGAAGGCTATAGCCAACCCCGGCTTCCTCCACAGGGGCTTTGAGAAGCTCGCCGAGTACAGGCCGTGGCACACGAACATAGCGCTCCTCCTTAGAATCTGTGTTCCAGAGCCAGACGTCCCCGAGGCAATATACTCAATGGCCGTTGATGAGATAATCGGCTGGGAGGTTCCAGAGAGGGCTCAGTGGATTAGAACAACCGTCCTCGAAATGGCGAGGGTTTCCGCATATCTGTTCTGGATAATGGGTCTCAGCTTCAAGCTCGGTGTCTACACTGCCGGTCAGTGGGCTGCTGCCTACAGGGAGAGGCTGATGGCCCTCTTCGAGCAACTGACCGGTGCCAGGGTCTATCACATATACACCATCCCCGGCGGTGTCAGGAGGGACATTCCGGGCGACAAGTGGCTTCGCCAGCTCAAGGACACCGTCGAGTACATCAGGAGCAAGTTATCAGACTTCGACAACCTTGTCTTCGAGAACTACGTTGCCCACAGGAGGCTTGAGGGAATTGGAGTGATGGACAAGAAGTTTGCCCTCGCCGAAGGCGTCACTGGGCCAAACCTCAGAGCCACCGGCGTTCCCTACGACGTGAGGAGGGCAGATCCATACCTGCTCTATCCAGAGCTCGACTTCGAGGTTCCCGTCCTGAAGGAGGGCGATGCCCTCGCGAGGGCTTTGATAAGGCGCTTCGAGCTTGAGCAGGATCTTTACATCCTCGACCAGCTCCTCGAGATGGGACCGCCGAGCGGACCGTATAAGGTTGAAGATCCCAAGCTCAAGAATCTCCCGAGGTTTAAGGTTCCGGCTGGAGATGCATTTGCCCACGTGGAATCAACGAAGGGCGACTTTGGTGCCTATGTCGTCAGTGATGGAAAGCACAAGCCGTACAGAGTGCAGATAAGGGGCCCAAGTATAGCCCACGGAGTCAGGGTTCTCGAGCAGCTCTTGGTTGGAGCAAGAATAGCCGACGTCCCCGTGATATTGATGAGCCTTGACAACTGTCCACCAGACATTGACAGGTGATGAAAATGGAGGTTGATTTTAAGGTCGCCCCAGAGGAGAAAGTCAGGAAGAAGCCATCATTCATCAAGCCCTGGATGGGCCTCAAGTACCTCTTCAAGAAGCCCGTTACTATCAAGATACCCTACGAGAGGGTACAGATAGCTAAGGACTACAGGGGATTCCACACCCTAGACTGGAAGAAGTGTGTCGGCTGTAACTTCTGCGGCCAGATATGTCCGGCGAGGGCAATAGAGATGACCTGGATAGAAGTGGATGGCAAGATGGAGAAGAGGCCACATCCAAAGATAGACTATGGCAGGTGTACCTTCTGTGAGTTCTGTGTCGACGTCTGTCCACCTGGAGCGCTGGGCTTCATCGAGAACTACATCCTCACCACCGAGTGGAAGGACGAGGAGCTGGAGCTCTTTGACTGGGTTCCAATCCATCCAGACAAGTTCAGGGAGATAAACGAGAAGTTCCCCGACTACAGATTCCCGGTGGAGAAGATAGAGTTCAACAAGGAAACGAAGGAGGTCACCTACTACCTGAGAGACGGAGAGGTCATGAAGTTCAAGATACTCGGCTACGGCATCAGACCGCCGAAGCCACCGACAAAGCCTGCTCAGAAGGCAGCCGCAAAAGCAGCGGAAAAGAATGATACCAAGCCTGTTGAAAAGCCCACTGAGAAGAAGGAAGCTGGGAAGATAGAAGAAAAGAAAGAATGAACCTCTTTTTCCCATTAATTTCTTGCCATTTTTTCGAAATGATTTTAAGAAGTTCGTGAGTTATTAATTTGGTGGAATTCTATGGCAATAGACGTCAGAAATGAAAAGAACTTCGGTCTCTGGGGATCAATCTTAGCGCTCGTCGCGGCGTTTATGGGAGCAATACCCTACATCGGCGTCTTTGGAAGCACGCTATCACTGATTGCATTCATACTGGTCTTGCTCGCCCTGAAGGGAATCGGAGATAAGGTTGGTGATGAGAGGCCTTTCAAGTATTACCTCTACAGCGTCATTGTGGCCATTGCAGGAGTAGTATTCGCAATAGTTCTCATCTTGATTGGAGCAATAACACTGCCGAAAGGCGGCATGAATGAGCCCTATGAGACATTCGGTATAGGGATGGTTCTGCTCGGCATCATACTCATAATCGCCGTGTTTATACTGGCAGTATACTTCCAGAAGCAGGCGTGGGAGGTCATGTACGAAATAACCGGGGTAGAAGAGTTCCAGAAGACCGCCAAATGGCTCTGGTGGGGTGCGTTAACACTCATAATACTCATAGGCAGCATCCTGCTGCTAATTGCCGCAATCTACCAGATAATAGCGTTCTCCAACATGCCTGAGGAGCTTGAGTTCAGAGGAACGTACAGGAGTCCCATCTACTAATTCCTTTTTCTTTTCTCAAAAATTGAAAGATCAAAGGAGCCTGTCAAGGATTATTGCCGTCAATGCTCCAACCGCCATGCCTGACTCAAGTATGCTGGAAACTATCTCCGGAAAGTGGGCGAGGAATTCTGCCGGAAGCTGCGGTGCTCCAAGGCCGGCTACGAGAGCTGCAGCCAGTATAAGTGTGTTTCTGTCGTTGAGCTCGACCTTTTCGGTTATCAACCTAAGCCCTGTGACGCTTATCATGCCATAGAGAGCCAGGGTGAGACCGCCGAGCACTGGGGCCGGCATCGATGCCAGAACCCCCGCAAACTTGGGAACCAGCGACAGAAGGATTAGAATGACTGCACCGACCTGAACGACGTGCCTGCTCCCGACCTTTGTCAGGGCAACGACCCCTATGTTCTCCGAATAGCTCGTCGTTCCGCAGGCCCCCAAAAGGCCGGCTATCGAGCAGGCCAGACCTTCACTGCCTATACCTCGGGCTATGTGCTTCTCCGTTATTTCCGAGCCGGTAACGGTCGCTATGGCATGGTAGTCGCCGACGCTCTCGATTATGCTCACCATGAAGGCGAAGAGCAGGATGACAACGGCCGTCGTATCAAATATAGGCTCACCCCAGGGAAGAAGCTTGGGCAGGCTGAATGCTGGAAGGTTCTTCACAAGGTCGAAGTTGGCTAGGCCTATGGGGATACTGACGAGGTATCCCACCAAGGCACCTATGACAACGGGCATTGCTTTGAGGCTGCCCTTTGCCTTCAGTGCGACGAACACTGTTGTGAGGAAGGTAACCCCCGCGACGATGACGGAGCTCACGACGGTGCTTCCGCTTGGGTCGGCATAAAAGTTGAGGAAGTTCTTGACGGCAACGCCCGCCAGGCTGAAGCCTATGAGCATTATTGTAACTCCTGTGACGAGGGGTGTGAAGAGCTTTCTGACCTTGCCGATTATACCGAGCCAGCCTATAGCCGCCTCAATCAAGCCCCCCACGATAAGTGCACCCTGTACAGCAGCCATGCCAATACTTGAGCCTATCGCTATCAGCCCTGGGATGAAGGCAAAGCTCGAACCCTGGACTATCGGGTAGCGCGAGCCTATCGTTGTCTGCAGGAGCGTCGCGATACCCATAGTCAGAAGAACCGCCTGTATCATGAGGGCAACCTGGTCGCCGCTGAGACCTATTGCACCGCCCACGACCAGCGGAACAGTGACGGTCGCTCCAAACATCGCCAGAACGTGCTGAAGGCCAAAAACCAAAGCTTTTGAGGGCTCAACTCTATCCTCGATCCCAATCTTCAAAACCTTCTTCCTTTCGAACTCCCAAGCTTCCATTGAAGCCCGCTCAAGCTGTATCAAAATTTGTTTAAAAAGTTTTCGGAAATGAGCTAAATAGACAAAAACTTGTTAAAATCACCATCCCTGCACCTTTGAAAGAACGTCATCTGGAACCTTACCTTCCTCGACGTCGGCTATCGCCTGCTCCAGCCTGTTCAAACCTTCTTCAAGCACATCTTCCTCTATCGTTAGTGGCGGCTGGATCCTCAGCACATTGCCCTGGAGGAACGCCAAAACAAGGCCGAGCTCGTAGGCGCGCCATACAACTTTTCTTGCCTCCTCATAGGCCCTCTCCTTAGTATCCCTGTCCTTGACGAGGTCAACGCCGAGCATCAGTCCAAGCCCTCTGACATCACCGATGAGTTCATGCTCCTCTTTCATCTTCTCAAGACGCTTTTTCGTATACTTTCCGAGCTTTTTGGCTCTCCTAAGAAGATCTTTCTCTTCGATTTCCTCGATGACTGCCAAGGCCGCTCTGCTCGCCACTGGGTTGCCGCTCAGCGTGAAGGTGTGGCCGAGCGGTGGCAGGGAGTCCATTATCTCGGCCCTTCCGATTATCGCACTTATAGGTAAGCCGCCACCGAGGGGCTTAGCGAGGGTTATTATATCCGGCGTAACGCCGAAATGCTCTATCGCGAACCACTTTCCAGTCCTACCCAGTCCGCTCTGCACCTCGTCCACCACGAGGAGAATGCCGTGCTCATCGAGGATGCGCTTGATTTTTTTGAAGTAGCCCTCCGGCGGCACTACCATCCCGGCGTCGCCTTGTATGGGCTCGGCAAAGAGTGCAGCCGTTCCCTCTGCGTAAACCTCTCCCTCAAACTTCTCTTTCAGATACTCAACACACTCCATGTGGCAGGTCCTCGGCTCCTTGCCAAAGGGACAGCGGTAGCAGTTTGGGTAAGGAATGTAGTGAACTTCACTTAGCTCTCCTGCGATGGAGCGGACCTCAAGTTCCAAACCGGTGACACTCATCGCCCCATACGTTGCCCCATAATAGCTCCTTAGGTAGCTGAGGATGTGACGTCTCCCAGTGTAGGCCCTCGCGAACTTTATTGCCCCATCGTTGGCATCGCTTCCGCTGAGACCAAAGGAGATTTTAGGATTCTCTATGGGGGAAATCTCGGCGAGCTTTTCTGCCAAGAGCAGGGGCTCGACTGGAAAGCCGTAGATGAAGGTGAAGTGAATCAGCCTATCGGCCTGCTCTTTAACGGCATTCACGACGCGCGGGTTGTTGTGGCCGACGTTCTGGACAGCAGCGTTGCTCAGGAAGTCTATGTATTCCCTCCCCTCGATGTCCCACACTTTGGCGTTTTCAGCCCTCACTCCGACTATAGGGGCGTAGGTAACGCGCGCTGCCTTGGGAAATACCCTTGAATACCTCATGATTATTTCATCCCTCTCCATAATCTCGCCTCCAATGCTATACACGTTGTAGAATTAATAGTAATTTCGCCCAAATTTTGGTGAATTCGCAGAAAAGCTTAAGACCTTAATGTCGAATTGACAGAATAGGTGGTTGCATAATGCGGGAGAATGAACACCTTGACGAACTCGATAGGATGATACTCCACATCCTCCAGGAGGACGGGAGGGCGAGCTACTCGGAGATAGCGAGGAGGCTCAGAGTACCTGAGTCGACGGTAAGGCTCCGCGTGAAGAAGCTCTTGGAAAGGGGAATCATAAGAAAGTTCGCGGCACTGATAAACCCATTCAAGGCGGGCTATAACATAGTGGCATTCATAGCCGTTGACATCGAGCCAAACAAAATAAAGCAAGCAGCGGAAGAGCTAAGCAAGCTGCCTGAAGTTGATGTTCTCGGCATAGCCACAGGAGCGCACGACATACTCATGCAGGTAACGGTGAAGGATTTGCAGGAGCTGGAGAGCTTTCTAATAGAAAAGCTGGGAAAGATCGAGGGAATAAGGAGCACGGAAACATCAATCCTGACGAGCGTCCGGAAGTGGGGCTACGCAAGGGTGTTTTAGGTGACCCTCTCAAGACCGTTTTTCTTTACTATGTAAGTGTCCTCGTGCTTTATAGTGCCCTGTGGAATCATGAGCGGCGGGTGGATTATTGTGAGAACCATATTCTCTTGTACCTTCGCGGCCCTCTGTGGGACGACGATGGTCGTTATCGGCGGTTCCTCGATTAACAGACCGACTCCGTGGGTGTAGCCAGCTATGTAAGCATCATCGAAGCCCCGCTCCTTAAAGAAATTCGCAAGCTTCTTCTCCACGGAAGCTAAAGGGACACCAATCCGAGTCTCTTCAAGCGCCAGCTTGTAGGCCTCTTCCTTGACCTCGATTGCCTTCTTTACACTCTCACCAGGGTCTCCAATCACGAAAGTCCTCGCCATATTGGCATAGTAGTGGTTCCAGTCGGCACCTATAACGACGGTAACAACCCCGTTCTCGGGAACCTTGAGGTCGCGGAAGGGTTCGGCATGTGCCCTCGGTGTCGTTGAAACGTAGACCTTTGGATCCTCAGAGCCGTTGAGCATGAGCTCGCGCATAACCTCGGCCGCTATCTCGAGCTCGCTCATGCCAGGCTTTATAACATCCTCTGAAACCTTCATACCCTTCTGGGCTATCTTTCCAGCTTTCCTGATATTGTCGAGCTCCCATTCATCCTTTATCATCCTGAGGCCCATCGTGAGATCAAGGATATCCACTATCTCAACCGTTGGATTGAGACGCTCGAATATCTTGAGGAATATGAGATATGCGTCCCTTTCAATGCCGAACTCAAGACCGACACGCTCCATGCCGTTGCGATGTATCCAGCTCACAACACCAGCCATAAGGTCCTCGACCTTCTGGAACTCGACGACATTTTCTATCCAGCTCTTTCTTTTGAAAAGCTCCGCCTCTCCCTTGACAACGTAAACTAATGGTTCGCCCTCGGCAGGGATGAAGAGGCTCGGACGGAGCCATTTGGTGCCGGTGAAGTAGATGAAGCTGGAGAGTGTCCTTATGACAGCACCATCTATCTCGTTCTCCCGGAGCAGTTTCTGGAACCTCTCCACACGCCTTCTGAATATCTCCGGGTTTCCTCTAATCATTCACACCACCTTAATAACAAGGAACGCCATCTCTAGGCTCCCAGAGTTAGAAACCGTGTGGGGAACGTCCTTCGGCAGGTATACAAGGCTTCCTTTCTTAACCTCCGCCCTCTCGTCGCCAACTTCCACAATGCCCTTTCCTTTGATGACGTAGATAAAGGCATCCACTGGCGTTGCATGCCTTTTGAGAGCCTCACCCGGCTTCAGTGTGATGTGGAATATCTGAGCCTTCTCCATCGCGACTAGCTTTCTGACATCGACACCATGTGGGTTCTCCATCATCTCAGCATTTTCAACATTGACAACAATCATTTCAATCCCTCCAGTCAAGCAGTCTCTTTTCGCCATCAATCTTTTTATACTCTGCTATGTCCATAGTCATCTCCAGCGTCCCGAGGTAGTTGCCGTTCTCATCGAACAGCGGCACGTATTTGATGTAAACATACTTCGGCCCCATTCGTATCCAGAAGGTGGCCTCTTTCTTCCTGCCCTCTTTGAAGGCCTTGAGGATTTTGTTCACGATGTGGACGCTCTTGGGCGGATGGCAGAGCTGGACAGGTCTTCCGAGCACGGAAGGGGTCCTAACGAATATCCTCTCGCCCGGTGAGAAGAACCTCACGCGGTCGTCCTTGTCTATGAAGGTCACATCAACCGGAAGGGCCTCGAATATTGCCTTGAGTTCCTCGACGTTAACGTAGCCGGTTCCAAGGTCTATGTCGCCCTCACGTTTGAGTTCAGCTTTGTCAAACTCCAGAGGTTGACCCTTCAGGGCCTGTTGAACTTCCTTTGGAAGCTCAAGGAGCTGTTCAACGCTCAGCTCGGGATCAATCTCCCATGGGTGAAGCGGCTTTACATTCTCACCGGGATCCCACATGGGAGGGTTCACCTTGTAATAGCCAATCTCGTCTTCCTGCTGGCGGATGGCCTTCCACTCTCCCTCCGTGAGGAGGGCTTTGAGGGTCGGATAGTAAATGTTGTTCTCCCGGAAGACCATGTCACTAAGGGCGAATGAGGTCTCACTTGCCTTGGCCTTGAACTTCTCCACGAATTCCTCCCAAGACATCTCTTCTCTTCCCGCTAGAAGTTCAGCAAGGCGCTTAATCATGAATCTTATCTCGTCGTGCTTTGTCCAGAGGACAGTGGCTATTGCAGTTAGACCCCTTCTCTCGATGTACGGGAACGTAAGCATCTCCTCGCGATTGTAGTGCGTGAAACCGACCTTCCTGAGGTTGCCCACTATCTCCTCCAGAACGCCGAGGATTTCTTTCCTCATGCGCTCGTCCTTGGTGTTGACCAGTGTCGAGGCGTAAAGGTTAAGCATTTCGGCGTCCTTCATTATCTCCTTGTTCTCCTCGTAGAGAGTCCTGAGCGGATGTCCCTCTGGAAGATCCTTCTCTTCGAGCTCGTCAGTACCCGAAACTGCCTCGCGGAAGAGCTCGACATGGATGTCGCACATCTTGGCTATCTCCTTGGCGGAGATGCCTTCCTTCACCAGCTCCTGCTCGATGAGCGGGATTTCAAGGGGGGAGATGCTACTTAAGGCTGCCTTAAACTCGGCCTTCAGCTTGTTTACATCTTCTCCCTCGTGTATCTTTTTGAGCAGATTCTTGAGCTGCTCCTTCTTATACTCCCTGTTGTTCAGTAACTCGGTCATCTTAGTCACCTTCATGACATATGTCATAGGTGGCGCTTATAAGTATTTCTGGACATATCTGGGCATAGAAAACTAAACAATCCTGACCAGCAAAGCTTATATGTCGAGTGTCATACATTCGAACGGTAAGCGAAAATGATGCTCGATGTTGGGGGTTTGAAACCACCCCAACCAGCGGTTATGATCCTCGAGAGCTTCGGGAAGCTCAAGGTTGGTGATATCCTTGAGGCGATAGGTGACAGGCCCTTCGTTGACCTGATTCCCAAGTTAGAGAAGGCAGGATACAACATTGAAGTTAGAGAAGTCGGCGGTTTCTTCGTCCTCAAAGTTACGAAGACCGAAAGCTCAAAGGAATTTAAATGGAAGTTAAAGAGTGCGACGATAACTTGGATGAGATAATAGAAGACACCAACGTGGCCAAGCTCCTCAGGGCATATCCTCAATCCCTTGAGATACTCGTCAAGTATGGCTTCTCTCCGCTCCAGAACCCGGCAATGAGGAAAACCTTAGCCCGGACGGTGACCCTTAGGCAAGCCAAAAAGCTTCTCGGTATGAGCGACGAGAAATTCGAGAAGATGATGGAAGAACTTAAAAAACTGGAGAAGAGAGATTAATCGAGCTCTTCTACCAGAGCCGCCCCTTCTTCAATCTTTATCCCTCTGTTGAGCATATCCTTTAGATCCTTTTCTGGGTCTCCGATAAGCCTAAGGTCAAACTGCTTCCTCAGGATTTCGAAGACAGCCGGGGTAAGGAACTCCGGCGGTTTTGGACCGATGTAGATACCCTTTATTCCGAGGTAGAGCAGGGAGTAGAGGATGGCTATCGCCTTCTGCTCCATCCAGCTGAGAACTATGCTGACCGGGAGCGAATTCACGTCCGTTCCAAGCTCGCTCGCCAGGGCCACGGCTATCTCGATTATGGAGTAGACGTTGTTGCACTGGCCGAAGTCGAGGAAGCGCGGGATTCCGTCGATGGTGCCGTAGTTCCTTGCGTTGTAGCGGAACTTACCGCAGGCGGCGGAGAGTATTATGGCATCTTCCGGAATCAGCTCGGTGAGCCTCTCGTAGTACCTCATGCCCTTGTGTGGCGTGTCACAGCCGCCAACCACGAATATGTGCCTTATCCTGCCCTCCTGGATCAGCTCTATCAGCTTGTCCTTCATTGCCAGCACGTTGGTGTGGTGGAAACCCGTGAGGAGCTTTCCTCCCTCTATCTTCTCCATCTTCGGTGTTTCAAGGGCGCGCTTGATAAGCGGCTCGAAGTTGTAGTCCTCGATGTGAGGAACTCCCTCAAGGCCGGCTATTCCAACTGTGAATATTCTGTCCGCGTAGGCCTTTGTCGGCTGCTGCACACAGTTGCTCGTACCCAGTATGACCCCTGGAAACTCCGCGAACTCCTTCCTCTGATAGAGCCACGAGCCACCCCAGTTGCCGTAGAGCGACTTGAACTTCCTCAGCTCTGGATATGCATGAGCGGGAAACATTTCTGCGTGGGTGTACACCTTAATTTCATCTTGCAGTCCCATCTCCTCTATCTGCCTCAGGAGCTCGTAGAGTGCCTTATAGCTGTGGCCGGTGACTAATATACCATGCCCGTCAGCAGTTCCAGTGGGGACCTCTACCGGCTCCGGCCTGCCGAAGGTCTCCACATAGGCTCTGTCTAGGAGCTTCATGGCCTCTAGGTGAATCCTTCCGTTCTCAAGAATGAGTCCAAGGAAGCGGTTTTTGTCGAAGTTGACGTTCGTCAGGGTAGAGTATAGGGCCTCGGCAAGGAAGTGGCCAATCTCTGGATTGTCGTAGCCAACCTCGAGCGCGTGGTAGTAGTAGGCGGCGGTGCCCTTTATTCCATAGAGCAGCGCTTCCTGAAGGGAGTTCAAGTCCGGATCTTTTCCGCACACGCCCCTAACGGTACAGCCACCACTTAGGCTCATCGAACACTGGTTGCAGAGCATCCCAACACCTCCAGACAACTTCATCACGATCCCTCCTATGACACCTGTCATATACTTCGAGTTATAAATGAAGATACCTTCATAAAAAGTTTGCGGTTTCTTAACCTAAAAGGCCATATTTACATAGCTGGAAAGAAAATATTCGGGACGCATGATTGTATTAACTGTTACATCATGTTCTAATTTTTGAAGTAGATGTTTTCGACTTTCTCGCCCACCCAAAGTATATATGACACGTGTCATTACATTGTAATCTCCAGAGAACCACGAGTTATGACAAAGAAAATGTCCGTTTAATCCAACCTAAGGCTTGGCCTAAATTCGACCAAAAGTCTTAAATATTCCGTGCGTCATACAAGGGTATATGAAAACGAATGCTTTCGAAGTTGCTTCACGCTATGTCTATCCCTCGCTGAGGCGCAGGCTTGTAGAGATACTCAGGGAGAAGGGACTCAAGCAGACACAGATAGCGGAGCTTTTGCACATTACCCAGTCTGCCGTTTCTCGATATCTGAGGATGGACAGGGGGGCTTTAATAGACGTTGCCCAATTCCCAGACATAGATGATGGCCTCAAAAAGCTCGCCGAGGAGATAATCCAGAAGAGGCCTACCGAGTACGAAATCCACTTAAGGCTAGTTCAAATCTCACTGGAGATGCTGAGCAAAGGTTACGTCTGTTCTTTCCACTCTCAAATTGATCCTGAGTTGAACCCTGCCCAGTGCAGGGTCTGCCTGGAGCTGTTCGGTTAGCCGAAAGTTTACGCTGAGACTAACACAACATTTAATATGTTTCGACGTGTATCTTAACTGGGTGATTCTCATGAAAAGGGCACTTGTAACCCTCACTCCACCCGAGAGCAAAAGGTTGATAGCCAAAGCGGTAGTGGCCATGGAAGAAGTCCAGCACGCCCTTAAGCACGGCTTTGTCTACATCGCGACCGGAACAACCGCAGCTTATATAGCCGAGGAACTTCTCGGGGAGAAAATCGAAAAGGAGAAGTGGACCGTTGGAACAATAAGCAAAGGCAGAACGTGCGTTACCCCCAAGAATACCTGGCCGAAGCATCTCGTCCTCTACAAGGGGAAGCCCTTTGAGGGCGAGCCGATAGAAGCTCTGAAAGAGATGGGGCCGAAGGACGTCTTCATCAAGGGCGGAAATGCGATAGACGTAAACTGGAATGTGGCCGTCTTTGCCGCCGCCCCAGACGGAGGAACGATAGGCAAGACCTTTGGCTGGACGATAACCAAAGGAGTCTTTACGATAACGCCCATAAGCCTGGAGAAGTTCGTACCCACTCCAGTCGAAGAGAGCGCCAAGCTCACTGGCATATATTCCTTTGACTGGGGTACAGGCCTCTACGCGGCTCTGGTTCCAATCCCCCATGCTCACCCAGTGACGGAAGTTGAGGCATACAGAATACTTGCCGACGTTGAGGCAATACCAATCGCTGCCGGAGGTGCCGGTGGAGCCGAGGGCAGCGTAACACTCGTTCTTAAAGGAGAAGACGAGGCCATGGAAAAAGCCAAGGAGATAACGAAGGCCGTGAAGGGTGAGCCATACCTCAAGCCGTACACAGAGGACTGTGCCGTCTGTCCCTTCGCGAAGATATGTGGGTTAGGAAGCGGAGCTTTCTGAGGTGAATCCTGATGAAGCGGGCTCTCGCTTTGGTTCTTTTAATTCTCCTTTTAGCTCCACTCGTTCTTGCCGACGAGTACGAAGGGGAAGAAGACGAATACGAGGCTGGCTACACCGCCTTCGCCGTAGTCGGTGTGGCGATGATTGCTACTGGAGTAGTTTATTACTCCCTAACCAAGCGGAAACTTCTGATAATTCACAAGAAAACGAGCGAGTGGGGCTTCGAAATAAAGCCTGAGCAGCCTTACGTGACGGTGTTTGGGCCGATTTATCCACTTACGATACACCATGCCCTCACGATAACAGGTACCCTTTTGGTGTTCGTTCACTTCTTCTCGTGCGATAATTACTCAGGTCTCGCTGGAATAACCGGTCTCAGCATGGCCATAACACTTGTTCTGCTGAACGTCAGCGGCTTTGTTGGACGCTACATTCACGGCAAAGTAACAGTAGCTGCAAAGAAACACGACAGTACCATGGCCAAGAAGTTCGTCAAGATACTGGGGAACTGGAAGAAGGTTCACATTGCACTGGCGGTAATATTCGCGATACTGCTCCTCATTCACCTCAACGCCGTTGATTGAAGCTTTTTTCAAGAATTTCTTTTTAAGCCCCCTTTTCTACATCTTTATTGGGGGGTGAGTCATGGACGAGCTGGAGATGATCAGGAGAAAAAAGATGCTCGAGCTGATGAAGAGGACTGGAATGATAGAGGTCAAGTCAAAGGGGCCGAAGGTCGTCATTGAGGTTATTACCGCCCCAGGCTGTCCCTACTGTCCAATAGCAGTCCAGATGGCAAGGGAGCTCGAGAGGAAGTATAACGGCGTCGTTGCAAGAGAGCTGAGTGTTGCAACGCCAGAAGGACAGAGAAAGGCTATGGAGCACAACATCCTAGGAACTCCCACCATACTGATAAACAACAGAGTAGAGTTTATAGGCGTGCCGAACTTTGGGGAGTTCGAGAGAAAAGTAAGGATGCTGCTAGGCCTACAGTGAGGCCCCCGTGAGAACCCAGATCCCTATCGCTATGAGCAGTATCCCTGCTATCACGGACAGCTCCCTGCTGTGCCTCACCATCGCCTGGGAGAAGCGCTTGCTCTCTGTGACGCTTCCCATCGCCAACAGTATGACCACCAGCGGGAGCACGAAGACGAGGTTGTAGAGCGCAAGCAGGAGAAAAGCGAGCGTTTTTCCGCTCTTTGAGATTATTATCGCATAGACGAGATAGCTCCCGGCAGAGCAAGGAAGGAGAGTCGTCGACACTATAACACCGAGGGTAAAAGCTCCTAAGAGTGTCGCGTCGCTGCTGAATATCTTCTTCCTGAGGCCGCTCTTACCAAAAACCCTAGACCTCTCCATTAATCCAGTAACGATAGTATAAAGGCCGAAGATTATGGCCGCAACGCCGGCAGCCCAGAGAGGCAGGCGGCCAGCGAAGTAGAGAAGGCCAACGCCCAGAAGATAGTATGAGATGTATACGGCCGCTATGAATGACGCCCCAACGATGTAGAGCCTCCTCCGTGAAATCTCTCTAACGGAGAGTGCTATGAGGAGCATGGTGTAGATGACAAAGGTGCACGGGTTTATGGAGTCGCTCATTGCAAGCGTGAAAAACTGGGGGATGAAGTGAGTTAAACCGAGTGCCCAGAGTGCTAAGGAGCTTATCCCAAAGGAAGTTAGTAGGATGATAGCCAACGCCTTTACTTCACTCCTCATGGTAGTCACTCCATCCCATAACTTTTTGTGGATTTCTAAAACAAAAAGTTGAGAACAAAAGGTCAGCGCCTTCTCCTCAGGAGAACAATGGGAACTATCACGAGAACGGCCATTATTCCCGGACCGCACACTTTGTCGTTGTTTTCGCTTGTGCTTGTGGTTTCATCTTCAGACGGCGTGGAAGTTGTAATCTCTGAAGTCTCAGTTGTATCAGCCTCGGGAAGCCTGTGCTCGACATATATAGTCTGGAGCTTCTGTATGATTGTCTCGTTCTTAATGATGTAAGCCTGGCCGGCAACAAAGAGGATAAGCCCGTTGTTCTCCATGGCAGCCTCTATTATCTCGGGCGTCGCCGAGACGTTAAACTCTCCCTCGATTATAGCGTAAAGGGTTCCGTTGTAGGTTATTGCTACCGCAGGAACTCCCATAATGCCTGTGTATTTGTACTGCTCGCCGAAGAGCTTCTGGTTCTCCTCATTGTTCACGAGTTCGTAATAGGTCAGACTTTCGGGGCCATAGATTTCTGGGATGAGCTTTTTCATGTTCTGGCAGTGCGGACAGGTGCTCATGCCATACATGTAAAAGTGAACTTTGTTTGAATCTATCTGGGTTTCGGCCACTGCGTAGGAGAGCAGCGAAACTGTCAGGAGGAAAAGCAACAGTAAAGCAGTCCTCCTCATTTTCTCACCTGTCAGATACTTCTCGTGGGAGGTTATAAACCTTGGCCGCGGAAAGCTTAAATCCTCCAAAGCCCAAAAATTGTGGGGATAATCATGCAGGAGTGGTATCGCTCTCGGGCGCTCTATGAGGCGGTCCTCAAGCTTGTTGATTCCGGAAACTTCGAAGAAGCCGTCAAGATGACGGAAGATATACCCGACAAAGGCATCAGGGCAAAGGCCCTCTCACGCATTGCTGTCGTGCTGGCAAAGAGAGGGGCCGATTATAGGGAAGTCCTGGAAAGGGCCATAAAATCCGCCCTCGATATAGACAACCGTGACGAAAGCACCAAGGCTTTAATGAGTCTCGCCTTTGAGTTTCTGAACCTTGACAAACCCGAAGAGGCCATGAAAATAGCCAACTACATAACTGACCTTTCAAACCGCTCGAAGATACAGGCTGAAGTTGCGCTAACCCTTGCCAAAGCAGGTAAGATCTCCGATGCAATGGGAATTATCAACAGTATCCTTGATGAAGACGTTAAAACATGGGCAATGTCTCGGCTCGCGAGCCAGCTTTAGCTTAGACTTGCCTATTTAGGACATTCTATTACCTGGTTTTAACATGTATACATCCACAAGGCTTTTTTAGGCTCACCCGTTTCCCGTTCGGGTGAGAAAAATGAACGGTGGAGAGATAATAGGACTCCTGGGAATGCTACTGCTGGTCAGCTCGTGGTTGCCTCAGACCATCGAGACCGTGAAGAAAAAACACTGCCCGCTGAACCTGAAGTTTATCGTAATCTACGTTGTAGCGGCAACACTGCTGACGATATATTCCTATATAATAGGAGATTGGATATTCTTTACCCTGAACTTCCTGTCTGCACTTCAGAGTGCAATAAATCTCGTGGTGAAACTGCTCTACTCATGACTTTTATTTTCTTCGTAGAGGCCTACCGGCTCTCCCCACTAGATAACATGACCCCCAATGGCCTTTTCCAACTCCCTTCTCGTTGCCTCGGGCTTGAGGTTGAGTTCTGTGTCAAGGGCATAGACCTTGAATTGATAGTGGTGCACCCTGTGTCCCCTCTGTGGACATGTCCGCTATAACCTATCTTTCCGAAGTCATTCACTCCTTGGACGACGTGGATTGGGGCATCGACTTCTCCCATTGGTGGGACTAATCACAAGGCTCTTGGCCCTTGAGTCAATGTGGCCAATGAATATCGGTGGGTTTACGTTTTCGCCGTCGCAGGTGAATTCCACCGGGATGAAATCCCCGTTGTGGAAGACGGAGCCTATCTCCAAATCCATTCTCACATCCCAATCTTCGTTATTGGGGGATAGACACCCACCGGCTGAGAGCAGCAAAACCGAAACCAGCACGAGCGCAACTATCCTTATATCAGTGAATAGGTTTTCAAACATAAAAATGTTTTGGCCCAAAGATTTGTTAATGACAATAGCAGTCACCCATCCTACGGCTAAGGTTTTAAGTCTCCCAAGAGTATCACATTCGATGCTCTATGAGGGCGCTCTGGGAGAGAGAAATTAACGCGGGGGAGATAGTTGTTTCACCAAGACCCGTCTGGAAGTGCATGACCTGTCCCATGTACGGGAAGAGGCCGAGCTGTCCCCCGCATGCCCCGGACTGGAGGGAAGCCAGGGAGTGGGTGAGCCACTTCAGAAAGGCACTCATCATAAAGTTTGAAATTGACATGGACGATTTTGAAGCCGAGAAGAGAAAGGCCATCCTCTACCTTCTCAAGCGCGAAGAAGAGCTCTTCAAGGAGGGCAAGATGTACGCAATGGCACTCTTCCCGGGCAGCTGCAACCTCTGTGACGACTGTACCTTTGAGAGGGGAGAGCCCTGCAGGATGCCAACGAAAGTGAGACCGTCGGTAGATGCTATCGGCATAGAGATCAGCCGGCTCGTGGAGATAGACTTCTCCGAAAGCGTTTTGTACGGGATGCTGTTAGTTGAATGAGGTGGAAGCATGGAGAATGAGAAAGGCTTCCCTCGAATGAAGTGGGGAGTGTCTATCCCGATGTCCCTTGTTTATTCCTTTGGAGCGGCCTGGTTCTACTATCTGCTCGCCAAGGGCGAGCCGCTGATAGATGTCACATTCGAGGAACTCCTGCTCCACTTCCTCGTTCTGATTTTCCTCTTCTGGATTGTCGCGATCCCAGGCATAGAAAAGAAGGATAAGACCGCGGATTTGATTCTCCTCACAGTACTGACACTTCCAGCGGGTGTTTTCGCGGCTCTGCTCGTTCTCTTCATCCTAAGAGGTCTAGGGATAGAAACCTACGGCGTGGAGTATTTCATCCTCCCGCTCGTGCCATTCACTCTCGCCCATAAAGCCGTTGAGGGGAGGATAACCCCTAGACCATCCCTGCGGGCGTTCGCCTATAAAGTAATCGCCTTCGCATGGGGGAATTTTGCATGATAAATCCGAGAAAGATAGCCTACGTAACTTTGCTCGGTCGCTCGGAATGGGCGCTCGTAAACACCTACTATGCCGTCGTTTCAAGGAACAGGAAGCCAAGAAAGGTCTTCATCTTTACGGAGGAAGTCTACCGGAAAAAGCTGCCCAAAGTTGTGGAGGCCATAAAGGTTATCTCGCAGGCCTACAACTTCAACCCTGAGATAGAGACCGTCGTGATACCCAACAACAGCTTTCTCGAGGCGGATAAGAAGTTCAAGGAGCTCTTCCAGAGGCTTGCGGAAGAGGGATACACTATCGGGCTCGACATAACCTCGGGAAGGAAGGCCCTCGCAACGGCAGCAGTAGTTCAGATAAGGGATTTTCCAGTCGACAGGATAATCTACATGGCCCTGCTGGACATGGATTTTCCGGACAGGCCCTATATGATGATCCCGAAGCATATGCAGCGCCTCAAGAACTTCCTCGGTGATGGGAATGTCGTTGAGCTATGAAATAATTGAGAAGCCCGAGCTTCAGGTGCTCATCAATATCTTGCCAGAGATAGTGGTAAGCTACCCCCTCTACGAACTTCCCCTATTCAGGGTAGAACCAAGCGAGAAAGGCTACGAACTGGACGTTTTGGTAAACCGCCATGAATTCAACGAGGCCGTTCCCGAGCACCTCTCCTACGAACTGCCGACATACAGCGACTTCTATGAGGCATTCATCTCGGCCGGAATTCTGCGCTACGACAACATAAACGGGTTCATGAAGAGCCTCGAGCTCTACAAGTACCTCCGCAAAGGGGTTGCCTTCGCTCCCGACACTAATCTCTTCTACCACCGCTTTATCTCGGGCTTCCGGCCACTCGACGGTTACCAGATAGTCGTCGCAGAGGGTGTGCAGAAGGAGATAGAGAACTCAATGAACTACAAATACCGCCACGGTCAGCTGAGCGAGATGAGGAAAGCCGTCAAGAACGCCCACCTGCTCAAGGAGTTCAGCAACCGGCGCGTCAAGAAGTCTCGAAAGGCTGCATACATTGCCCTAAAAGAGTTTGAGAGGCTGAAAGACAGGATAATCATAGCCGAAAGCGTCAATGAGCTCGCCCACAACAACGACGAGATCATTATCAAGTCCCTCAAGCGCTACGACGAGATGACACCAACCCTGCTCGTCTTCCTGACGGCGGACATAGCGATAACGGATGTTGCCAAAATAGAAGGGCTGGAGTACTTCCTCTTCGAATACCCAACGGCAGAGCTAGGGAGGCACGAAGTTTCAGCCTACCAGCTGAGGACGCTCATCTTCAACCTCGCCGCTGTTTTTGGCGTCGTCGAGGTGAACGGGGTTACAATCTTCGGTGAGTTTGGAGGCAAGCGGGGGCTCAACGAGCTGAAAGTAATCTTTCCGGAGCAGAATAGAACATACCATGAGTTCATGTTCCACCTCAAGCTGTGCAGAAGGCTCATAGAAATAATGGGGGAGAAGAGAAGATAAGGAATCACTGGAGCATTCCTTCCAGCTTCTCGACGAACTCTATGCTCCTTCTGAGGTCGGCGAAGTACTCTTTAGCTTTTTCTACGTGTTCCCTCTCCACCCTTCCACCCCTCGCTAAGATGCTGGCGGGAGCGAGCAGCTGGACGGCATAGCGCAAGCTGGTCTTCCCGCCGAGCTCTGCCAGGTACTCAATCGCCTCCTCGCTTATGTCAATCTTCTCTTCCCTCGCACGAATCTTGACTATCTCGCGGATTTCGTCCCTCTTGTAGGGCTCGGTGTTGATTATGAGCAGCCTGTCGAGCATGTCTATCGGTATGCCGTGCGGGGCCTCGAGGTCCGTTCCTCTAATCTTCGTCCTTCCGCGGTTGGTCGCCAGTATCAGTATCGGTGCTAACTCGCTCTCCATGGCCCTCGCGAGGAACGAGAAGGCCTCAATGTCGAGCATGTGAACCTCGTCGATGAAGAGCACTCCCGGGACAAGCGTTGCCTTGCCGTCCTCAATCCACTTCTTGACCATTTCGTCGACCTTCTCTCTGATGTCGTCGCTTATCTCCGCCCCAGAGCTAAAGAGCAGTCCGAAGATGTTTCCCCTCGCGTTCGCAACATCGAGGTCATGGAGCGTGACAGTGTAGGTGAACTCCTTTATCTTGAGCACCGGACCGCTCGGCAGGTTGACCTTTCTCTTGAAGAAGAGGCCTTCCTCCTCCTTGACAGTTCCGAGCTTTGAAATCCTGCCCGTCTCAGCGTCTATCTGTATGACGTCGCCCTCTTCAACGCCCAGCTCCATGAGCTGGTAGGCTATCTCCCTGCCGGCCCTTATGGTCTTCTCGTCGTCCTTCGTGCGGAGCGTTATTATCACGCTCTCGGGAATCTCCACGTACGGATTGAACGGGTGCCTCGTCTTTCTGACTTCAATCTCCTTGACTTCACCCTCGTAGACCTTCCTCTCCTCACTGATTCTAACGCCTATGGCCCTCCTGAGGGTCTGCTTCAGGAACTCGGTCTTCTTGACCTCGGCGGAGTAAATCTCACTTCCGGCAATCTGGACAAAGGGCACATCTTCGCCGAGCTCCCTAGCTATTCCCATGGCTATTGCCGTCTTACCGCTCCCGGTCGGGCCAACGAGGAGGATTCCCTTCCCAGCGAGCTTTCCGCGCTTGATGAGCTCGACGGCTATTCCAGCCGCTTCTCTCGCTTTAACCTGCCCCACCATGCCGTCGGCCATGAACTTCGCCTTTCCGTTCTCGTCGAGGCCGAGGCCCCTTATATGGGAGTGCATGCCGACCCTCTCGAAGGAAACCTTTGCGACCTCCTCGATGACCGGCATGCTTTCACCTCCTCCAATTAATCTTCCCGCCGGTTACTAAAATAGTGAGGATTTAAAAATTTGACGGCTTAGAAGTGGGCCTTCAAGAAGCGTCTTATTGCCTCAAAGGCTTCCCCCTCCGGAGCGAAATCCTCAGCAACTTCGCTTAAAAGCCTGTGTTCGCTGGCCTTCCCGTGGAAGCGGAAGGCTCGCTTTAGGGACGGCCAAGCCCCGAAGAGCGCCCCTGCCATGGAGCCAAGAACTGCAGTGGCTCCATAGGGCATGAAGAACCTCCCGAAGAAGAAGCCCGATGCGAGGAGACCGAATCCGAGGAGGGCATTAACAATTCTCTTCGTGAAGGAGATGGGAAACTCCGCATAGGGAATTCTGCCGTCGGCGCCATCAACATACGCGCGATAGGTGAAGGGGCCGTACTTGTACTTCAGCTTCCAGATGGGATAGTAAACGAGGCCATCAAACTGGAGCTCGAAAGTCGGCATGCCCATGCTCACGCTTCTCCAGTGGAAATAGCGTTTGGCTTCCATCTTCAGCAGCTCGCGTATCTCCCTCTTCAGCCTCTTTTCAGCATCTCCCTCATTGAGGCTCTTCTCGACAAGCCTTCCCCCCACATTTCCATCGAAGTAGCGCCTGCCCCTCGTCGGCAACGGGTAGTTAATAAGCTCGTCAAAGCCATCAGCGGCTGGAACGGTAACGTAGTTAAAGAACTCAACTCGCCCATCGGCCGTCGAGAGTCCACCGCTGTGGGCAAGCCCTTCGGCTTTCACAAAGAAGACGTAGAAGGGAATGTACAACAGTTCTCGCTCCAGGATTCTTGCCTTCCACTCGACGTCATTGGGCGAGAGCCTCTGGAGTCTGATGAACGAGCTTAAAGGCCTCCAGGGGTCTTCGACCTTTAGGTCGTAGGTGAAGGTCTTAGCTTCACCGAGCTTGATTTGGAAGCCGCAGTAGGGGCAGGTGACTATTCCAGCTTCCTCACTCTCAAACTCCGCTCCGCAGTTAGGACATTTGACCTTCATCTCTCAACCCTCACGTCGCGCGCCATCTTCCTTCCGTATCCCCTCGCAAGCTCGTAGCCAAAGTAAGCCCCAAGACCCGGAAGGATCAGCATACCCAGGGCACCCTGTCTAGCGTGGGCAACCACTTCCCAGTAAGCTAAGTTTCCGTATAACATGGAGAAGAAAGCCGCAATTCCAACCCCCAAGAGGGCCGTGGTCAAGTAAGCCACCTTACGCCATATCCTGACGGGCTCCAGCGCTATAACTTCCCTCCCCTTGCTGCCGTCATAGGCCACGAAATACGTTCCACCCTCCAAGTCGTAGTAGACCTTCCAGAGCGGGTAGAAGACAAGGGCAACTTCTTCGACATCACCGCCAAAAGAGAAAGCCTTCAAGGGCTTGTCCTTGGGAACGTGTCTTTCCTTTGCAAAGTCAGAAGCCCTATCAAGCAACGCTGCTCTAGCCTGCTCCTTGCCAAAATCGGTGTTCAGGAACTCCAGCTTAAGGCCCTCCCACTTCTCGGGCGTTAATTCTTTGATCGGTCTGACCTCCATCATATATTTGAGCGTGTTTCTGAGCTCCTTGAACGTAATGTATCCGCCGCGCTCGAATTTCTCTGCCAATGCCTCGACAGCTATGTCGTAAACACTTCTCCTGGCAGGAATACAGACGACTGAATCGTCCTCGAACTCATGGTACTTCACGACTTTCCTCTTTTTGTTGCCCTTTCTTTCGTAGTCCACGAAGCGGACGTACCCTCTTCCCTCCACCTTGCCGAACCAGAGGGGAACGTAAACCCCCTCAACCTTCGCAATCTTTATCTTTCCCCGGAGTCCGAGGAAGTCTTTGTCATTCTCAACCCTCTCCCAGAATAGGCGCAGGATCTCCTTCTTTGGAAGGCTCTCCACGAAGAAGACGTTATCCTTGGAGAAGACTTCATCATAGGCGTTCGGATAGCCGCAGTAAGGGCAGACGACTATTATATCCTCCGGCGTCGTCTCGAGCGGAGCGCCGCAGTGCTCGCACTTGAGGACTTCGATTATTACCACCAGAGATTGGGAGGAAGTTAAAGGTTAAAAGTTTTTGGCTCAGGCCGTCGATCCCGGGCATCACTAACCCCAAAGGCCAATGTCATCATCGCCGGTGGAAGTTCGCGAGCGGACTTAAAAACTCACCTAAGTTTGAGAGCAAAATATAGCGAAGCGACGCCCGTGATTATACTCGCTGCGAGGATGAAGGCACCGATGGTTCTTACGAGATATGCATCCTCCTGAAGGGCGAGCCAGCCAAGGAGAAAGCCTGCCAAAACGAGTGGAATTACTGAGAGCTCTGATCTCCAGAGAAAGCCGATTCCAAGGAAAAGACCAGCGAGCAGGTAGAGCGGGTTCCCGTAGTTCAGGAAGAGGAGAAGGGGCAGCACCAAACCTGCCCATGGGACTATCTTACCTCCCCTCTCGTCGCGATTGAGGTAGAAAGAGCCTATGATGAGAATGACGAGAGATAGAACAGCGCTTACCTGGGAAGCTGTCGGATTGGAGTTCTGAGTGTACATAGAGATGAGCACAAAAACCGCCGAAAGACCTACAAGCCCGAGGGCCTTTTTCATGCCTACACCTCACAAGACGTTGAGATACTTGTGCACCTGGAAGCTCAGTCCAACGTTCTTCCGACCCATTATCAGAGCCGCCTCGCGGTAGAACTCCATCAGTTTTGGCTGGGAGATGTCAATGGGTTCTCGCGGCTGGATAACAAGTGGTGCGAGGCCTTTCAGGAGGGAGGCATACCAGCGGACGTTCTCTATCTTTGTGTCCTTCGTCACCACGAGTTTGGCGTAGGTCTCTGCGCCGGCTTCCTTCAGGATTCTGATGCTCTCTACCTCACGGAGAACGAGAGCTTTCCAGTCTTCAGTTGCCTTAGCCGTTTCGTCCTTTATGTCGATGCTGGCGTAGTCCGTGAGATGAGCTACTTCCTTAATCAGCTCTGGAAGGCCGCCGTGGGTCTCAAGGAAGTTTGAAAAGCCAAGCTCGTGCATCCTCTCCATGAGGGCCTTGAGCGGCCTGACCTGAAGCGTTGGCTCGCCGCCGGTGTAGCTTATGGAATGTATATCCCCCGTATCAAGCCGCAGAATGGCATCGACTACCTCACCCAAGCTCGCCGGGTTAGGTTTATATTCGAACTTTCCGGTGAAAGGTTCCACCTCATAGCGCCACCGCAAGACCTTGGAGGCATCTATGAACTCCTTCGAGTCGCACCATACACAGTTAAGATCACAGCCTGCGAATCGGACAAATATCTGCCTCCGTCCAAAGGCAGAACCCTCAACGCTCCCTCCTTCCCCCTGCCAGCTGTTGAACACCTCGGCCATTATGAGTTTCATTCCGACACCTCACTGAGGTCTATTCCTTTTACCTTATCGCTCACGTAACCCTCGAGTATCTCAACCCTCACGCTCCTATCCTCGCCAGTGAGGTCAGCCATGAGCTGGACTCCTCTCGCGTAGTCCCAGAGGCGCCTCTTGGCCTCCTCGGTTACGCTTTCGGCCATGACTATTATCTCCGTGACATTCTCACTGTTCGCTATCTCTATGACCTTTCTCGCATCCTCTTCAGTGAAGATGCCCCTCTTTTTGACGAGCATAGCCACCACCCCATTCTGCAATTGCATAATTACATGATTCTGTAATCATTGAATCAAATATACTTCATGAGCATTTGAACGGCTTCCTCGAATATCTCCCGGTCCTTCCCGTCAAGAACGCTCTCGAGGTAATGGAGGCTCACGAGGTTGAGGATTATGTAAGCCGTGTCCCTGTCGAGACCAAGATCATAGGCCTCGTAGAAGACTATCTCCCTCCCAAGAGCCTCGTTCAGCATCTCCACGAAGTAGGCGATGTCCTCCACGCGGAGCTCGTCCCACTTGCTCTCCATCTCGTCGAAGTAGCGCTCCATGACGCGCAGAGTCTCAAGGTCGAGCTTCAGCGTGCCCTCGAAGTAAGGAAACTCGCCAACACGGAATATCTTAATGCCTTCCTCGTCCTGAATTCCTATGTAGTCCCAGAGGAGAATGCCCTCTATCGGGTTGTGGCCGTAGCGGCTCGCCAGATAGGTAAAGCGCTCCATTATCTCCGTCATGTCGTCGAGAAACTCTTCCTCATCGCGAAAGTGAACTATCTTGCTGATCGTTCCACCCATACTTTCACCTAACCGAGGTTAGTGTAAGTGTTATAAGGCTTTATGCTAAAATTGGAACGCCCGAGGAGTATTGGGTTGCGATGACCTCGGGACCCCCAGGGGGCCGACACTCCCAAAGGCCCCCTTTCGATACAAACTTCGCCTGCGCGACGTTGGAGCAAAGCTCCAACGCACGGGACGACAGTCCCGTTGAGTTTGATCAAGATTCGTGATTCTTGAACTGCCGAGTCCAATGAAAAAAGTGTATTTCCTATCGAAATTCCTGTTCTGAATTCAAAACCTTTTAAAACCGCGTAATTTGCATGGATTCACTCCATCGGCACCTGCGGGTGCCTCAAAAAGAGCAAATCCATTTTAAGAGCACAACCCAACACAGTTTTTAACTCTTGAATTACATTCTTTTTGTGAAATACGTCTTACCGGACGCAATATTGAAAGGAATCACGAACTTTTAATGAAGCTTTTTCCAAAAGCTTCCTGATGAAACGTTGTTTGGCAAAGTTCCACGCGAAAGGTTTATTAGGCATAAGCCCGCTCGGTGTCCAGGTATATGCAAAGGTTTATAAAACGTCCCCGGAAAAACCCTTCAGTCGTGAAAATTGCTGATAATTAGGGGTGATGCTCATGGGAAGGACTACTAAGGTCGGTTCAGCCGGAAGGTTCGGTCCGAGGTACGGTCTCAAGATCAGAAGAAGGGTCGCGGCCGTTGAGGCCAAGATGAAGCAGAAGCACATCTGCCCGGTCTGCGGAAGGAAGGCGGTCAGAAGGATAAGTACCGGCATATGGCAGTGCCAGAAGTGCGGTGCCACCTTTGCCGGCGGCGCCTACCTGCCGGTTACCCCGGCTGGAAAGGTCGCCAAGCGTGTTACGGCCTCCAAGGCCTGACCCCTTTCCTTTGCTTAGTTTAGGGTGATAACTATGGTGATGGCCGTTTACCGCTGTGCGAAATGCGGAAAGGAGGTCGAGCTCGACCTCGAGAACACCAGAGAGGTTCGCTGCCCCTACTGCGGCAGCAAGATACTCTACAAGCCCAGGCCCAGGGTGGCCAGGCGCGTAAAGGCAATCTGATTCTTTCCAATTTCGAAAGGCTTTTATCCAATCAACTGAGTTTTGAGTGAGGGCCATGATGCTGATAACGACTTCACACAGACCCACCAGGAGGACGAGGAGCTTCGGGCACGACCTGGAGAGGGTGTTCCCCAACTCCCTCTACCTGACGAGGGGTAAGAAGACCATCCAAGACCTTCTCATGGAGGCCTACGACAGGAACTACGAGAGGCTTCTCATTGTCAACGTCTGGAAAGGCAACCCGTTAAAGATGACCTTCATCAAGGTCGACCCCGACGACTGGGGCTACCTCGGCTACCTCTACCTCCACGGCATAAAGCTCCAGCGCGAGATAGGCTTCAGAAACATAAGGCCCATACGCGAGGAGATGCCCTTCATCGTCACCACCGCCAAACGCGTCGGCCTCGATCACGTTGCCTTCGCGCAGGCCTTCGCCGAGCTGACTGGAGGGAAGTTCGTTCCCAGAAAGGAGCGTTCCCTTCTCGGTATAGCTGACAGATACAATACAGATGTTCTCGGCGTCATCGAGAGACACCCGCGCGGAATGGCGGTCAACTTCTACCGCCTCGACGTGACGAAAGAGAGGGCAGTTGGCCCGCTCATAAGCGTCAAGATATGGATAATGGAGGACGGCCGGAGATGGGACTACAAGGAGGCCCTCGGAATAAAGAAGAAGCCTGGCCAATCGAGGGAGTAATTGAGCTCTCCTTTCCCGACGAGGAGACGGCTAGGGTAGTTTATGAGAGTGTCCTTTACGAGCATAAGAGCGTGCCGTATAGAAGGAGCAAAATCGATTTTCTCCTCGAGGGAAGTAGAATCATTATCCACTTTCTTGCGAGGGACAACTCGGCTTTGAGGGGAACCCTCAACTCATACCTTCGCTGGATTAAGGTCGCGATGGATTCTCTAGAAGTTTAGCCTAAACTATTTAAAGCCCCGTCCTTATTCTAACCTGACATTACGATTACGGAGGTGTTTGTCGTGCAGAACATCCCGCCG
Source organism: Thermococcus onnurineus NA1 (assembly GCF_000018365.1). Classification (NCBI taxonomy): domain Archaea; kingdom Methanobacteriati; phylum Methanobacteriota; class Thermococci; order Thermococcales; family Thermococcaceae; genus Thermococcus; species Thermococcus onnurineus. The sequence continues at coordinate 422,683 of NC_011529.1, read as the reverse complement.
CAGGTTCAGGCTATGTTGGGACAGCTTGAGGGCTACCAGCAGCAGCTCCAGCTCGTCATCCAGCAGAAGCAAAAGGTCCAGCTCGAGCTCACCGAGGCAAAGAAGGCTCTGGAGGAAATCGAGAAGGTTGAGGAGGGAACCGTCATCTACAAGACCGTTGGGACGCTCATCGTTAAGACCGACAAGGCCAAGGCTCTCGAGGAGCTGAAGGAGAAAGTCGAGACCCTCGAAGTTAGGCTCAACGCCCTCGAGAGGCAGGAGAAGAAGCTCAACGAAAAGCTCAAGGAGCTCACCCAGAAGATACAGACTGCTCTAAGGCCGACCGCCGGCTGATCTCTTCTCTTTCCTTTGGGGTGGTAGCGATGGACAAGGGAAGCAGCGGAAAGAGGGTTATCCATATAGGTCTTCCAGAGCTGAGCGAAGAGCAGCTCATCGAGATAGGCGAACTGGCCCAGGAGACGATAATAGACTACGTCTTCGACCACCTCACGAGGAGCGAGGTCAAGGACATCGAGGTCACGATGAGGATAAACAGGGAGGAGACCCTCGACCTTGAGATTGAGGTTTATCTAGAGGTTCCAATCTTCGTCAAGGTGGACGTTGATAAGCTCATCGACGAGGCCGTCGAGAGGGCCTACGAAATTGTTGAGAGGAAGCTGAGGGAGATAGCCAATGAAAGGGAAAATCAAGCTTAAGCGCTTCCTGCAAAGCTCAAGGGACAAGTCCTTCCTCCTGCTCTGCCACCACAACGCTGATCCGGACTCCCTCGGCTCGGCGATAGCCTTCGCCCTCTACCTTAAATCCACTAGAATAGAGGATGTCAGAATCGGTGTTGCTCAAAGCATATCCTCATACACCAAAAGGCTTCTGACTCTTTCTCCGGTCCCTATCGAGAAGGATCCACAGGTTCGTGAGGACGTCGTGGTGATATTCGACACATCCTCCATGGAGCAGCTCGAACCTATTGAAATTCCCAAGGACAAGTTCATAATCGTGATAGACCACCACGCCGAGAAGGAGAATCCGATAAGGGCCGATATAATGATTGTTGATTCCTCAAGAACTTCGACCGCTGAAATCGTCTGGGAGCTGTTTAAATATCTCGGCTTTTATGACGAGACCTCAGCTAAGGCCCTCCTGGCGGGAATAGTCACCGACACCGCGACGTTCCGATATTCCAATGCCAAAACCTTCAAAGCCGTGAGCGAGATTCTGGAAAGGTTCCCAATTCAGATGGGCGAGATATTCCAGCTTGTTGCCCCGGTTAGCGATGAGAACATTGACCAGGCCAAGAGGATGGCCGTGTTAAAGGCCTGTCAGAGGCTGGAGATAAGGAAATTCCGGAAGTATATAATCGCTGTCTCCAAGGTTTCGGCCTACGAGTCCCTGGCATGCAAGACATTTATCCAGCTCGGGGCAGATATAGCAATAGTTGGAAGCGAGAAGAAGGGCGTTAGAATTTCTGCGAGAGCGAAGGAGAGCCTCGTGAAGAAGGGCCTGCACCTAGGTAAGATCATGGAGAAAGTCGGTCCGATTATAGAGGGTTCCGGTGGCGGTCACGCCGGGGCCGCGGGAGCCAACGGCAAAGCCAACCTCGATGAGGGAATTAAGCTGATTTTGAAAGAAATAGAGAAATTTTTGAGAAATCTGGAGGGTTGAAAATGGCCAAGTGCCCGCTCTGTGGAGCAACTCTTGACTGGGCAGAGCTCATTGGACAGATGCTCCCGATGGAGAACGCTCGGGAGATTTTCAGCGATAAGGATGGGTTCATGGAGGCTTTTGAAGGGTTTGTCTTTAAGTGTCCGAGTTGCGGTGAGGAGTTCTACGGCAGGAACCTGCCGACAAAAGAAGCGGAAAAGGTGTTTGATCTCCTCAACGAGTTCAAGGGCTCGATAGACTGGGAGAATAAGAAAGTTCGCCTTAGACTCAACAGTCTGCTTGCCCTTGACATGATGCTCGAACAGTGGGACAGAAAGGTAAAGGGTTAGCGATAGCCTTTTTTACTTTGGTTTCCCATTCCTAGCGGTCGGTGGTTCTCGTGGCGGAGGGGGTGGAGCGTTACCTATCAAAAGGGGATTACAAGGGTGCCCTCAGAAGCGCCCTGGGAATAGATAATCCAATAAAGAGGCTTGTTGCTCTAACTGAGATTTTAACGGCCTTCCCGAGGGATGAGGTTCTCGCAAACATGCTCGATACCCTTGAGTCCATAAGCGCTACCCCAGAAAGGGCATTGGCATACTCCCTTCTGGGGAGGGCGCTGTACACGCTCGATAGGGACCGCGATGCAGAGGCATACTTTGAAAAGGCCATCGAGCTGGCGAACTCGATAGACTCCCCGAGGATACGGGGAGAGGCTCTAGCGGGAATAGCGAGAAACCTCGTTCTCTCCGATAGGTATAAAGACGCGCTCAGACTCTTCAGGGAAGCGGTTGAACTCCTCCAGGCCTCAAGGGGGCTCTCCTCCGCCGCGACTTCTTCCCTGATAAGAATAGCAAGACTCATAGAGAAGAGCGCGGACGAGATTCCAAACCAGATAGCCATTGAATTCTACGAGCTGGCGAGGGACGTTTACACGTCGATATTCTTCAAGCTCCAGGCCAAGCACCTGGAGGACAAAATAGAGCTGATAAGGGACGTCCTCAAGCGGGGTAAGGCTGCAGTTGAGGAGCTCCTCGAGAAAGGTGAAGTCGAGCTGGCGATAGAAATGATGCGTTTCCTCCCGCTGGAGAGCAGAGCAATTTCGATGCTCGAGCTTGCCTACTGGCTCTTCCTCCACGAGCAGCCGAGACTCGGGAGGAGGGTCTTCGACGACGCCTTTGAGATAATCTTCGTGGGCAAGTTCAGGCCGACAGATGTTGAGCTGGAGCGCATCGCAAGGAGGTTCCTTCGCATAGGCTTCCTCGAGGAGCCGCTGATAATCGCGGGGGTTGTTCGAGACGATAAAAAGGCCTCAGAGCTCCTCGGTGAGATTGCGCTTTCTTACGCACGCTGGGGAGACAAAGCGAAGGCCCGTTCTATAGCTGAGGGAATAAGGGACGAAAGCGTTAAGAACCGCGTTCTGAAAGCTCTGGAGGGTGAAGAAGATGTGGGACACGAGCAAGGACTACCGCTTACTGGTGGCGGAGAAGAGCGTGGAGCTGTTCCTGAAGACGATTGAGGGAGCAAAGTTCAAGGGCAAGTGGGACAAGAAGAAGGCCATCCAGCTTGCCAAGGAGATGATCCCCGAGATACAGGCCATGCGCTACTCCTATATCGAGCCGAAGGAACTCATAGAGACTCCGCAGATGCAGGCTCTGAAGGAGAAGGCCAACGGCATAATCGAGGCTCTTGGTGGAGACGACTGGCATCACAAGTTCCTCAGCCTGGCCGACAAGAGCGAGCGCGAGAAGGTTGAGGAGGCTGTGGCAAAAATCAGGTTTTTCCTCAACACTATCCTCAACCTTGACAAGCGCCTAGCATTAGGTAAGATAAACGATCCGGTCATAGCGGTGGACATAAGGGTCGGCGAGGTCATGAGCGTCGGGAAGCACCCCAACGCGGACAGGCTTTTGGTTACGAACGTCAACATCGGCGAGAGGGCAATAACTGTGGTCACCAACGACCTCACCGTTAAGGAGGGTAACCGCGTTGCCGTTGCCCTGCTCCCGCCGGCGAACTTCCGCGGAATAGTCAGCGAGGGGATGTTCCTCGGCGCCGGTGAAGGCGTCCTCAAGGACGTCAAGGGAGAGATCGGCGGCCTGCCGAAGGGAATCCCGCTCGAGGCATTCAACGAGACGAGGAACCTTGTAGAGGCGTTTTTGAAGGGGTGAAATATTATCCCCCAGACTAGAATTTTGAGGTATTCTTTTTTCTTCTAAGGTTTCTGTGACATTTCTGGTGTATTCCACCTCTTTCACATTTTACATTTATGTGTGAATTGTACTATAATTATAATTAACAAAGAAATGATTACTATTAATAATAGGAAATTTTATAAAGTCAACTACCAGATATTGGATGCAGAAACCTCGGAGGGATCTGGGTGAAGTGGAAATCGTTATTGGTAGCCCTACTAGGATTGCTGATGGTTGGAATGACTGCAGGAACGGCAAGCGCAATATCGCCTCCAATAGGGGATGAGGGGAAGTTCTTAGTATCTCTAAAGAATAATTCTATGCCAAACAGTCTAAGGGAAATCCCATTTTTCAAATATACAGGACTCAATCAAGAATTCAAATTGCTATCGGACGATGGAACAATCTTCAACTTGGCTCGAGAGCCTGCAAACATTAGTATCAAGAGAGACCGTGGAGCCACAAAAATTATCAGAAAATACCACCTAGGAAAAATACTTGTTTCAGAAATAATATTTGTTGAGAGAGGTAAACTAAAAACTATTCTTGTCGTTAGTTCCAAAGAAGTAACAAATCTAACAATATTGTGGAATGTTTATTCCCCTGTCTTCAGAGATTTTGACACTGTGAACACTAAGCAAGCTCATCCCACCGGAACAATTTCCCCAGCGATCATAGGCCAAAGCAATAACATTAGATTTACCTTGTCGTATGGTGAAGTATATTCAAAATTTAAATCCTCAATCATAACCCGGCAAGGCATTTCTCTAACATTTGGGCCATTTAACCTATCCCAACACGAAACACTCAATATCGGGGAGTTTGAAATATCTATTCAAAGAGCCCCTGCTAACAAGATAATCCCTATGGGATATTATTACTACACCCCATCACCGGCTAGGTATCCAATAAAAAGGTATTTCGACATCTACGACCACGATGGCAACGTCGTTGGTAGGGCTGTTGTGACAATCTACGGAAGCAGAAAAAGAGGAAGCAACTACGCATACCTTGAGGACGGAATGGAAGGATTTACCTCAGTTGGCTATGCAGTAGCTCCCAAATATGGAAAGTTTCATTCACTATACACTAAATTTGAGTTTTGTGGAGGTTATTTCGGTTCTGGATATCCAAATGTTCCGATAGAACTCAATTATGAAGCCATAGGTGGACATCGTACTAGCAGACAATTTACTGAAGTGCATCGAACCCTCATAGACCTTGTTTCCAATTACATTGAAGGAGGAGGATTTATAAGTATTCTACTCAATGGCCTATCTGCAGAAAGCCGGAACAACAGAGGTACAAACATTCTAAAGAAGTATTACAGAGGGTCAGTAACTATAACATCACGGGGAGTAATATTGGGCTATCTCGGAGCTGATGAGATAGGCCAGTATTATACATACACGGTCCACTTGCCCTACGAGCTAGATGAAGATATGATAAAATTCTGTCTCACAGTAAGACCGGGAATAGCAGTACCTCATTCCTTATACCAAACAGACAGGCTCTACACTAGATATTACTCAATACCAATCTGGGTTCCGCTCCAAAGGCCGTAACTGGAGGTAACCATGTATGAGCCTCAAAAATCGGATATCAAACAACTTTAGAGAGATCTTGGTCGTTTATTTCCTTTATATTCTCCTTTTTAATTTGGTAGTCCACCAGTCGTCTTTACTGGCGGAGCAAAATTATGCGCCCATTAACGGGAAAGAAATCAGTATTGCGGGAATAACCTATAAGGGCAATCTAACCTGTTGGAACTCGACGAAGAAAGCCATCAACTATCGTTACCTCGTCTGCCGCTTCAGTGCATCCAGGAAAGCTTTCATAAGCAGAGGGTTTAAAGTTGACTTCTCAGCCGAGTCATCAGAACCATTTGAACTTGAAACAGCCAGAGAAGACGCAATAATCAAAATACCTCCCGATTTCAGAGGAAACGGAACACTCAAACTCAGGGTATGGATCTATGACGTCTGGTGGATCGGGGTTATTGTGCCCCAGCGTACGAACGTTGTCCTAACTTTTAACTGCACAGAAAAGGACTGTCTGTTGCAGAAAATTGAAAAAGGATGAGATCAGCTTTCCATTCTTTTCTTCACTGTCTCCAAAGCCCTCTCAGCATCGCTCTTGAACTCCGGATAGCCAAGCTCTTCCATCGTCTCAGGTAGCGGGACGCCAAGCTCCTCGTGCCAGCCTCTCAGCCTGTAGAACTCCCTTCTGGCCTCAAGAAAGTCGTTGTAATCAATGAAGGCCGCGTTGCCTTCCGCTGGCCCCTCAGGCTCGGGCTCCCACCAGCGCGGCGGTATGGTATCGTCGTACGGCGGCGTGATCCAGTCGAGGGCGTCGTGGATTCTGGCGATGCTCTCCACCGCTTGGGCAACTTTCCTCAGCCTCTCGACCGTCCACTCCTCGCCAGTGACGATGCTGTAGAGCCTCGCTAGGTCTTCCATCTTGTAGGGCACGAACTTACAGACGCCGAGCATGTCGGTGATGTAGCTCTCATCCCTGCCCTCGATAAGGGACGGCACGAGCTCCTTAGCTGGCCCCTGGTTGGGCAGCTGATGCGGCCTCGGCCAGCCCCTCAGGTGGCTCGCTCCGACGTCGGCTGTAGCGTAGCTCAGGGCGTAGGTTCTCCTTCCACGCGGGTCCCAGGCCGGTGACTCCATGCCCTTGACGTGGACTGCAAACTCGCAGCCCCTTCCGAGCCTTTCGCAGGCACGCTTTACTCCATCGGCAAGGATCGCACCGATGCCCTTCCTCTCGGCCATGAGCTTGAGGAGCTTCTCTTCGGCCTCTTCGTCACCCCAGCCTTTAACGGGGAAACCTATCTCGTCCTCGCCGATTAGGCCCCTCTCGACCATCTCGAAGAGCCACGCTATTGTAGCTCCGGCTGCTATACTGTCCAGCCCGAGGTTGTTGGCAAGCCAGTTGAAGTACGCAACAGCCGGGAAGTTGAAGACTCCCGTTGCTGCTCCGAGCATGGCTATGCTCTCGTATTCGGGCTTGACGCGTATCTTCCTCCCCTTGTATTCTACCTCGACGTAGCGAGCGCACTTTATCGGACAGCTCTTGCCGTGCACGAACCATTCCGGCTCGATCTCATACTTCTTGACCTCGTCGCCCGCTAATTTGCTCGCCAGCTCGTCCGAGATGTAAGGCCTCGAGAAGTTGTAGGCAGGACTCATGCCGAGGCTCGCCGAGCTCCTGAGGGCATCGGTGGTTCCGTAGTTCCTCGTGTGCCCGTACTTCGGATTGGTGGCGAACTCACTGTAGAACTCCTTCCAGAGCCGCTGAAACTCTTCCGGATGAGCAACATTCGGTTTTTGGCCCGGCTCCACAATGACTGCCTTAACCTTCTTGCTTCCAAGAACCGCGCCAAGACCGCCCCTTCCACTGGCCCTCTCGGTGTCGTAGATTATGTTCGCTATCCTGGCAGTTTTTTCTCCAGCGGGCCCTATCATGGCCATGCTGGCCTTTGGGTGCTCCTTCCAGATTTCCTTAGCAACTTCGTAAGTCCCTCTGCCCCACAGGCCTTCGGCGTCCCTTATCTCGACCTCACCATCATGGATATAGAGGTATACTGGCTCCTCTGCCTTCCCCTCGATTATCAGGGCGTCGAAGTGGCCCTTGAGCTTGGGCCCGAAGGCGTCTCCACCGCTGGAGTCGCTTATTAACCCAGTCTCTGGGCTCTTGCTCACGGCTATGACCTTACTCGAGCCCGGAACTAAGCCCGTCATTCCTCCTGGAGCGAAGACAAGCTTGTTCGCCGGGCTGAGCGGATCGGTTCCCGGCGGAACCTCACGGTAGATGATGTAGTAGCCAAGCCCCTTTCCTCCTATGAACTTCCTGATCGTCTCGTCGTCAAGCTTCTCGTAGGTTACCTTACCTTTGCTCAGGTTCACCCGTGCTATCCTGTTGTGGTAGCCATACATCAGACGCACCTCCGGGCCTTTTCACGGTCTTCCTTCGAGAGCCTCCAGCCCATGGCTCCAAAGTTCTCTTCAAGGTGGGCTTTACTCCCGGCCTTCGGGATGGCTATGACGTTATCCTCCCAGACGAGGTAGTTCAGCGCGACCTGAGCGGCGGTTTTGCCGTATCTCTCACCGATTTTTGCCAGGCACTCGTTCCTTGCGAGGGAACCCTTCTCGAGCGGTGTGTAGGCTATCAGGGCAATCTTCTCGTGCTTCATGTAGTCGAGCAGGCCGCTTGTCTCTGGCCAGCGGTCTCTGAGGGAGTACTTCACCTCGTTGGCGACTATCTCGTACTTTTTCATGACTTCCTGGGAGCGCTTGAGAAGTTCAAGGTCGAAGTTGCTCACTCCTATGTAGCGGATTAATCCTTCATCAACGAGCTCCTCCAAGGCGTGAAGCGTCTCCCTGATTTTCTCAAAGCTGTCGCTGGGCCAGTGGAGAAGGTAAAGGTCTATGTAGGTGCCGAGTCTCTTGGCGCTCGCTCTGGCGGCCTTCTTCGCGCTTTCGTATCCGAAGTGCGTCGGCCATACTTTGCTGATGATAAATATATCGTCCCGCTCAAACTCCCTTATCGCTTCTCTCACTAGCTCCTCGCTGTGACCGGCACCGTAGAACTCCGCCGTGTCGATGAGGTTGATGCCCAGCTCGAGACCATGCTTGAGAGCTTCGATGCTCTCCTTATCTCGCGAGTAATCAGGGCTCTCGTAGCCGCCGATGCCCCACGTACCTATGCCTATAGCAGTGACCCTGTCACTTCCTATCCTCTTGAGGTCGTTAAAAACCGGAACTCTCTTCACACCATCACCTATTTTGGGGGTTCGTCTCGGAATCTTATTAAGTTTTTCATTTGAACGTTAAAATGAAGTTCATTTCAAGCGACACGGAAGAGAAAAGAGGAAAAGAGTTCAGGCTCCGAACTTCTCGGAGCGGTTCATGAGATCCATCATCATAGACACTATGTCGTGACCCTTCACTCTGCCTATTCCACCGCGCATGCACTCGCGCTCGCCGAAGGCCTCAGTGTGGTCGGCCCTGACGCCACCGCCGGCGATGAGGAGCGGAACCGGGTCGCCGCTATGATTCATAACCTCACATGGAGTTGAGTGGTCGCCGGTTATTGCTATGACAACCTCCTCGAGATCGATGTTGTCAATGATGTAGCCTATCATCTCGTCGGCCTTCTCTACCATTTGAGCCTTGAGCTTCGGGTTGTTGTCGTGGCCGGCAGCATCGGTAGGTTTGAAGTGGAGGAACACGAAGTCGTAGTCCTTGAGGAGTTCAACGACCTTCTTGGCTTTGGCCATCGCATCGGTGTTGTATTCCCCGGTCGCCCCTTCGGGCGTGTATATGTCAAAGCCTATCGCCCTTGCAACGCCCTTGACGAGGGAAACGGCGACGACTGCAGCAGCCTTAACCTTCCACTGCTCAGTGAACTTCATCGGTATGTTCGGATAAGTTCCCGCGCCCCTGACGAGGAGGTAGTTCGCTACCGGCTTGCCCTCCTTCCTCCTCTTCTCGTTTATCGGGTGCTTTTCGAGAACCTCGTGGGCCTGCCTCACGAACTCCTCCAGGATCTCCGCCACCTTCTTGCTCTCATCGTCCTCGTAGGTGAACTCATGGGGCGGCTTTCCGGCCTCGTGGGGATCGTTCTCGCCGACTCTATAGCCGGCGGCCATGCCCTTGAGCACAAGAACGGCCCTGTGGCCGGTCGCCCCAACGAAGATGAAGTCAACAGGCAGTTTGACGTTCTCCTGAATGGCCCTGGCGAGCTCGTGGGCTTCCTCTGTGCTTATTCTTCCTGCCCTCCTGTCGGTTATGATGCCGTTCTCGATGGTGGCGAAGTTAACCCTGAAGGCGAGGTCGTCCTCGTCAAGGTCGAGGCCAACTCCCAGCGCCTCGAGGAAGCCCCTGCCGCGGTAGACCTTATATGGATCGTAGCCGAATATCGAAAGGTGAGCGGTATCGCTGCCGGCTGGCTGGCCCGGCTTTATCGGATCCTGCTGGCCAAGGATTCCCATCTTGGCGAGCCTGTCCATGTTAGGCGTATTCGCGTACTCGAGTGGGGTCTTTCCACCGAACTCTTTGATTGGTCTGTCTCCAAGACCATCGAGGATTATCAGAAGTCCCTTCCTTTTCATGTCTATCACCAGAGGTGGTTGGTGGCCAACCGTTAAAAGCTTTGTCAGATGTTTCTGAACCTCGAAAGGTATTTCAGATTGTTCAAAAAAGCTTTTAACCCTGCCCCGTTTCTCCCACTGGAGGTGAGAGAATGAAAGTGCTCTGGGCACCCTGGAGGATAGAGTACATACGCTCACCCAAATACGACGGATGCATATTCTGCGACTTCCCGAAGGAGAACCGCGACAGGGAGAGGCTCATACTCTACCGCGGAAAGCACAGCTTCATAATAATGAACAACTACCCCTACAATCCGGGTCACGTCATGATCGCTCCTTACAGGCATGTCGGAAAGTGGGAAGAGCTAACAGATGAGGAGCTCCTCGAGATTATGAAGCTCTCCCAGATCATGATAAAGGCCCTGAAGAAAGCTATGGATCCCCACGGTTTCAACATGGGCGTGAACATTGGCCGCGTTGCAGGGGCGGGCATAGATGACCACGTGCACCTCCACATCGTGCCGAGGTGGAACGGTGATACGAACTTCATGCCCGTCATAGCTGACACTAAAGTAATTCCGGAGTCACTCGAAGAAGCCTACGACGAACTGAAGAAAGCTCTGGAAGAAGTTCTAAGAGAAGAAGAAAAGCCCTAAAGCCTTTTCACCTTTATTTTGAACTTTTCACGGAGAGGTAGTCCCTCAAAGAGTTCAGACGTGAGCTCCAGTACGGGAACCTCAGCTTCTATCGTCGTCTCCATTCCTTGGGCGTCCCTGACCGCAAGCTGTACAAGATAGCCATTTTTCACCGTTGCCGATAGTATCGTCCCATCCTCCGATACTCCCTCAATGGTAAAATCCTGCCCTTGCAGTTCCCACGAAATCCTTTTTATTAAAGCGGGGGCTGTTTCAGGAGTTATATGCTCTACAATACCTTCCTCTCCTGCTATTGCCACTACCGGACAGGCTGCCTGAGCGTTGCAGAAGTCACGTATGGCCTCGGCTATGCCCTTGGCAAAGATCTCCAGAGGCTTTCCCATGAACATCTCGCCAAAGCCCGACCAGCTGGCCGTGATCTTAAGTTTGTTCCCAATCATCTCGAAAGTAACGGTGAGTACTCCCTTATCGCCGGTGAAGGTATATACTGCACCCATTTTCCGGAATCCAACGGCAAGCTTGAACTCATAGCCGAAGTCGAAGATAAAGCGTGGTACCTTGAATCTGACGGTATCCCCGCTAATGCTCTCGAAGTATGGGAAGAACGGAAGCGTTTTTTCAGGCTCGCTGAGGATTACTTCGAGACTCTCCCATGGATGAGGTATTTCCACTTCCCAGCTTTTCGTTTTCACAGTGTCCTCACCGGGGATTCGTAAAGAAGAAGGCATAAAAAGGATTTCTTAAACCGTTGGTTTGGAACCCGTCAACGACTGCATACACAAAAAGAAATAGAAAAATCAGCTTTCCTCTACAATATAGATGGGAACCTTGCCGTGTGGGATACCCGCCCGTCTGCCGTACCACTCGCTGAGGACCCGGTGAAGCACCACAAGAAGGAGCACCGCTATCGCCAGTAGCACCCAGCCGTTCCTTAGTCCAGCGGCGAAGAGCAGAAGCATCACTGCACCAACGACACCCGCGGTGAGGGCGTAGGGTATCTGAGTGTTCACATGGTCGATATGGTCGCAGCCAGAGAACATCGAGCTCATGATGGTTGTGTCACTGATCGGGGAGCAGTGGTCACCAAATACTCCACCCGCAAAGACTGAGGCAATGCTGGCGTAAACAATCGGGCCAAAGCTTCCACTAAGCTGGTAGGAGAGCGGAACCGCTATAGGCATCATTATCGCGAAGGTTCCCCAGCTCGTTCCAGTCGTGAACGATATGAACGCTGCCACCACAAAGATGACGAAGGGAACCAGTCCAGGGGAGAGCACGTTTGAGGCCACCCTGACTATGTAGTCAGCAGTTCCAACGGCGTCGCAGGCACTCTTGATGCTCCACGCGAGGATGAGTATCATCATGGCGAAATGCATCTGCTTCATTCCTGCGACCAAGGTGTGCTCGACATCTTCAAGGGTCATTATCTTCATAGCCAAGACGAGCGCCATTGCAACTATGACCATTGAGAACGAACCCCACACGAGGGCCCACGTCGAGTCTGCATTCGACAGAACCTCCTGGAATCCTCCCTCTGCATAGGCAGCACTTCCACCTCCGGTGATCCACAGGCCGAGGAAGGTCATGAGAACCAGTGCTAGGACGGGTAGTATGAATACCCAGACGCTTTCCTTGCCCCCTATAGGCATTCCAACATCGACCTCGGTGGTCATCATCGGCTGGGCGCCGTCGCGGAGCACTTTACCCTCCTTTCTGGCTCTGTACTCGGCCTTCAACATCGGACCGTAGTGCCTGTGAGTAGCTGCTACGAGGTAGACAAGGATGACCGCGAGGATTGGATAAAACCTGTAAGGCCAGCTCGCGAACCAAGCCGAGTAAGCGCTTATGTTTTCGCCCACACTTGCTATGGCGTCCTTTAGGAGTCCAAGCTCGTAGCCTATCCACGTTGAAACCACGGCCAGAACTGCCACCGGGGCGGCGGTGGAATCGTCAGCGTAAGCCAGGAACTCCCTCGAAACTCTTGCCCTGTCGGTGATGGGCCTCATGGTGTTTCCGACAATGATTGTGTTCGTGTAGTCGTCGAAGAATATTATGGTACCAAAGATAGCCGCCATCAATGAAGCGGCCCTGCTAGTCTTGACCTTCCGAGTTACGGCTTTGGCGATGGCGTTCATTCCACCCGCTTTGTATATAAGTGCAACACCGGCACCAATGAGTGCGTCGAACAACAGTATTCTAGTGTTCCACAGATCTGTCATGATCTGGCCGTCTTCTTCCCATGCTGAAGCTATGTTAAAGACTATCCACTTCAGTGTCTCAGTGGTTGCACCTACTGGATCTCCACCTGCAACCAGAAATCCACCTACCCACACTCCAAAAAACAAAGCGAATAAGACCCTTTTGGTGAGTATTGCCAAGCCTATAGCCACCAGAGGCGGCAAGAGTGAGAGCACTCCAAAGTCTGACATGGTCATCCCTCCTTACAGTTCCAGCAACCATCCGCTATCCTGCAAGTCCCGAAACTGGAGCACTCGAGGAATAATCGAAACGTTTTTATGTTTTCTGTAACAAATATTTCAAAATAGTCAAGTTTTGTTATATTTGAAACAGTTTATTTAGAACGATTTACCGCATCCTTCTTATCAGCTCTTCTAGAATTTGGTATGCCCTTGGGGCGTCTTTTCGGTCAATTACAAAGATCGTGTCTTTGTAGCAGGAAATCACTTGAGTTATATTTATCCCGTTTGATGAGAGTGCTGATGTCATGAAGGCCACTACACCAGGAGTTTCAATTATTCTCCCTGGGCTTATTATGGTGAGTGCCGTTTGATCCCTCAGTATGCTGACGGTTTCTCCCACCAATTGACACACTTTTTCCTCATCTTCACTTGCAATAACGATTGTAAATGTTTCTCTCCCTTGGGTCAGTTGGAGGAATCGTGACTCACTCATTATCTCGGAGATATCTTTTATAACTCCAGTAATGCGCTCCTTTGAAACCGTTATCACGCTCACGTCTGACTGTAACTCTATGATGCTGTTCCCGATAACCTCCCTAACCCTGCCTTCCAAGAGGGATTTTTCTTTTTTGAGCTCTTCGCCGAGCCTTATCAGTGCCATTTTAATGGCAGGAATCGAAGAGTCCAGATCAAGCTCCTCAGCAAGAAGTCTCGCAAGGGCGCTATAGTTAACAATTCCCAAGCTCATGCACTCCCTCACAAAGGGCCTCCTCATTATCTCTTCCCGTATAACGTCGGTTATACTCCTCCTCTCATCACTCATAAGCTTCACCCACCAAGAGCTGACCTTGTAAAAGAAATTTAACGGGGGTTTCACCCCAGAGCCACTTCTTTCCACTTCTCCCTCGTCCTCTTCCAGCAGCCTGGCGGCATGAGCTCTCCTTCAGGACAGTAACCAAGCTGAACGCACCTCGGCCCGAGCTTGGCCCACCTGATTATCGGCCTCAGCTCTTCGTTCTTGGCGATTTCTCCCAGCATCTTCCAGGCGACATCCCTTATCTCCCACTGGGCCCGCTCACAGGCTCTAAGGCCGAGGAAGTGCTTTAGCTCGCGAAGGTTCATGGTTACGACGATTTTGGTCCTCACCGCCTGGGGAAGGATGAAGCGCGCGTCCTCCTGGTGGACCCCAGCTTTGTAGGTTTCCTCGTATAGTTGAATCGTCTCCCTCATAAGTTTCTTCCATTTCTCGTAGAGTTCTGGGTTTTTCTTAACGCTTTCCGGGATAACAAAGGTCTCTTCAACATCCCTGGGATTTATCTTGATGTACCTCATAGACTGCTGGGTGTAGCTAGCTATCCTGTGGCGGACAAGCTGATGGCTGCACACACGAGAACAGCCCTCTATCGCGAACGTAAGAACCGCGTGTTCAAGAATCGACTCGTGACCATAGCCGAGAATCCTCGGGAGATGCATCTCAACGTCTTTTTCGCCCAGTCTCTCGAAAGCTTCTGTCTCCCATTCGTCCCAGTAGCTTATCAGTGCTGCCCAGGTGACAGTTTCGAGGGGTTTTTTCGTATAATTGACAAGTCTGACCTTGATTCCATCTCTCATGAGCGCCACCGAAGGTAAAACCGCTTCAGGTTTATTAGGTTTACTCGGAGAGACATGGGAATTAAAAACATGGTAAAAAGAGAAATCAGATGGCCGGAGAAGCCTCTTCCTTCCCAGGAACCTCGTCCGGGAGGGAGAAGAAGGCCACAACCTCAAGGATGGCTGCTATGACTATCAGCAGGGCTCCTATCATTATTAGCAGCAGGATTGCGCCGGCTATGTAGAGAAGTGCTACAGTGTGGAACATGCCAACACCGGTTTCCTCTGCTATCATGTCGTAGCTCTGCTTCATGAACCAGACTCCGACGATCATCAGGACAACTGCTATTATGCCGCCTATACCGAACGATGCCATGCCAATCTTCTCGCGACCGCTCATCATTGGGATGAACGCTATGAACAGTATTATGCCGGCTATTATGTTTAAGATCGCCGCCCAGAGGTACTTGCTGAATATCTCCTCATTCCCCGTGGCCTCGGATATATTCTTCACGGCCAGCAGCTTCAGTATGAAGCCTATAAAGCCAAGTCCCACGATACCCAGCAGGGCACCAACCCCACCGAGAATTTTGGCATTGCTAAGCTTCCCCATGAGCCACACCTCAAGGTATCTGTGGTTTCAATCTTATAAAAGGCTTTCTACTTTGAACCATAAATTTTTGGACACATCTCCATCGGAAAGACACCGATGGCATAAGTAATCCATTGATGTCCATTACGTTTGGAAAGCTCCAGAGCGTTAATGCTCAAAAGATTTCAGCAGGAAGCAGATTTATTCGACGAAAGGGTTATTAAAACCGAGCGCCAGCTTTAAGCGGTGATGCACATGGTGGTTAGCCTAGCCGGAAGAGACCTTCTCTGCCTCCAGGACTTTACGAGGGAGGAGATTGAGACCATTCTCAAGACGGCCGAAATGATGAAGATCTGGAACAAGATTGGAAAGCCGCACCGCGTTCTCGAGGGCAAAACTCTCGCTATGATATTCCAGAAGCCCTCGACCAGGACGAGGATTTCCTTCGAGGTTGGAATCTACCAGCTCGGCGGTTACGGTCTCTACCTCAACGCCAACGACCTCCAGCTGAGGAGAGGCGAGACCATAGCCGACACCGCGCGCGTTCTCAGCCGCTATGTGGATGGAATAATGGCTCGTGTTTTCGACCACCAGGACGTCGTTGACCTCGCCAAGTATGCCGACGTTCCGGTCATCAACGGTCTGAGCGACTTCTCCCACCCGTGCCAGGCTCTCGCCGACTACCAGACCATACTCGAGAAGAAGGGCAGGATTCAGGGGCTTAAGGTCGTCTACGTCGGCGACGGAAACAACGTCGCCCACTCCCTCATGATAGCCGGAACCAAGCTCGGTGCCCACGTCGTGGTTGCTACTCCAGAAGGCTATGAGCCTGACAAGCGCGTAATCAAGTGGGCCGAGCAGAACGCGGCCGAGAGCGGCGGCTCGTTTGAGCTCCTCCACGACCCTGTCAAGGCCGTTAAGGACGCCGACGTTATCTACACTGACGTCTGGGCTTCAATGGGTCAGGAGGCCGAGGCTGAGGAGAGGAGGAAGATATTCAAGCCCTTCCAGGTGAACAAGGACCTCGTCAAGCACGCCAAGCCGGACTACATCTTCATGCACTGCCTCCCGGCCCACAGGGGCGATGAGGTTACTGACGACGTCATCGACAGCCCGAACAGCGTCGTCTTCGACGAGGCCGAGAACAGGCTCCACGCCCAGAAGGCGGTTATGGCTCTGGTTATGGGTGGAATTAAGGTCTGAGCTTTCTTTTCCCTATTATCTTCGAAAAAGGGCTAAAAGTTTAAAATTCTCCGCTCAAACTCTATTCATGCTAGAAAGACTCTTCAGCCTCGGCTACTCCAAGACCTTCGCGGAGCGCTATTACCAGCTCTGGGGTGAGAGGGCCCTAGCAATAGCGGAGGCCATGGAAAAGCCCCTTCCAAGATGCTTCCGCGTGAATACTCTTCGCGTTGAGATTCCAACGCTCACGAAGCTCCTCAACAAGAAGGGCTTTCAGTTCAGGCGCGTTCCGTGGGCTCGGGAAGGCTTCTGCCTCACGCGCGAGCCTTTCTCGATAACCTCTACGCCTGAATACCTGAGCGGCCTCCTCTACATCCAGGAGGCCAGCTCGATGTATCCTCCCGTGGCTTTAGACCCGAAGCCCGGAGAGATTGTAGCAGACATGGCCGCCGCCCCCGGTGGAAAGACAAGCTATCTCGCTCAACTCATGAAGAACGAGGGTATCATTTACGCCTTTGATGTTGGAGAAGAGCGGTTAAAGGAGACACGCCTGAACCTCTCTCGCCTCGGGATCACCAACACGATACTCATTCACAAGTCCTCACTCCACATGGGTGAGCTTGGCATCGAGTTCGACAAAATCCTTCTCGATGCCCCATGCACAGGCTCCGGCACAATCCACAAGAACCCAGAGCGGAAGTCCAACAGAACTATGGAAGATATAAAGTTCTGTCAGGGACTGCAGATGCAGATGATTAAGGTCGCCCTTGAAAACCTCAAGCCGGGTGGAATACTCGTCTACTCAACCTGTTCCCTCGAGCCGGAAGAGAACGAGTTTGTGATCCAGTGGACTCTCGACAGCTTTGACGTCGAACTTCTACCTCTCAGATACGGGGAGCCTGCCCTGATCAAGCCCTTCGGAGTCAAGCTGAGCGGAGAGATAAAGAAGGCAAGGCGCTTTTACCCTGACAGACATGGAACCAGCGGCTTCTTCGTGGCAAAGCTCAGGAAGCTTTAGGGAAAGTTTTTATCAGATATAGTCATAGAGATAAAGTAGCTAAACTAGGAGGGGTCATTGATGAAATTGAGAATCGATAGGTTTTTGGAATCTCCCACTCTAGGGGATACAATTTTAGTTAGATACCTCCCAACCGACCATCCGGAACTCCTGTTTTACAGTACCGTCAGGCACGCGCTTGAAAAGGAAGAGAACGTAATTATTGTAGATGCTTTCAGCACGTTCCACATTTTTACTACATTTCTTGCATTGAGTGGC
This sequence comes from Thermococcus onnurineus NA1, assembly GCF_000018365.1. Taxonomy (NCBI): domain Archaea; kingdom Methanobacteriati; phylum Methanobacteriota; class Thermococci; order Thermococcales; family Thermococcaceae; genus Thermococcus; species Thermococcus onnurineus. The sequence goes on along the minus strand of NC_011529.1, from coordinate 405,037 downwards.
AGGGACGTCACTTTTTTGAAGGACATACCCACAGTTAGAATCGGGGGCATCGCCCAAGAGGGAAGAGTCGTATCAACCATCAATCCATTCAACGATGTATCCATCTTTGCTCGAGAGTTCGCCAGGAAAATTGAAGAGATTGCGACTCCAGGGACCAGGATTTTCTTCCTCGGGGCTGGAAAGCTCTTATCAATCTGGGAGAACAACCCCTACGACCTGAGTAGGTTCTTCATTGAGTTGGTCATGAAAACCCGTATCAAGAAGAGATTCCACAGTGTCATCTTTGCCAATGTAGGGGTACTGAGGCCTGAAACTTTCGAGAAGCTGGAGTTTTACCTTCCAATTATCCTTGAGATCAAAGAGGGCGGAAAGAAAGCTGAGATCATTAAGCATCTTCGTCTGGAGTTCGTTGGTTTGGAGGTGGTACCATGAAAGCTCTGGAAGATTTTGTGAGGTCGTTCAAAATGGGAGAAACTGTAACCGTTGAGCTGTCATCATGTTCACCGCTTCATCTTATTTTCTATAGTGCCCTTAAGTTCGCGCAGGAGAAGGGTACGAACGTTCTGATCCTAGATGGGTTTGACCGGCTAGCAATCATTGTTCAAGACCTTAAGAGCGTCGGCATTGATGTCGATCTAGACAATCTTGATGTTATAAAAGGTGGGGGAACGCTAAGAACAGGAAACATAATAGCACACATTGATGTGTCCCACGACGAAAGGGTTTACATTAGAAAGTACAGGGATACGTTCCGCAGGTACCTCAGTTCTCATTCTAAAACTGTGTTGCTTGTCCTTGGGTTGGAAGAGTTCGTTATGAAGAGCAACGCCGGAATTAGGGATGAGATGTTCTTTATGGACCTTCTCAGATCCTTTCTTAACGTCCCCCAGAGAATCGCGGTTTATTTCATCAACCCCAGCCTGATCAGCGAGCGTGCGCGGGCTCAGCTGGAAGAGCTCTCCACAAGGGTTATCTCAGTGGAGTGCTCCAACGGCATATTGGTAAAAATCAAGAAGAGCATAAAACCCGAGGAACAGGGAGTCGAGATACTTGTACCCATGGACCATATTATCGAGTCAGAGCCCCATCAAGGATCTTGAGCCTCTCTCTAACTTCATCGCTTAATAGGGATTCGAGCTCCTCCCTCGCTTTTTTTGAGAGTTCGAACTTCTCCAAGCCCTTTGAAACACTTACCCAGCTTATCTTCCTACCCTCGAAAAAGACATCTATGTCGCACAGCCTCTGGTAGCCCACGTACTCAAGCCCCTTCAGTAGGAACTTCACCCGGAGAGGGTCTTCCCACGTCAGCAGCTTGAGCTTGTAGATCGGAACGCGCATAAACGGCCTCGGGTAGTCCCAGTCCCAACCCTCCGCAACTATGAATCCCAGGTCGAGGTCTTCTATGACCATCATGAGCCTCTCTATGTTCTCATTGTAGCGCTTGTCTGTATCGTAGATTTTTATTGTGATATCTTTCCACTCCGGCATTAACTTCATTAGCAGTACCGGAGCGTCTATGCTAAGCTCGCGATAAACGCTGAGGAAGTCCTTCTTTATGAGAACGGCCCCCTTTATGTCCTCCGGCCCTATTGGGGAGTTGAGCTTCTTCTCAGTTACTGCTATTATCGTATCGCTTGCTTCTCCTTTGTCGAGTGCCGTTTTGATGTTCATTATCTCCCCATTGTATTTCTCCGCGAGCAGTTTGAGGCCTTCTTTGACGTTGGCAGGTACGCGTATCATTATTATGGTACTCTCTATGTGGACTTTCTCCACGGGTAGAGCTCGGTTTATGACCTCGCTCAAGACAACAGAAGCGTGTCTGTCGATGAGAAAAGCCATCTCCGGCGGAATCGTCTCCTTCTTCCACTCGTCTGTGACGAAGACTACGGTCTCAAACTCATTGCTCTCGCGTATCGCATCTTCGATGGATATCTCTTCAACTCCAAAAATCTCACCGAGACGGGACTTTACAGCCCCTACGTCTTTGGTTCTTAAAAAGACCATCAAGGGCCCAAAACGCAGGAACCTCATCACATACCCCTCCAGAGTTTGTAGCCCCTATCAAAATCCGTTCCTGATGGATATTTCACCCGACAAGTCCTCCTACTCGGGAGTAAGACAAAGTTAACCCCAAGAACACCGTTCAGACCTCTCTCAATCAGCTTAAAGTTGTGACCATAGAGCCTAAAGTCAGCTTCAAGGCTGACGACGTCTTTCCAAGTATGACCTAGGGCAAAGCGGAAACCCTCTATTTCCACGGTGCTCCCCGGTTCGACAATACTTTCGCCGAAAAACTCGCGCACTATCTCCGGATCATCTTCGTTGCCAGAAACAACGTAGATTACTGCATCAGAATCCTTTAAAATTCGTGCGAGCTTTCTAAGCGCCTCCCGATAGAGGGGCTTCAACTCGGGCCTTCTCTCGAGCTTTATGTTATCCGCAAAATCTCCAGTGTGGATCAGGTAGTTCGGTTTCGTCTTCTCGATGAGCTCTTCGATGAAGCGGTAGGAACTTTCCGGAGTGTCGCTTACGTGCATGACCTTGACTTCGTCGGATGACGCGAGCAGCTCCAGTACCTTTTTCCGGAAGGTTGGGAGTCTGATGGGCATCTTAGGAATTAGGAGCAGGGCTTATATATACCTTCGCCAAGGTTCTCTCCGGTGTTACCATGAAGGTTCTCGTTCTTGGAGCTGGAAACGTTGGAAGGGCAATAGCCTGGGATTTAAGAGACGAGTTCGAGGTCTGGGTAGGGGACAGGAGTGAGGAGAGGCTGAACTCCGTTAAAGACTTCGCTGAGACTGTAAAAATAGATGCCTCGAACTTCGATTCCCTCGTGGAAACCATGAAGAGCTTTGAGCTCGTCGTTGGAGCTCTGCCCGGGAGGTTTGGCTACTCCTCGGTCAAGGCCGCCATAAAGGCGGGCGTTGACATGGTGGACGTCTCATTCATGCCCGAGAACCCGCTGGAACTACGCGAGGAGGCAGAGAAAGCACAGGTTACAGTCATTTTTGATGCGGGCTTTGCTCCGGGCTTGAGCCACATACTTATGGGAAGAATATGGCAGGAGATAGACGAGCTTAAGGAAGGCTACATCTACGTCGGCGGTCTTCCCAGGGAGCCCCGCCCACCGCTGTATTACAGAATTACATGGTCACCTAAAGATCTAATTGAAGAATACACGAGGCCGGCGAGAGTGATAAGAAACGGAAATGTTACGGCAGTTGACCCGTTCGAGAAGATCGAGAGAGTAACCGTTGGTGACTTCGAGTTTGAGGCTTTCGTGAGCGACGGTCTGCGCTCTTTATTAGAGAGCGTTAAAGCTGAAAAGCTCGAAGAGTGGACACTCCGCTGGCCGGGACACCTCGAGAAGATGAAAGTTTTAAGGGAGCTGGGATTCTTCAAGTCGGAGCACATAGACAAGACACTGGAAGTTATAACTCCCCTGATGACCTATGAGAGCCCGGACTTCTCGATAATGCAGGTCGTTGGAAGGGGGATCCTCGACGGCAAAAAGAAGGAAATCGGCTACCTCCTCTACGATGAAGAGAAAGAGGGATTCACGTCCATGGCCAGAGTCACGGGCTTTACCGCTGCGATAGTAGCACGTCTCGTCGCCGAGAAGGGCTGCATCTTTGGTGTTATACCTCCGGAGATACTCGGAATGCGCATAGACACCTTTACACGGATCACTGAGGAACTTGCCGAGAGAGGAATAACGCTGGAGAGGTGGGAGAATGCTCCACCTGGTGATAGCTGACTCCGAGCTGGAGCTGGCTCCAAAGTCGATAGTTGATCACCCAGCGATAGTCAACTACGCCAAGAGGAGGAACAAGAAGCCAGAGGAAGTACTCCTGGACAGCACTTACCACCACTCGGCGCTCAAGAAGCTCGAAGACGGTGAGAGGCGCGGGAGGCCAGACATAGTGCACGTCTGCCTCCTCAACGCGCTTGAGAGCATAGCGAACAAGGAGGGCAAGCTCCGCGTTTACGTCCACACGAGGAACGACGAGGTGATTTACATCAAGCCAGAGACAAGGATTCCGAGGAACTACAACCGCTTCGTTGGTCTGATGGAAAGTCTCTTCAAGAACGGTGTTGTGCCTGAGGGACTTGAGCTGCTTCGCATGGAGGAGAAGAGCCTGGCTGAGCTCATCGACGAAATAAAACCGGACGGAGTCTTCGTCATGCACGAGAACGGGGAGTCCATGAAGCCTCAGGAGTTTGGAAAGGTCCTTGCAGGACTCCAGAGCCCGCTGGTGGTTGTCGGAGGATTTCCCCACGGAGACTTCAGGAGTGAAATTCCCGGAAAGAAGATAAGCCTTTACAAAGCCCCATTGATGGCATGGACAGTTGTGAACGAGATAATCATCAACTTTGAGCATTGGGTTCTCTGAAAAGGGTAGAAGGGCTACATAATGTTTTTATATTTTGCCGATGTTTAATTCTTTTAGGCCTCTTGAAACAACTCCAACTATCTCCTCGGGGGTGTAATTCGATGAGGAAAATAAGCGTCCTTATGGCGTTCTTAATAACGGGCTACATTCTTGGGATATGGAACTTCCTTGTTTTGCCTAAATACTACATAACCTTCGGACTGAAGGGCTTTCTGATCTCGCTGATTCCAATGCTGATAGCGCTGTTCCTAATCTACAGTGAAGCTGAGAGCACCAAGCGGACGAGGTACCTCATCTACGAACTGTTCTTTAAGATAGCAAGAACCCCGGCGCTGATCTTCACACTGGTGATGTTTCTTCTGATAATGCTCGGCATAACTACTTACTACTCCGCCTACAGCCTCGTGTACATCTTTGGAATCGGAGCGAAATACGTCCCAGTTATTGCAGTTGGCACAATCATACTCTCCGTAATTCTTCTCCTGATGGCGAAGGGCAAAACCTTGGAGTTCATCTCTGTTGTATCTATCCTATTCGTGCTATTCGCCATAGTCTCGGCAATCCTCGTTAGGAACCAAGCCCTCAGCACCGTTACAGCCCCACAGGCCGTCCAGTATATGAAGATGGCAGTGTCATCGATAACTTCATTTGACCAGTCCCTGACATTCAGAGGAGTCCTCTACATGCTCGTTTCCGTGCTTGTTTCCTTTGGCATTGGTGCTGGAGTCTACTACGTGATAGGAAGTTTCACTCCTGAAGAGCTTGACCTCAAGAAGGTTCTTGGCATAGTGTTCATACTTCAGATAATCCTCAGCTTCGCGGCCGCATTTACCGTCGCCTACTCCCTCGGTGCGGCCTATCAGGGATTTGGAAAGGCTTTCCAGAACCCAAACATCCCCGCGGAAGAGTCTATGAACCTTTATCTCAAGTTCCAGGATCTTAAAGAGTATGTCATCAACAGCGAGAAGAGCCCGATGGATTCCATTGAGGTCTTCTACTCCATTCCGGAGGTTCTCAGGGGCAACATAGCCCACGCCGACAGGTTAATCTATCTCCTCATGCTCTCGCTGTACTTCGCTGGCCTGACTACGATAATAGTCCTCATTGAGATGGGCAGTCAGATACTCTCTGAGGTCATGCAGTTGGACAGGAGCAAAAGCCTCACGTTTGTAGCCGTCCTCGGCATGATACTAGCCGGCGTCATGGTAGTGGGGGACATCAGGACGATGTTCCTCGTTGTGCCATTCAGCGTCGGGGCGCTCATAGCTGCAGTAGAGGCTTACCCGCTCCTCGCATCGGAGCTGACCCGCAACAACGGAATAGTGGCTGCAGTTATAGGAGTGCTCTTCCTCGCCGGCCTTATGACCCTTTACTACGCCATCAGAGCACCAGCCATCACCGTGAAGATAGGTGCACTTCTCGGCCTCGTCCTCTTCGTTCCGGTGTTTATGAACACCACGCTGCTGAAGAGCAGGCGCTGAGGTCTTTTCCTTTATTCAAAAATTTTTTAAAGACCCTTCCCAATCCCCCTTAGAACGCTTATGGGGGTCTGAAAAATGGGAGACAAGACCAAGGTTCAGGTTAGCAAGCTCAAGCCGGGAAGGTACATCCTCATCGATGGAGAGCCCTGCAGAATCGGCAACATAACCGTTTCCTCACCGGGCAAGCACGGTTCAGCCAAGGCCAGGATCGAGGCAGTTGGCATCTTTGACGGTAAGGTCAGAAGCATCGTTAAGCCCACCAGCGCTGAAGTTGACGTTCCGATAATCGACAAGAGAACCGCCCAGATCATCGCCATGACTCCAGACACCGTCCAGATTATGGACATGGAGACCTACGAGCTTTACGACGTCCCGATCGAGACCGGCGTCGCCGACGAGATAAAGGGCCAGCTCAAAGAAGGCATCAACGTCGAGTACTGGGAGACCCTTGGCAGGATCAAGATCATGAAGATAAAGGGCGAGTGATTCTCTTCTCGTCTTTCCTTCCATTTCTGCGCAACCTTTTAAACAGCTTATTTAATTCTCTCCGGAGGTGAGGGTATGGACTTCCTCTACACTTACGAAACACTTAAGCTCGAATTCCCTCTCGTTGAGCCTGAAGAAGCAAAATTCGTACTCCTCGGTGTCCCCTTCGATGGAACCACGAGCTTCAAGCCAGGAACAAGATTCGGGCCCACACTCATAAGGCACGCCACGCTCAACCTCGAGAGCTACATCCTTGACTATGACATAGACATAGCCGGGCTTCCAATAGCTGATATAGGAGATATCGCAGTCATAGCAGGTGATGCAAAAAAAACTGCCGAGCGCGTTAGGGAGACCATCGAGGAGCTGAAAAGAGTGAATCCGGAAGCGATACCGATAACCCTCGGCGGTGAACATTCAATAACCCTTGGTCCAGTGGAAGCGCTGAATCCGGCAAGCTACGTTGTCTTCGATGCTCACCTCGACCTTCGCGACCAGTACGAAGACAACCCCTACAGCCACGCCTGCGTCGCCAGAAGAATAAGCGAACTCGGCGTCAATGAGGCAATGTTTGGCATAAGGAGCGGGACAAAGGAGGAAGTCGAGTACGCCGAAGAGAACGGCATCGCTTGGGTTCACGCCAGGGACTACGATTTCGATGCATTCGTCGAACTCGTGAAGCCCCTGCCGGAGCCGGTTTACCTATCCATCGATATCGATGTTTTCGACCTCTCGCTCGTTCCATCAACCGGAACACCCGAAGCTGGCGGCTTGGCCTTCTGGGACATCATCGAGGCTATCGAGTGGCTGGCAGAAAACAAGAAAATTGCTGGCTTCGATATCATGGAAGTCGCCGGAACCGAACTGGGGGATGTAACTGCACTCACAGCGGCAAAGCTGCTCTTTTACTTCATTGGGGCTATGGGGAAGGGGCCATAGGGTTAGGAGGAAAGCCTGTAGCCGGCCGCCCTCATCTCTTTTTCAATGCTCCTTACCTCGAGAAGCCGTTTCCTGAGGAAGGGAACCCAGAGCGTTTCCACAATGACAGAGGCAAGCACGGTTATTATGGTGGCACTGAGGATTATTTCGCCCCACTGAACGAGCTGTGGATTGTTGTACGTAATTCCAAGCGTCAGAGGAAAGCTCGCCAAAGCCGCAGGAACAACACCTCTTGGGCCCTCAAGTGCTATGAACAGGTACTCCTTGAAACTGCGCCACCTAAGTATTGGGAGTGTGGCCAGAGGTCTGGCAATTAGCATTAAACCCAAAGCCACTGCGAGACCCGGCAGCAGGTGGGAAGTTATTATCGTCGGATCGAGGCTCGCGCCAAGGAGTGTGAAAATGAATATTGTAAATATCGTCGCCAGGCTTTCGTTGAAGTGAACCTCCCTCTCGACGGCGCGCATGATCCTCTTGACGGTTCCCGGATCATCTCTGAAGAAAACCTTGTGATTGCCCAGGACTATGCCAGTAACGGTTGCCACGAGGTAGCCCGAGGCCTGGGCAAACTCACCAAGGAGGAAGCCGCCGAAGGCCAGTGCCAGAGAGAATATAATGACCTCGGGAAAGTTCATTACCCTTGCTCTCTTGAGGATGCTGTAGCCCACCATTCCAAGGGCCACGCCAATGGCTATTGACATGAACATCTGGTAAAAGAAAAATAGCACCGCCGCGGGATAAATGCCAACGTAGCCAGCTATGCCCTCAAGAACCTTGGCACTCGAGGCCTCGGGAACGAGCAGGGCAACGGCAACAGAAGTGAGCACGATACCAAGCGGATCGTTGAAGATAGATTCCGTGACTATTATTGTCTCGATGTCTTCCCTAACGTGGTACTGCCTGAAGAGGGGTATGAGCGTCGCCGGGTCAGTTGCCCCAACTATTGCCCCGAAGAGGAAACCGACAACAAGGGGAACGTCAAAGATCCAAGAGAAGAAAAGCGCGGCGATAAGGGCGGTTATCAAAAGCCCCAGAGTGTCAAGGGTTATTATAGTTCCAAAGTTCCGTTTGAGCATCCTCCAGCTGAGGGTATGTCCTTCCGTAAACAGTATCATCACGAGACCGAACACACGGATGTAGCTGAACAGCTCGTGGGCAAGAGTTCTGTTGAGCAGCCCGAGGAGCGGCCCGACCAATATCCCGAAGAAAATGAAAAGCGGGATGTATGAGATGTTGAACTTCTTGCTCATCAGCAGGGACACGAGGCCTATACTCAGAACTACGAAGAAGACATAGGCCAGGAGATCCACGCTGGGAATCAGGACGTTCGATGCTCCCGTCATTCTGTATTCCTCCAGTATAGTTCTGACTCGCTTCCTGAATTAATTTATGTTCTGTACATTTGATAGCCCATCATTCCAGGCAAGTGTTATTCTATGTACATACCCTCCAGCCCGCGATAGTATGCCCTATATATGTCTTTTTTGGTAATAACACCTATAAGTTTCATATTCTCAAAGTTCTCCACAACAGGGAGGAGGTTTTGATCAGATTCAAGAAGCTTCTCCAGGGCATCTTGGGCCGTTTCCATTGGACAAGTAACAGCATAGTTTTTACGCAGAAACCTCTTGACCGGAAGTGCTTTAAGCTTCGTCGACTTTCCAAGGATGTCTTTAACACCAATTACTCCAACGACCCTGTGCTCATCGTTCACAACAGGGAAGCAGTCGTGGCCGGTTTTTGCTATCAGCTTTTCCACCCTGAAGAGAGTCTCATTCTCATGGACGTAGACCGGGATGGATGTCATTATTTCGCGGACGGAGATTGTCTCTAGGATAACTGGCTTGCCAGTCTTTACGTGGAGACCTTTTCTCTCAAGCTTGAGTGTGTAAACAGATGATCCCCTGAGAAAGGCTCTGGCAACAAGGAAGCTGAGTGTGGAAGAGAGCATTATCGGAGGCAGTATAGTGTAGCTCTTCGTCATCTCAGTTATCATGATGATTTGAGTAAGCGGCGCCTGGGTTATCGCGCTGAAGAAGGCCGCCATTCCCGCAAGGGCGTAGGACGATGGATGAACCGGCAGGGAGGGACAAAGATTCTGAACGAGTATTCCAAAGGCCGAGCCAAACATGGTTCCGATGTAGAGGCTCGGGGCGAAGATACCACCGCTGTAGCCGCTCGCTATGGAGAAGGTCGTCGCGGCCATCTTAACGAGACCGAGGGCTATGAGCATGGTGAGGGTCAGTTCGCCAAGCATAGCCAAGTCCATCCCTTTATAGCCAACCCCAAAGATGCCATAGTTTGGGAAGAACATGCCCATAACTCCAACTGCCATTCCACCGAGGAAAAGCCTGCCCTCAACCGGAAGTCTGCTTCCCTCGAACCTGTCTATAAGGGTGTAGAGGACCCTGATATAGACAACACCCATAAGTCCAAAGAGTATGCCAAGGGCAAAGAAAAAGAACAGCTCCGAGACATGATAGCTAAGCCCGGAGGGGATGGTTATCCCCGATGCGCTTCCAAGGATTAGAAGTGTCACCGCGTTGCCGACGATTGCGGAAAGAAATATAGGAACGAGGTTTATTGAGAAAGCCCCCATGTATATAACCTCAAGGGCAAACATCGCGCCGGCGAGGGGAGTGTTGAATGTCCCGGCTATTCCGGCGGCGAGACCACAGGTGGTGAGCAGCTTTTTCTTTTCCGGCGGAAGCTTGAGGAGCTGGGTAACACCAGAGGACATGGCGGCACCTATGAAGGCGATGGGCCCTTCCCTTCCGAGGCTTGCACCTGTGCCTATAGAGATTGAGGTGGCGATTATCTTCAGAAAGGCGAATTTTCCCCCGATGTTGCCGCTTCTGAATATGACCGCCTCAATGACCTCGGGAACTCCATTGCCTTTTATGTTGGGCGCATAGCGAACTAGGGGGGCTATAAGGAGGCCTCCCAAGGCCGGGAGGAAAATGTAGCCGAGGTTGTAGCCGTGGTATTCATAGGCGATTAGCGGAAGGAGAAAAGAGAAGAAAAGCTTTCCTACGGATGCCACCATGAGCCTGAAGAGCACGGCGCCTATACCACCAGCTAATCCAGCCAGGACTGCCAGTACTAGGACTGTGACCCACTTCCTGACGTAGCGCCGGCTCTCCCAGTCCATGGTTATCCTCGTGGAAGTTTTCAGCCGAAGAATGCCCCCATCATGTCCATCTGTTCTTCCGAGAAGCCCTTGACCTTGAACTCAGGAATCTTATCTTTCAGCTCTTCGTACTCTTCCTTCGTTATCTCTTCAGCCTTTCCGTCCTTCACACGATAGAAGATGCCGTAGTCCTCGTCGCGGTAGGCAACGAGAAACTCGTCAGCTTCAATGTCATCGAAGGCAACGAAGATGGCATTTCCACCTGTGTACGGCTTCTTGCACTTGAAGGGGAAGCTGGCGGAGTTTAGCATGGCATCACCGAGCATCTGGTTGGCCTTCTCACCGTTTATCTCGGTCCAGAACTTCCTCCCCTCGAAGTCTCCCTCGACGATGATAAGAAACCTCTTACCGTCGAGCTCGACTATCGGAACTCCCTTTTTCTGGAGTATCTTGAACAGCTCGCCGATGGTCTCGGCGTTTCTCAGAGAGGCAACGAATCCTTCGACTTTCATAGTTTCCACCGATTGAACCTATGGAGAAGCCGTTATAAAGCTTTAACCCCCTCAACCTTTGGTTGATGCTCATGCTCGTCGATGGAGACCTTCACATTCACTCGAGGTACTCGAAAGCGGTCTCGAAGTTAATGACCATTCCGATGCTGGCAGAGAATGCACGCTTCAAAGGACTCGGTCTTGTGGGCACGGGAGACATCTTGAACCCCAAGTGGGAGGAGGAGCTTCTGAAGTACACCGAAAAGATTGACGAGGGAACCTACGAGAGAAAGGGAATCCGCTTTCTGCTAACGACAGAGATCGAGGACAATAAGAGAGTCCATCACGTTCTCATCTTTCCGAGTATCGATGCCGTTTGCGAGATGCGGGAGGCGCTGAGACCATATTCAAACGACATCGACACCGAGGGAAGGCCACACCTCAACCTTTCGGCTGCTGAAATAGCTGACATTGCGAACGAGCTCGATGTTCTAATCGGCCCAGCCCATGCTTTTACCCCATGGACAGCACTGTACAAGGAGTACAACAGCCTGAAGGATGCCTATCAGGGGGCCAAAATTCACTTCCTCGAGCTCGGCCTTTCCGCCGATTCTGAGATGGCAGATAGAATAAAAGCCCATCACGGACTCACCTACCTCAGCAATTCAGATGCCCACTCCCCGATGCCACACCGACTCGGGAGAGAGTTCAACCGCTTCAATATCAAAGAGGCAACCTTTGAGGAGGTCAGGAAAGCCATCTTGAAGCGCGGAGGGAGAAGAATAGTCCTCAATGCCGGGCTTGACCCGAGGCTCGGAAAGTACCATCTAACCGCCTGTTCTCGCTGCTACGCCAAGTATTCACCAGAGGAAGCCAAAGCCTTCAAATGGAAGTGCCCCAAGTGTGGCGGGAGGATAAAGAAGGGTGTCCACGACAGAATTCTCGAGCTGGCGGATACAGAAGAAAGGCCCAAAGACAGGCCGCCCTACCTGAGACTTGCCCCTCTGGCTGAGATAATAGCGATGGTAATCGGCAAAGGTGTTGAGACGAAGGCCGTGAAGGCCATCTGGGAGCGCTTTTTGAAGGAGTTCGGAAGCGAGATTGAAGTCCTCGTTGACGTGCCTATCGAGAGTCTCGCGGAGGTTCACGAGGAGGTGGCAAAAGCGGTCTGGGCCTACAGGAAGGGCAAGCTGATAGTGATTCCAGGCGGAGGCGGAAAGTACGGAGAGATAAAACTGCCCGAGGAAATAAGAAAGGCTAGAATAGACGAGCTGGAGAGCGTTGAGGTGAAAGTGCCGAAGGAAGAATACAAGCCGAAGCAGACTTCGCTGATGAAATTTTTGAAAAACTGACCTCCTCCCCGCCCTAAAGGGCGAGGCTCTCAAGAGAAAAAGTAATAGGAAATCAAAGCATGAAGAGGGGCTTTATCAGAACCGCAACTACTGGAACGGCAATGTTATCATCGATGACTTTCTGATACTCGGCGAGCATCAGTATGCCAGACCAAGCAAACTTCATGACAACGTTCAGATCAGGCAGCATTACAAAGGCTATGATAAGGGCGCTGAGGATGTACCCCACGCTGCCGATCCAGTGCTTCCTGAGCTTGACGTTGAAGCCGTTCTTTTTGAAATAGTAGAACCTGAGCACACCAGTGATACCATCGCTGATGGCCATCACGAGCATTATCGCGGAGGCGTAGTTGACATCCATAAAGACCGCCATGGCGCTGAACATGATGCAGTAAAAGACCTCGCCGTAGTTGTCTCTTATCTGATACCAGTTGAGCTCCTTTTTCATTATATGGGTTATGAGCTGGACGATAGCAAAGACCATAACTGCTCCAGCAAGTTCAATGCCAGAAACAAGGCCTTCTCTGAACATGAGAATTGCCGGAACACTGCTGAAGTGGATTATCTTCCTGTTTACCCACGCATAGTCTTCTCCCAGCTTTTTCGTCAATGCTATCGCCAGCACAGGAAAGAACACCGCAAGTAGCAGATATTTTAACATCTTATTCCCCTCCGCAGTTGGGTGAATTAATCAAATTATCACAAATTTCATTTATAAATTTCTCGCTTTGTCTAGCAAACCTTCGACGGATGCCGAAAGCAATCCTAATAACTATCCCATCTGAACCTTGGCGTGATGTCCATGGAGCGCGAAATCATCGAACTCTTCATGAAATATCTCAAAAAGCAAGGTGATCTGCCACTCGGCGATGATGCAGGGGCACTGAGGATCGGTGATGAATGGCTGGTGGCGACAAATGACATGCTCGTGGGGAAGACAGACGTTCCGGATATAATGACGCCCGAGCAGGTTGGCTTTAAGGCCGTGACGATGAACGTGAGTGACATCGCGGCTATGGGAGCGAGACCAATAGGCTTCCTTTTCTCTTTAGGTGTTCCCCGAGGCTTTGATGGGTTATATCTTGAGGGAGTAGCGAAGGGAATAGGAAATGCCCTTGAGTTCTACGAGATTCCCGTCCTAAGCGCCGATACCAACGAGGCAGATGATCTGATAATAGATGGAATTGCACTCGGAAGAACCAGGCATCTGTTAACAAGGAGCGGAGCAAAGCCGGGAGACCTAGTCTGTATCACAGGGGATATCGGCAGGCCACTGGCAGGACTCCTCGTATGGAAGAACGATCTCGACGTTTCGCTCTCGACGAAAGAGATTCTATACGAGAAGCTCCTCGAACCGCGTGCAAGAGTAAAGGAGGGGATTAAAATAGGAAATTACGCAAACGCTGCCATAGACATCAGTGACGGTCTTGCCAAGGAACTCCATCTCGTAGCAGAGATGAGCGGCGTTAGGATAGAGGTGGATGCCTCAAAGCTCCCCATAATGGAGGAGGTTTTTGAAGTGGCCGAACTGCTCAGAAGGGATCCCCTTGAAATAGCCCTTGCAAGCGGGGAGGAGTTTGAGCTGGTTTTCACTATTCCTCCGAAATACACTGAGGAACTGAGTTTCGACTTCACAGTCATAGGTACAGTCCATAAAGGGGCCGGAGTGTTCATTACCACTGAGGAAAAACGGATGGAGGTTCCTCCTATAGGCTGGGAACACCTTGATAGCCGTTGAAGTGGGCATCCTCGCTTTGTTCTTCTCCCTTACCCTCAGAACTCGGATAAGATTTATAAACTGTCATCGTGAGTAAAGGTTGGCGAGAGCATGTTCGAGAACATCGTCGCATCAACCGAGCAGTATCTAACCCTCATTGGAGAAATTCCCCTGTATTACCTAGCCCTAGCACTCTTCACATACTACATAAGCGTCGTACTCTACGCCATCCGCTGGAAGCTCGTCCTCAGGGGCATGGGAAAAGAGGTCCCGCTCCTCGAGCTGGTAAAAGCCATTCTGGCGTCCATATTTATGAACAACATAACACCCATGAGTCGCAGCGGCGGTGAACTGCTGAGGATTACCTGGATAAGCAGGAGAAGCAAGGTTCCCGTTGGGATATCCACGGTGAGTATAATATACGAGCGTATCCTTGAGACGGTGCCTGTCTTTGTCCTGTTCCTGATTGGAATGATGTACTTTTCAACCATGCCGGATATTCTGCTCCTGATAGGAATCGCCGGCGCTGCAGCAATATGGATTAAATGGGGCTCCTTCGTGAGCTTCTCCCTCAAGATTTTCAAGACTCCCGTGAGTGATGAGGATATGGAGAAAATTCTCTCCCTTAGGGATTGCCACAACATAACTCTAGCAGGAATCCTTCTCAGCTCCGCCGTCTGGATACTCGACGTCGTAAGGCTCAAGCTCATAACACTAGCCTTTGGATTTGACCTGAGCCTTAGCCTTATCGCGGTTATCTCCATAGCCAACCTGCTCCTGGGCCTTGTGGCCTTTACTCCCGGGGGCATTGGCATCATCGAAGGGGGTCTTGTTGGAACGCTGACCCACTTCGGCATTCCACTAGGCTTCGCAGTTTCTATAACTCTACTGGAGCGCTTCGTCTCCTACGTGCTCAGCAGCCTCGTGGGATTCATTGTACTGCTAACGTCCGGAGGGCGGGAGGTATGGAAAGCCTTAAAATCGCAATAGCCTCCGACTGGTTTTTTCCCAAAATCGGTGGAATCGAGACCCACATGGATGAGCTCGCCCGTAATCTTCTCAAGGCAGGGCATGAGCCCTACGTCATCACCCATGACTACCGCCATCTAAGACCTTACGGAGATGACTTTCCATATCCTGTCAGGAGATTTCCAGCGTCTATTTACGTGAAAAGTCATCACATCAGCGTGGGTCTCGGCCAGCTGTGGAAGATAAACGAGTTCTATAAAGAGGTTGGCTTCGATATAACTCACGTCCACAGCATCTACTCACCATTTTCGATAGCCGTCGCTAACCTATCCAGGGGTATCAGAGGAGTTCCAGTCGTTGCCACGAACCACTCCTTCTACGGGAATCCCCGGATCGGCCCGATTCTGGGCCCTATGCTAAGATATCACCTAAGGAGGATCGATTCCTTCATCGCCGTAAGCACCCCTGTGGCCAATGACACGAAGCATCTGCTCGAAAATAAGCTGAACGGCAGGCCAGTGGTCGTCGTTCCAAACGGTATCGATGTCGAAAAATGGAGGCCTCCTGAGCCAGAGGAGAGAGAGAAGGCCAGAAAAGCCCTTGGACTTTCCGATGAGATAGTCCTCTTTTACATAGGCAGGATGACGGAGAGAAAACAGGCTCACAGGCTGCCCTTCGTCATCTCCTCAGCCATCAAGCTTTCGGGGATCGACAAGAGGATGATACGGCTGATAGCGGTCGGAAACGGTGTTATGAGACCCAAACTCGAAGAAAATCTCAAGGTAACTGGACTGGCCGAACGCACAACACTCTTCGACTTCATGCCTAGAGAGAAGGTGATGGAATTCTACTGGGCGGCAGATATAGTGCTTATGCCTGGAATGCTTGAAGCGTTCCCGATGGTGGGCCTCGAGGCCTCGGCGACAGGGAGAACAATAGTTGGCAGGAACGAGAGCGGGTTGTCGGACCTTATAGTGGACGGCGTCACAGGATTCCTTGGAAACAGTGAGGAAGAGCTTAGCCGGAAGCTTGCGCAGGTTCTCACGAACGAGGACCTCATAGAAAGAATGGGGACAGAGGCCAGGAGACGTGCGGAAAAGGAGTTTTCCTGGGATATCATACTTAAAAAGCTCCTGAGGGTTTACAGACTCACGATGGAGAGTGCCGATGGAACGGACAAAAGATACCTGCTGTACAAACTCATCAGGAGGAGCAGCTGATGCTGGTTTCGATAACCTTTGACGTTGAGCACGACTGTCCGCCGTACCTAACGACAACGAGAGGAATGAGGGAAGGCCTGCCAAAGCTCCTGGACCTCATGGCCGAGAAAAAAATTAGGGCCACATTCTTCTTCACGGCCGAGATGGCGAAGCGCTTTCCAGAGTTGGTCAGGCGGGTGATTGATGAGGGTCATGAGCTGGGCAGCCATAACTACAACCACGAGAGACTGGATAAGCTATCCAGAGACGAAGGAAGAAAGGCCATAGAGAAATCCATTAAGGTTCTCAGGGAGTTTGGCGAAGTAGTCTCCTTTAGGGCCCCCAACCTGCAGTTCCCAAATTACTATTATGATATACTGGAAAAGAACGGCATCTTAGTTGACTCCTCCAAGGCAAGGTACAAGGGCTACCAAGATGGGGTTAAGTTCTTTGGAAGCGTACTTGAAGTCCCAGCATCTACTACTTCTTCCGTTATAAGGCTCCCCTGGAGCGTCCAGAAGCTCATACATGCAAAACTAAGCGAACCAAAGATTTACTTTGCCCATCCCTGGGAATTCGTGCCGATGCAGAAGGAAAAGATAAGACTTGATTGTAAATTCAACACGGGCGATAAAGCTATAGAGCTACTCGGAAAGCTGATCGATTACTACAAGAGCCAGGGCGCCGAATTTTTGACAATGCGTGAGTACTACGATAGATACCAAAAGCTTAAACGGAAGTAAGAATACCTCCCCTTGGTGATGATAGATGAGAGAAGCGATGTACTGGGAGCCCCTAGAGGGGGGTAAGGTGAGATGCCGCTTGTGCCCGCTTAACTGCATCATCAATGAGGGCCAGAGGGGCTCCTGCAGGATAAGGAAGAACATAGGAGGGAAGCTCTACACACTTAACTATGGAAAGGTTTCGTCCATGGCGACAGACCCCGTTGAGAAGAAGCCCCTGTTCCACTTCTGGCCTGGTTCCTGTGCATTCTCAATCGGAACCGTCGGCTGCAACATGCACTGCAAGCACTGCCAGAACTGGGAGATAAGCCAGGCAGATGAGAGCCTCCTCTATATCCGAGACGTTTCTCCTCCCGAAGTAGTTGAATTGGCTAAACGCTACGGCTGTGAGAGCATAGCGTACACATACAATGATCCTGTAATCTGGTACGAGTTTGTGCTAGATACTGCAAAGATAGCGCGGAGGGAAGGCCTGAACAACATCCTCGTCACCAACGGCTACATCCGCGAGGAGCCGTTTAGGGAACTAGCACCCTACATAGACGCCATGAACATCGACATCAAGGCTTTCAGTAATGAGTTCTATATGAAGATAGCGGGCGTACCAAGCAGAGAGCCAAGCAAGAGAATTGCTGAGATAGCAAAGAAAGAATTCGGAATTCACGTTGAGCTGACCTATCTTATCATTCCAACGCTCAATGATCGGGAAGAGGAGATAAGGGCCTTCGCTCGGTGGGTCGTCGAGAGCCTCGGCGACGATACGCCCGTTCACTTCTCGCGCTTCTTCCCGCACTACAAGCTGACTCACCTTTCGCCAACACCGCTTGAAACCATCGAGATGGCATATCGCGTGGCAAAGGAAGAGGGATTGAAGTTCGTCTATACTGGCAACGTGCCCGGACACGAAGGGGAGAACACCTACTGCCCGAGGTGTGGCAAACCTTTAATAGTCCGCTGGGGATTCAAAATCACTGAGTACCACGTGAAGGACGGGAAGTGTGAATACTGCGGTGAACCGATTCCGATAATTGGTACTTACATGAAAAAGCGATATGATTGGATGTGGTGGTGAAATTGGCGGAGATTGAGGTTATTTTCTACATAGAAGCCCTTGGAAACGACAAGAAAGTTTTAGAAAGGGCTCTGGAGGAGACTGCCAAGAGCCTCAAAAACGAGAAGGGTGTCAAAATCAAATACATAAACGTCGAAGACGTGCTGGAAAACGAAGATGAGGAGCTCCTTAAGTATTCTGGGGTTATAGAAGCTGGAATTTCCGGAGATCTAGAAAACGTAATCCGACTGGCCCTTAAATATTCTCCAGCCATCGTTGAGGTTCTCAAACCCGGAAAGATTGAGATAGAGTCTAAGAGACTCATGAAAATTCTCGGAGAGGTCTCACTCTTCATGGGCAAGCTCATGAAAGAATTCGGAGGGCTAGCAGTCTATCCAAAGCTCGACGACCTTCCAGAGCCAAGAATCGGCTATTCAAGGGATGAAATTGAGGACTTTATAGTCGAAGACAGGAACATCCTCTACCGCTTCGTCATAGAAGTCTTCGGGGAGAACGAGGAGGGTATAAAAACCACGATGGCAAAGGCCCTGACGATTGAAGGGTGCAGGATAAACAAGCTCGCCGTTCAGGGGCAGGAGGAAGATGACCAGTTTAAGGGTCTTCTGGCGGCGGAGCTTCTTTCCCCCTTCGAAACTCTCGTCCAGCTGACTGCAAAGTACGCTCCAGTAGCAATTTCTATCCTGGAGCCCGAGATCATCGACGTCACAGCCAATGAGCTCCAGAACACACTAACAGACTTGGGTAGCTTCGTCAACGAACTCGTTACAAGGCCCATAAAAAGACGGATCATGGAGAAAAAGAACACCGAGTTCAAGCTCAACCCATGATATTATCGGCAAAAGGCGAATACCTTATAGGCATTTAATTAAGCTCCCTTTCATTTTTACGGCAATTAGCGTGCTCTTTTTAAGCAGAGAAAGGGTCTGAAAGCGAAAAGTATATATACCCTTATCCGGTAGAGAGTGATTGACAACACATGTTAGACCATCCTAGGGCGTAAGCCCAAACTTAAGGAGGTGTTGGGAAATGAAAGTGAAGAAGATCGCGGCCCTTGCAGTTGGTGCCGCAATGGTTGGAGCCACCGTCGGCTTTGCCAGTGCCCAGCCGACCGTTCCGGAGATTCCGAAGGACTTCTTCGTTAACGCCGATGGAACCCCGAACGTTAAAATCGTTGTCGGAAGTAACGCTGCTGCCATGGACGTTGCCAGCGCCGCTGACATAGCCGTTGCCCTTGGAAGCCTACTCTACACCACCGAGCAGGTCGAGGCCCAGAACGCTTACGTGAAGATCAAGGCCGAGTACCCACCTGCCACCCTCGATGAGTGGACCATCTACGCTTACAACTTTACCACGATAACTGAGGACCACGGCATAACGAACATTACCAGCTGGGCCACCAGCTATGACGAGCTTCCAGGTGACTACTGGTGGAATGGTGCTGCCTACGCTGGCACCTACACTGACTGGGTAAGCAACTTCATGGTTACCACCGACATTGACGACAAGGATATGATAGATGGCGTGGACGAACTAATTGACTGGCACATTACTATACAGAACGTTCAGCTCAGCTCCAAGGACCCCGCCGAGTGGGACGGCACCATGCCGCCCAAGGACGCCGACCTCGTAATCACCCCGGGCAACGTCACTGTCCTCGTTGACTATGTACTCTACAACTATACAACATCCACCACTGTCGAAGTCAGCCCGGCTTACCCAGAGTGGGGCATTGATGCCACCTACGACACTGTTGAGAGCTGGTATCTCGACGATGCTGAGGACGGAGGAACCCTTGCCGACCCCAATCCAGTTGTCAAGGGTGTCACAGTCGGAGACACCTTCTCTGTCTTCGGACAGACCTACTATGTCTTGGATGTTAACAACGGCACTTTCACTGCAGGTCTCGACAAGGGCAAGGCCTGGTATCAGGTCGGCCAGCCGCAGGCCATCGAGGGCACTGACTGGATCGTCACCGTCCTCGACATAAGCATCATCGACCAGAGGGCCCTCGTCGTCGTCAAGAACGCCGTCACCGGCGAGGAGAGCGGCCAGATTATCCTCGAGGTCCCATCTGAACTGTGGGACGGAGAAACCTGGGACGAGAACTACGCTGTGGACGTCTTTGGTGACGGCAGGGTAAAGCTCCTCCTCACGGACACCTTTGTCGGTATCGACGGCCACCTCATAGCCAGCATTTGGGCCCAAGTTGACGTCGTTGACTACACCAACGATGCCACTGTAGTCTACGACGGCAAGGAATGGTCAATGACTATCAACACTTACTACGACAACAACGATGAGGCTTGGTACATAACCAACATAACCCTCACTAACCGCGACACCCTCGAGGGCAACCCGGTTGACATCTTCGGCACCTACGACCTTAAGTACTGGTTCGAGATCAAGGAGCATGACGCCTACTACAACCCGGCCAACGACAGCATCGTTCAGGCCCCAGAGGGAACCACCTACAAGGTAGCCTACGCCTATATAGCCCTCACCGAGAAGGAGGGTACTGTCAGCGAGATCGAGCTCAGCGTTGGCGACAATGTCCTTGACACCGAGTACTACGTTGCTGGCATCTACGCTGACCAGGTAATGGTCAAGCCGGTCGCCAGCCCGATAACCGTCATGGACTATGAGGTCAACCTTGAGGACCCAGGAAGCAACCTCATCCTCGTTGGTGGTCCAGTCGCCAACAGCGTCACCCAGTACCTCGTCGAGCAGGGCATCAGCCAGGTTGACTGGTACAACAGCCCAGGCGACATCGAGTACATCCAGGATGCCCTTGGTGGCTACGACGTTGTCATCGTCGCTGGTGCCACCAGGGACGAGACCAAGGCTGCTGCCGAGGCCCTTATGGAGTACCTCGCTGGCCTCTGAAGGCCTTTCCTTCTCTTTTAATTCTCTCTTCTGGGGGTTTTAGCCTTGAATCAAAAGAGGCTCGCAGTCGTTCTTGTAGTTCTCCTCATAGTCATTGCTCCAATCAGCTATGTAATGTACTCGTATCATAACTTCAACAACGTCATCAGCCCAAAGCCACCCAAAGCATCCACCCAATACGTTGTAATATACACGCCCTCTGCTCAGTTCTACGCCCTCACCGCTGAGCAGTACCAGAAGCTCATCGAGCAGGGAACTGCCCCCCCAGCGGGCTCCAAGATATTCAACATTACCGTGGACAGTTACATTACAGGCAGCCCAGAAGTTGACCTGAATCTGACTATTAGAAGCTTTTATGAGTACTTCACGATAGTTATCGGCGACCCCTCCGTAGAGAACTGTAAAGATAACCCCCAGCTGTATGTCGGGGACTGCAGATACAGAACACTCACAGTCTCTGAGATATCTGGGGTAGTGTCCAACATCTTCACAACAAACTACTACATTAAGGGCCTCGAAATGGGCTACGACAACATAACCGCCAAGCAGTACGCTTTCAACCAGACGTGGCTGAGATACAGAAAGACTTACCTGAACTTCTGGACTAAGCTCGATATCGGCCGCGGCAAGATAGGGAATCCGGACCACCTTGTTGTGCTCCTGATCGGTCCAGCAGAAGGAGCAACAGAAAACAGAATATTCACTCCCCGCAAGGGAGTGCTGGTAATAGAGGGAGTCACCGACGAAACTTTGAGGGCTGAGGTTGTGTTCATCGAGAACCTCATAGGTTTCTCATGGCCAGAAAAGAGGAACACTACAGAGTGATTAAATCTTTCAGTATTCTTTTTCCCTCATCCCCAACCACATTAAAGAATTCCTTTTCATCTCTGAAAGGTCTCTTGGACAGAATCTTCACAACCCTCTTCTTACCGATACCAGGAATGTACTGAAGAATCTTTGGACTCTCCTGGTTCACATTTATGGGTATCGGAATGCCTGTTATGCTTCTAAAGCCGTGATCGACTATTAAAACATCGTAGAACCTGTTAAGCTCGACTTCTTTGGGAATGCCAACTATCAGTGGATAGCTCCCTATCTGTCTGCCGTACGTAAGGCCGTTGTCGTAAACCTCAGCCCTAACGTCCCTGAGAACCGTTCCAACGGGCACGACCCTCTTAAGCATTGGAAGATCGATTTCATGCCTTATCTTGTACTTGTAGTGCTGGATGAGCTTCTTGTGCTTCTCGGTCTTTACTCTATTTCTCATATGCCAGAGAGGGGTTCCGGGGAAGACAACCACCTGACGTATGTTTATGCGCCTGACCATCAGGCCATCGTCGAGGAGCTTTTTGAGGAACTGGAAAGTCAGCTCGTAACTCTTCTTTGTCTCTCCAGGAAGACCAAAGAGTATGTTTATTCCTGGGAGGAGCCATGGCATTCCGTTGTAGCCCCTCTTTCCCCCTACCTCATTGAGCAGCTTAACTGCATTGTAGGTTTCTTCGGCAGTGGCGTTCAAGTTGTTGAGCTTGGCCACCTTTGGATCAGCACTCTCAAGTCCGAAGGCAACGACGTTTCCGGGTGTACCGTACTCAATGAGTGCCTTTGCTATCTCCCTGCTCTCCTCAGGATAGTTCGCTATCACCGCAGGATTTGCATTGTCCACGTGGAGGGTTTTTATGTCAGGAGCGACTAAGCGGATTCCGCGGAAGAGTCTTTCAATGGCTTTGGGATTGGGTATGGGAACGCGGCCGTTTGATTTTGCCATATAGGAAAAGATGCAACTCTGCCTACCGACGCGGAAGTGTCTCACGCCAAGGTTGTAGAGAACTTCAACTTCCCTCACAATATCCTCAATGGATCTGTCCTCGACCTTTCTATATCTCACGGGCTCCGTGCAGAAGGAGCAGCCGCCTATGCCCATAGCCTTTGGACAGCCACGCTGGGTCTCAATCTCAACTATGACGAAATCTGGGAAGTCAGGAAATTGCGTCACGACCTCTGCACCCAGGAGGGCGTAATCGCGAAGCTCGTCATAGGTTCGAAACCTGAAGGGATCGGCTTCTCTGGGATTCCGGAAGAAATCATAAAGAAAAGCCTCCAAGTCCCCGTAAACGATGTGGTCAAAGACCGTCTGAGCAAACATCAGCTCCCGAGAGGTTATCTTTGTCCCACCCTGGTGGGCAGAACCCATGAAAGCCGGTCCTCCAAGTATTTTAATTCCTTTAAAGGGCTTTAGGAACAGGGCAACCTCTTCAACCTGAGATGGGACAGCTGAGAGGTACTTACCCGGAGTGTGGAGACCCCCGATGTAGATTATAACGTCAGCCCTTTCGAGTATCTCTTTCGTTTTTGGGAAATTTGGTGTCTTGTTTTTAGTGGCAACTCCCCTTTCACCATCAAACGTTGCCCGAAGGTCATCTATGGTCAAATAGAACATGCTAACATCTTTACGTGCCTTTTTAATGGCACCGTATGCGTAGCGCGGGTATATACCAAGGTACGGGGGAACACCCAATCCAGCAGGCTCATCGGTATAGCCATCGATGATAGCAACTATCATGGTGGATGAGTCTATTGTGCCTCTTAAAAATCAATCGATATCAAATCGAAAAGTATAAACGGTTTGCTTTCCAATGTATATTTGGAGATGATCATGACCACCCCCATTTACAAAACAAAAGAAAGAGAGAGAATCAAGTTTAAAAAAATTCTCGAAGCACTTTCCCAGCTCGATACCAAGGAGCTTATAGCTCATTGGATAGATCAAGAAGTGAAGGAAGCTGAAATGTACTACAGACTCTACACAATGAGTAAGGAGGTCAACTGGGATGAGCAGATTCCAAAGCTTTTCTTCAGTATATATAAAGACTGCTTGGAACACGCCGAAGCACTGCTAAAGCTGTACCGTACTATGTATCCAGGCGAGGAAGTTATTAAGGTTAATGTCCCCGCCCTAGAGGTAGAGCTGTCCGAAGATCGCCTCAGAGAGCTGGTGTTTAAGGGAAACCTCCGGGGCATTCTCGAATACCTGATGGGTACAGAGAAAATTGCACACGATGTTTATTCATATCTGGCAGAACAAACTACCGACGAAAAAGTAAGGGCGACTCTCATCTGGCTGGCGGAGATTGAAAATGGACATTACGAAAAGTTGAGGAGGCTCTATGTGACACTCTTTGGAGATTATCCGGAAGAGGAAGAAGAATGAGATAATTCCGTACCTTCTTTACCCTTAATTTCACTAGATGATGTTGTTAACCTTTAGGTATGCTTCTATTTCCTTAACCTCCTCAGGGGAGAGCTGAAAGACTCTTTTTTCTGCATAAGGTGCCGAGGAAATCACGTCTTTAACATTCTTGAACTCAGCCTTGCTGAGACCAAGCATGTGGTGGGATTTCTTCAATGCGGCAGCAACCGTACTCCTCCTGTGCTGAAAGAGAGCCCTAACGAGATCCTCATTCAGTTCTATGACCTCACTTTTCGGCTTGGGTTCAAGGACAATGACTGCAGAGTCAACCTTTGGCCGGGGATAGAACGCACCTCGTCCAATCCTCTCGACGAGTTCAACGTAGGACTTGGCCTGAACCATCAGTGAGAGGCGAGAGTAGTTCCTGTCGCCCGGCCTTGCCACCATTCTCTGTGCGAACTCAAGCTGGTAGATGAGAACGGCCCTCTCGAATCCGTATCCGAGGAACCTGAAGGTTATCGGGGAGGAAATTTGATAGGGCAGGTTTGAGACTATTTTGTTAAACTCTGGAAAATCAACCTTTAGAGCGTCCCCCTCTATTATCTCGACGTTGGACCAGTTGTACTCCTTTCGCAGTATCTCAACAAGACGTGGGTCCTTTTCTATGGCATAAACCTTCCCGGCACGCTTGCTGAGTGCATCCGTGAGAACACCAAGTCCGGGGCCAATTTCAAGAACGACATCTCTTCCGCTAAGTTCAGCCCTCTCAACGTTTCTCTCGATGATATCGTCTACTATTAGAAAGTTCTGTCCAAGGTCAGAGTTTGCCCTTAATCCGTATTTAGAAATGAGAGAAAAGAGGCGCTCCCTCATACCCTGAATATCCTCCTGGAACCAACGAAGAGCCTGTAGCGATCCTTCCCTTCAAGCTCATCAACAACGCGCTTGGTTATCATCTTTGCTGGATCAGGAAGACCCTTAACTCTGTGCCTCAGATCTTCAAAGCTCTTGAAGGGCTCCTTCTTACGTTCCTCTATGATTTCCCACATGTGCTTCTTGCCTATTCCCGGAAGAAGCTCGAGGCTGTGGAGCCTGTTGGTTATCGGCGGGGCGATGTTGAAGAACTGGACAAAACGCTCTTCATTGTTCTTGACTATCTCTTCCACAACATAGGGGAGTTCAGCCTTAGCGGTAGCAGTGAGATCATCGTAATGGATCTTCTTGTTGATCATGAGAATCTTATCCCTCTGCCCCTTGCCTATGAATACCCTCTCGTACAGCATCAGATCCTCCCTTGGAGCCACCTCGAGAAGAGTGAATGCCTTTTCACCTATTACCTGTGCCACAGGCTTTCCGGTTCTCCTGCCGGTCTTCAAATCAGTGTATCCTTCCGGCAGATAGTCCAGCACATAGGCGTACTCCTCATACTCAACATTCCGCCTCTTCTTTTCGAGACTCTCCCTGTAAGAATGCCTCCGGTACCTATCCATTTTCTCTCCCCCAGAAATTATACCCATCAGGAGTTTTTATACTTTGTCGAGAAAAGGGAAAGAAAGGAGTCACTCCCTGTAGTCGTCGAGGAGCTTTATTATCTCCTCAGCCTCTTCCCGGGTAGGCATGTAGTCTTCCTTGGTAAAGATAACACGGATGTCGAAGTAGTCTTCTGGCATGAGGTCAACGAGCTTAGCTGCCAGCCTCTCGTCGAGCCACTCGAAGAGGCCTATGAGCTTCTCCTTTAGCTCAACGGCCTGCTCAGGCTTGAGCTTGGCAAAGCGCTCGGCATGTTCCAAGCTAACTCTGGCCTCGTAGAACATCGGTTCCTCCGGGTTCTCCTCCACACCCTCGGCCTTACGCCTCTCGAGGAGCTCTTTGGTCTCCGCTATGGTAAGATAACGCTCCTCGAGCTTTTTCCTTCCTATCATGCTCATCCCTTCTGAGCCCTGAGGTGGACTGGGTGGATGAAGAAGGTCTTTATTTTGCCGCCGTCCCTAATCTGGACGATGTAGGCATCGCCACGCTTGCCAACAACGGTTCCGGTCCTTCCGTGAAATCTTGGGTCGGGCATGCCCTTGTGGTAGCTAGGCTCGATGACGATGTGAACCTTCTGCCCGACCTCAAACTCCTGGAGGAACCTGGTGAGTGGCGGGAGACCTCTCCTCCTCGGCTTCTTGCTGAGCTTCCCCCTGGTCTTCCTCCTAAAGCTGTGGGCCTTCTGAACCATATCAATCACCTCACAGATTTTTACCCATCCCGCAAAGGGTATATAGACATCCATTAGGGCTTTTTCAGACTTTCAAACCTTTTCGGCGTATGGACTAAGCCTATTATGGCTCCGTTACCCAATCGGCGAAAAGCGTTTATAAAGTTTTCACTCATCGAGGATGTTCAGAACATCCAGCCTTTCGCACCAGGCTGGCTTCCCGAGGAGGTCGCTAACGGAAGGCTTGGTTCTTCCTTTATCACCCGAGATGAGCTCCTTGATGTAGAGGCCGCCATCGGTGATTAGCCTCAACTCAAAGTGCTTCTCGTCTATCCATCTTGCCTCCGCTTCATGAATCCTTTTGACCCTTACTTTGTCGGCTCTCGCCTTCCTCACGCGCCAGGGCGTTCTTTGGTGTATCTCAAGCCCTCTAAGCTCTCCCGCCACTTCCCTGGCTTCCTCAGGAGTTACACCATCTTCGACGAGAACCAGGGCGAGATATTCCTTCCGATGGTTCTTTGTGAGAACTTCCTCAGCCTCCTTAGTGGTCACAAAACGAAGGTCAAGAACCTCCACCTTTCCGCTCGCATTTATCTCCTTTGCTATAGCTCCGAGATCAAGCTTCCTTTTCTTTGGACCTTTTATCTCGAGGATGAAGGGCCTGCCATTGCCGAGCATCCTAACGTCAACATCCTCCCTGCCGGCGCCCTTAAAGACGCACTTCCCCCCCGCAGCCCTGGAAAATGGACGGCAAATTATAGACGCAACGCTCTCCTCCAATTCCGGGAGAGGCGTCTGCGGAATGCCCCTAACAAGCTTTCTATAGCGGCCATAAATGTAGAGGGGATTTATCTGAAGCTCGATCTTCCCCGAATATGGCTCGACTATGAAAACAACATCCGGAGTTTTTGAGGTATCCTTTCCAGTTGCGAGGCCAAAGGCCTTGCCAAGCTCGCGGTTGAATTCTCTGTTTATGGGCTCGCCAGTGTCTATACCGAACTCCTCCCAGAGGGCTTTTTCCCTCTCTTTTATCTCCTTGGAGAAGCGGGAACCGACTAAAAAAGTGTCGAACTCTATCCCTTTGCTCACCTTTTTCATGAGTTCAATGAGTTCGGGAATCCTCTCAAAAACGTTCCCGCAGAGCTCACACTTCTCAGCCTCTTCTATTGGCTCTAATCCTTTCGCTGAGCGCTCCATGTTGAGGACGAACCTTATTGCCTTCCCGCGTTCCTCGTTAGTACTTCTTCCAAGGCGGGCAAAGAGCCTGCCGAGGCAGTGGTCACAGAGGCTATGTGCTTTAAGAACCTTTTCAGCCTTCTCGACTATCATGTTCCCACCCTAAGCTTTATATCTCACCTTTTCGACAATCTCGCGATGATGACTCGTAGGCAGCGCATAATAAAGCTTTTGGAGGAGCGCGATTACTCACCGGGTGAGCTGGCAGTAGCATTGGAACTCCGCGGCAGAGGGGCGAAAAAGGTAATCCTCGAAGACCTGAAGGCCATACAAAAGACCCTTAAGCGTGAGGGAAAGGTTCTTCTCATAAAGCCCGCCGAGTGTAGGAAGTGTGGCTTTATCTTCAGGCCGGAGATAAACATACCCTCCCGCTGTCCGAAGTGCAAGTCAGAGTGGATAGAGGAGCCTAGATTTAAGATAGCACCTAAGTAATTGTCATTATGACAGAATTCATCTAAATTTTTGGGAGATTCTTGTCATTCATCCAGCCCGAAGGTTTATATTAACCTCTCACCAGTATAAGGCGGAGGGAAAGGCTATGCGCAAAGTTGAGCGGTTTATGCAGGAAAAGGGCCTCAGTGTTGGGGATTACGTCAGAATAATCGAAAAGGATAACGGAAACAAGAGCATCTATGAAGGAATAGTCATGAACCCCTACGAGCTCTCCACCGGCGAGACGCTTACGCTCAAGCTTGACAATGGCTACAACATTGGAATCCTCGTTGATCAGATAGTTTCAGTTGAAATCATCGAGAAGGCGAAGCCAAGAGAGGAAGTAGAGTTCGAAGAAGTGTTTCCGAAAAGGCCAGAGCTTCCAAACGTTGCTATCCTTGGAACGGGCGGAACCATAGCAAGCAGGATAGACTACAAGACTGGAGCCGTCCATCCGGCTTTCACTGCGGAGGAACTTGCCAAGGCAGTTCCGGAGATTTTTGAAATAGCCAACATAACACCGAAGCTCCTTATGAACATCCTCAGTGAGGACATGCGCCCGACGTACTGGGTCAGGATAGCCCACGAAGTTGCGGGCATACTGAACAACGGCGAGGACGGCGTCATCATAGCCCACGGGACGGATACGATGGCATACACCGCATCGGCTTTGAGCTTCATGCTCAGGGACTTGGGCAAACCGGTCATACTCGTCGGCGCTCAAAGAAGCTCGGACAGGCCGAGCAGCGACGCGGCGATGAACCTCATATGCTCTGTCAGGATGGCAAGGGCTGATTTCGGCGAGGTTGCCGTTGTAATGCATGGGGAGACGAGTGACACATACTGTCTCGCTCACAGGGGAACCAAGGTCAGGAAGATGCACACCAGCAGGAGGGACGCCTTCAGGAGCATAAACGATATACCGATAGCCAGAATATGGCCGGGTGGTGAGATTGAGTTCCTCAGAAAGGACTACCGCAGAAGGACTGAAAGCGAGGTCTGGGTCGACGACGAGATGGAGGAGAAGGTCGCTTTGGTAAAGGCCTTCCCCGGAATGAGCACCGAGATAATAGACTTCTTCGTGGACAAGGGGTACAAGGGCATAGTCATAGAGGGAACCGGTCTCGGCCACGTGCCGACCTACGTCATAGACTCAATACAACGCGCTACTGAGGAAGGCGTTGCCGTCTGCATGACGAGTCAGTGTCTCTACGGCAGGGTGAATCTCAACGTTTACTCCACTGGAAGAAGGCTCCTCAAGGCGGGCGTTATTCCGTGCGAAGACATGCTTCCAGAGACGGCTTACGTCAAGCTTATGTGGGTGCTTGGCCACACTGATGATCCAAAAGAGGTCAGGGAAATGATGCTCACGAACTATGCGGGCGAGATAACGCCCTACACGAGGTTTGACACGTTCCTGAGGTGATGACAATGGCGTACGATTACGAGAAGCTTGGTCTTAAGGTCGGTCTTGAAATCCACAGGCAACTCGACACCAAAAAGCTATTCTCACCCGTTCCAAGCGAGCTGAGCGACGAGGTGGAGTTTACCTTCCAGCGTCGTTTAAGGCCAACTATAAGCGAGCTCGGCGAGATTGATCCGGCTGCTCTGGAGGAGTTCAAGAAGGGGAGGACTTACATCTACGAGGGCAGTTACGAACTGGCAGACCTCGTTTACATTGACGAAGAGCCGCCACACATGCCGGATGAAGAAGCCCTCAAGGTCGCCCTTCAGATTTCCTACCTTCTCAACGCCACTCCCATTGACGAGGTTCACTTCATGCGTAAAATCGTCATAGATGGCTCCAACGTCTCAGGCTTCCAGAGGACGGCAATAATAGCCATGAACGGAAAGGTGGACACACCGTGGGGAAGTGTTGGAATCCCAACGATTTGCCTTGAAGAGGACGCCTGTAGAATAGTCGAGAGGAAAGACAAGGAGGTAATCTACCGCCTCGACAGGCTGGGTATTCCTCTCGTTGAGATAAGCACGACTCCGGACATACACCACCCGGAGCAGGCAAAGGTGGTCGCCAAATACATAGGCGACGCTCTGAGAGCGACGAGGAAAGTCAAGCGCGGTCTTGGAACCATCAGGCAGGATCTCAACATTTCAATAAAGGGCGGTGCCAGAGTAGAGATCAAGGGGGTCCAGGAGCTAGATATGATACCAATCATCATTGAGAGAGAAATCGAAAGGCAGCTCAAGCTCCTCGAGATACGAGACGAGCTGAGGAGGCGCGGAGTCAAGCCAGAGGACATCAAAGAGGAATTCTACGACGTCACTGAGATATTCGAGAACACTGGCTCTAAGATAATAGCGCGCACGATAAATAACGGTGGAAAGGTCCTCGCCGTTAAGCTCCCCAAGTTCCGCGGGCTCATCGGGAAAGAGATTCAGCCCGGCAGGAGGCTCGGAACTGAGATGGCTGACAGAGCCAAGAAATACGTGAAAGGTATCTTCCACATTGATGAATTACCGAATTATGGAATTACAGAATTGGAGGTTAATGCAGTTATCGAAAAACTCGGTCTCGGCGAGGATGACGCCTTCGTCCTCGTCGCCGCAGAGGAGGAAACTGCCAAGAAAGCACTCCGCGAGGTTCTCCAGAGGGCGAGGGAGGCTATAGACGGCGTGCCGGAGGAAACAAGAAGAGCTCTACCCGATGGAAACACCCAGTACATGCGCCCGCTTCCCGGCAAGGCGAGGATGTATCCCGAGACAGACATACCGCCGATACTCATCACGGAGGATATGAAAGAGGAGATACTCGCCAACCTGCCAGAGCTCCCGCAGGAGAGGGCCGAACGCTACGTAAAGGAGTACAATATCGACAAGAGCCTTGCTGAAACCCTTGTAAATGACGAACGCGACGAGCTCTTCGAAGAGCTCATAGCGAAGGGTGTCAAGCCGTCCCTCGCTGCATCAATACTCGTCGTCGTACTCAAGGGTCTCAAAAAGGAGGTTCCCATCGAAAACATCACCGACGAGCACATCAGGGATGCTTTTGAGCTCTATCTCAACGGCAAGATAGCCAAGGAGGCCTTCGAAGAGATATTCAAGGAACTCGCGCTTCACCCAGAGAAGACGGCCCAGCAGGTTGCTGAAGAAAAGGGCCTGACGCTGCTCAGCGAGGAGGAAGTTGAGCGCATCATAGACGAAGTCATCCAGCAGAACATCGAAGTCATAAAGGCCAAGGGCATGGGAGCGATGGGTATGATAATGGGCCGCGCTATGGCGAAGCTCCGCGGAAGGGCCGACGGAAAGCTCGTGAGCCAGCTCGTAAAGAAAAAGCTGAAGGAAGTCCAAGGATCCGCACCTTGAAGTTTCCTTTTAAGTTCCATTTTATTCTTTGAATTCATCAAATGCCAAGGAATTTGCGTATTTTGAATTTGAGATGACCAAAAAACACACTGTTCAGATAAAAATCAGTTGTGTGGGTAAACAGCGTCTTTGCAGTCTTATAGTCGTCGAAATACAAGAACGCCAGCTCACGTAAGTCACGCTTATTGAAAATCAGGATCGTGTTTCCAATGGTTTTCCCACCAAAGATGTCCAATGGGTCATATCGTATCTTTGTCAGCTTTCGAACGTTTCCTAGCCCAACTTTTCCGTAGTTTTGAGCAATTAACTCGTCGATTAGTGTAAAGGAGCCCTTCCTAAACCCAGCGGGATGATCCTTGATCTCAATTTTTACTGGTTGCACGAACTTATCGACGACATAATACTGAAGAACGACCTTCTCTTTGATCTTGGCTAAGTCAAGCACGTTGAAGAGAGCCCTCAGATACGTCTCGAGAAATACCTGGGGAGTAATTTCACTATGATGAAGCTCATGCAGAAGGGCTTTCTTTCCCTCAGGACATTCCAGTCTTAAAAGTTTCGTCCCGTGGGTTTCTACAATGTACACACCTTTATCTGCGAGAAAGGTCCTGTAATGAAGGGACTGTATTGGCATGTTCTCAAATAAAAACTCAAACAACTTTGAGTGACTGCTCATTGATACAACACTGCAGGCGTCCCCATCTATTTCAACTGTAACCATCATAGACATCCCAACATTTTTTGGGAAACATCCTAATTAATTTTTCTTTTGCTTTATGTTATCCAGGAATATAATAGAGGGGCTAAGGATAAATTTGGGCTTTCTCACCAGTTTAGATTACAATAAGTACAGGGATATCCGGGTCAGAGCATCGGCTCCTCATCACTCTTCAGAGTGAGGGAAATGGTCATCATCCCCAAATACGTCTCTTCTAGGATTTTTAAGCGTTGGGTAAAAGAGGAAAGAAGCTCAACGCCCAAGCTCCTTGTGAGCCTTGGCGAGGTGCTTCGCCGCTATTGCAGCCAGCAGTGAAAGCTCTCCAGCCAAGACTGCACCAGCGATTATCTCCGCGAACTTCTTGGCGTTCGTTCCAGGTGGATCACCACCACCGGCAACTCCCATGATGCTCAGGGCTTCCCTCTGGGTCGGGACCCTAGTTCCACCACCGACGGTTCCTATCTCGAGGCTTGGCATTGTTATGCTGATGTAGAGGTCTCCTTCTGGGGTAACCTCCGCAAGAGTTATGCCGTGGGCCCCTTCCGTAATCTGTGCCTCGTCCTGGCCCGTTGCAAGGAATATCGCGCCCACAATGTTGGCGAAGTGGGCGTTGAAGCCGTAGGAGCCAGCCTGGGCTGAACCCACAAGGTTCTTGCGGTAGTTGACCTCTGCTATGAGCTCCGGAGTGGTCTTCAGCTTTTTCTCGACGATCTCGCGTGGGATTATCGCCTCGGCTATGACCGTCTTTCCGCGCCCGTTGATGAAGTTCATTGCGTTGGGCTTTTTGTCAACACAGAGGTTTCCTGAGAGGGCAAGGTACTTAACGTCCGAAAACTCCTCTTCGATGACCTTCATTATCTCCTCGCTCGAAATGGTGACCATGTTCATACCCATGGCGTCGCCGGTCTCAAACTCAAACCTCAGATAGAGGTTATTGCCGACGATAAAGGGCTTAACGTCGCGGAGCTTTCCATGCCGCGTAACTTTAGAGACAGCCTTCTCCTGGAGGTAGCCAATGTTTGCCTTGACCCACTCCGCAACTTCTCTTGCCTTTCTTGCGTCCGGACACTTTAGGAGCGGCGCACGGGTCATTTTATCACTTATAATTGTTGTCTTGACCCCGCCGGCTGCCGTCAATGCAGAACAACCGCGGTTGACTGAAGCTACTAATGCACCCTCCGTCGTCGCGAGCGGAATGTAGAACTCCCCCTTGGCGTATTCACCGTTAATTTTGAGCGGTCCGGCAACGCCCATCGGTATCTGGACGACGCCTATCATGTTCTCGATGTTCCTTCCGATAACTTGGTTGGGGTCTATGGAGTAATGTCCAATGTTCTCGAGGCTTATCCCAAACTTTTTCTCAAGAGCTTTCCTTCTTATTTCAGTGGCGAGCTTCTTGTCGCCGTTTGTATATTTTTCAACCTGATGGAATTTTATTTCTCCGCTAGCTACCTTCTCCACGAGCCCTTCCATGTTCATTTCAACACCCCCAGAAATCAGCCGAATATCCATTCTTCAAGGACTTCTCCAGTTTCCCGAAAGGCTATGGCGGCATCACTGTTAGGATAGTACTTAATGACAGGGACACCCAAATTGATGGACTCAGGAACTTTGTTATCAAAGGGTATCCACCCAAGAACTGGAACATTGAGGTCTTCTTCAACGGCCTCTATAATCTTGTCAACTATGTCCTCTGACTCCCTGACCTTGTTCAGTATCACACCAATGTTGAGATTATATCTCTCACCTAGGGCTTTCAGCTTTTCTATCTCGTTCTTAACCATTACCTCGAAAGAGTATATCGGAGAGCGCTCTATTTCAACCACTATAAGTTGATAGTTGGCAAGCTCAAAGGTAGGAAGCGTGTCAAATGGAATTCCAGTGGGCGAGTCCACGAAAACAACTCCGAACCGATATTTGACTCTTTCCAGAATATCTACTAATCTCTTTGGAGAGATGCCCAGAACATCCTGAAGCTGCGTGCTTCCTGGCATCACATGAACTCCCGTCTGGGGATGTTTGTAGATGGCCCATTCAGGATCAAGTTCGGGATTTTTGAGAAGCGAGTGGAGAGTGTACTTTACAGTATCAAGTGCAAAGTGGAAACCAAGGTTAGGCAGGTATAAGTCACCATCGACAGCAAGGACACGATATTCCCTCATGGCTAAGAAAGTGCTAAGGTTAGCAGTGGTGGTAGTTTTTCCCGCACCTCCTCGCCCGGTCACGACTATCAGCGCCATCTTTAGACCCCCTTTACTTAGTTGGAAAATACTCAAAGGAGAATATAAGGTTTCCGATAATCCATCAGGAAAACTATTGTTTACATCATTGAACCTTCACAAAAGGTTTATATCGCCCCGCCATTTAGATAAGCATGTAAACATTAAGGAGATGGTTGCTATGGCCGAAAAGATGCCGGCGATCGTTAAGACGAAGCCCGCCTACGGTGCGGAGCTCGTTGAAGTTGATATCCCCAAGCCCGGTCCTGGAGAGGTTCTCATCAAGGTTCTTGCCACCAGTATCTGTGGAACTGACCTGCACATCTATGAATGGAACGAATGGGCGCAGAGCAGGATCAAACCGCCCCAGATAATGGGTCACGAAGTCGCCGGAGAGGTCATCGAGGTTGGTCCCGGCGTTGATACAATCAATGTTGGTGATTACATTTCAGCTGAGACTCACATAGTCTGTGGAAAATGTTACGCCTGCAAGCACAATCGCTACCACGTCTGCCAGAACACAAAGATATTCGGCGTTGACATGGACGGTGTCTTTGCCGAATACGCTATAGTTCCCGCCCAGAACGCTTGGAAGAATCCGAAAGACATGCCTCCCGAGTATGCAACCCTCCAAGAGCCCCTTGGAAACGCCGTTGATACAGTTCTTGCTGGTCCAATAGCTGGAAGGAGCACGCTTATCACAGGCGCAGGTCCGCTCGGTCTCCTAGGTATAGCCGTTGCTAAGGCCAGTGGCGCTTATCCTGTCATCGTCAGCGAGCCAAGCGAGTTTAGACGCGAGCTAGCAAAGAAAGTTGGTGCTGACTACGTTGTCAACCCCTTCGAAGAGGATCCAGTTAAGTTCGTTATGGACATAACTGATGGAGCCGGTGTTGAAGTCTTTCTCGAGTTCAGCGGCGCTCCTAAGGCCTTCGAACAGGGCCTCCAGGCGGTAACACCGGGAGGAAGGGTCTCGTTGCTCGGCCTCTTCCCGAGAGAGGTCACCTTTGACATCAACAACCTCGTAATCTTCAAGGCCCTTGAAGTACACGGAATAACCGGAAGGCACCTCTGGGAGACCTGGTACACCGTTTCGAGCCTTATTCAGAGCGGCAAGCTCAACCTCGATCCAATAATAACCCACAAGTACAAGGGCTTCGACAAGTTTGAGGAAGCCTTTGAGCTCATGCGCGCCGGCAAGACTGGAAAGGTCGTCTTCTTCCCCCACAAGAAGTGAGTTTTCCTTATTTTTCTTTCACCGCAATTCTTAAGTAACTCTTCTCAAACTCAACCCAAGGAGGTGGCCCTATGGAGCTTAGCTATCAAGAGAAGCTGACGCTCATAAAACTTAACGAGTTGAAAAAGGCTAAATTCGACGAGCTCGTTGAAAAAACCGGTCTCGACCAGGTCGCGGTCATGAGAGCCGTTCTCTGGCTTCAGAGCAAAGGTCTGGCGAGGCTCCACGAGAAGAGCGAGAGGATAGCAAAGCTAACCGAGACCGGTAAGAAATATGCTCAAATTGGACTGCCAGAATGGAGGGCTCTGAAAGTCCTCAGGAAAAAGGGCAAGGTCACACTCGATGACCTCAAAGAAGTCCTCAGCGAGGACGAGCTGAAGCCGATAGTCGGCCTCCTCAGGAAGGAGGGCTGGGCGAGCATTAGGAAGGAGGATGGAAAGCTCGTCCTCGAGATAACGGAGAATGGCCTTAAAGCCGAGGAGAGAGCGATTGACAGGGCACTAAAGCTCCTCGCCGAGAAAGAAGCTATTCCCGTCAGTGAGATTGAGGAAATTATCAAGGTGAACGACCTCAAGAGAAGGAAGATAGCCGAAGAAGACATCGTAACCGAAAGAACCGTCGAGATAACGCCCGAAGGAGAGGAGCTCGCAAATAAAGGCCTTGAGCTCAAGGAGGAAGTCTCAACCCTCACGCCGGAGCTCATAAAGTCCGGAAAGTGGCGTGAGGTCGAGTTCAAGCGCTTCAACATCCAGGCGCCGGTGAGAAGGATTTATCCCGGCAAGAAGCAGCCCTACAGGGCATTCCTCGACAAGATAAGGAGAAGGCTCATAGAGATGGGCTTCATCGAAATGACTGTTGACAGCCTCATAGAGACGCAGTTCTGGAACTTCGACGCTCTCTTCCAGCCTCAGAACCATCCGGCAAGAGAATGGACAGACACTTATCAGCTTAAATATCCGAAAAGCGGCTACCTACCCAATAAAGAACTCGTCGAGAGGGTTAAGACCGCCCACGAGAGAGGCTTAGCTGGCTCACGCGGCTGGGGCTACGTCTGGAGTCCGGAGAGAGCCATGTTGCTGATGCCGAGAGCCCACGGTACCGCCCTAAGCGGCAGGCAGCTTGCTAAAGGTGTCGAGATTCCGGGCAAATACTTCACGATACAGCGCGTTTTCAGGCCCGACGTCCTGGACAGGACGCACCTCATAGAATTCAACCAGGTGGACGGTTTCGTGGTTGGTGAAGACCTCAACTTCAGGCATCTCTTGGGTATACTCAAGCGCTTCGCCGTTGAGATCGCCGGAGCCAAGAAAGTCAAGTTCCTGCCGGACTATTATCCGTTCACCGAGCCGAGCGTACAGATGAGCGCCTACCATCCCGAGCTCGGCTGGGTCGAGTTCGGCGGCGCTGGAATATTCAGAGAGGAAATGACGAGGGCCCTAGGCATAGATGTTCCTGTAATAGCGTGGGGAATTGGAATTGACAGACTTGCCATGTTCAAACTCGGAATCGACGACATAAGGTATCTCTTCAGCTACGACCTGGGGTGGCTGAGAGAGGCGAGGCTGGTCTGGTAAAGGGGTGATGCTCATGCCGAAGTTCGATGTTTCGAAAGCGGATTTAGAGAGGCTCGTCGGAAAGAGCTTCACCGTTGAGGAATGGGAAGACCTTTTCCTCTACGCGAAATGCGAGCTCGACGACGTTTGGGAGGAGAACGGTCAGATCTACTTCAAGGCAGACTCAAAGGACACCAACAGGCCAGACCTCTGGAGCGCCGAGGGAATAGCGAGGCAGATCCGCTGGGCACTTGGGATGGCGAAGGGCCTGCCAAGGTATGAGGTCGAAAAGAGCGACGTCGTTGTTTACGTTGATGAAAAGCTGAAAGATATCAGGCCCTACGGTGTCTACGCCATCGTTGAGGGCCTCAGCCTCGACGATGAGGCTCTCAAGCAGATGATCAACCTCCAGGAAAAGGTGGCGCTAACGTTCGGAAGGCGCAGAAGGGAAGTTGCAATAGGCATCTTCGACTTCGACAAGGTTAAGCCGCCAATTTATTACCGCGCCGCTGAGAAGACTGAGAAGTTCGTTCCGCTGGGCTTTGAGGAAAAGATGAGTCTCGAAGAAATCCTCGAGAAGCACGAGAAGGGCAAGGAATACGGCCATCTGATAAAGGACAAGCCATATTACCCGCTCCTCGTCGACAGCGAGGGCAATGTCCTTTCCATGCCCCCTATTATCAACTCCGAGCTGACCGGAAGGGTGACGACTGAGACCAGAAACGTCTTCGTCGACGTCACTGGCTGGGACTTGAACAAGATTATGCTCGCCCTTAACGTTGTTGTCACTGCTCTGGCCGAGCGCGGCGGGAAGATAAAGAGTGTAAAGGTCGTTTACGGAGACTTCGAGATAGAGACACCCAACCTAACTCCAAAGGAGTTCGAGGTTGAGTTCGAGTACATCAGGAGGCTCGCAGGGATAGATCTGAGCGACGAAGAAATCAAGGAGCTCCTCGAGAGGATGTTTTACGAGGTGGAACTCGAAAATGGAAAGGCCAAGCTCAAGTACCCGGCATTCCGCGATGACATAATGCACGCCCGTGATGTGCTCGAGGACGTCCTCATAGCTTACGGCTACAACGAGATCAAACCGGAGGAGCCGAAGCTTGCCGTCCAGGGCAGGGGAGATAAGTTCGTTGAGTTTGAAGATACCGTGAGGGAGCTCATGGTTGGCTACGGCCTTCAGGAGGTTATGACTTTCAACCTGACCAACAGGGAGGCTCAGTACACCAAGATGAACCTCGACTTCGGAGAGCATCCCTTTGAGGAGTACGGTCATCATCCGCCGGCGAGACTCGTGGAAATAGAGAATCCCATAAGCCCCAAGTGGTCCGCTTTGAGGGCATGGCTGATTCCCAGCTTAATGGAGTTCCTGAGCCAGAACACCCACGAGGAGTACCCGCAGAGAATATTCGAGGTAGGAAAGACAACGCTCATAAACGAGAACAAGGAGACCAAGACCGTAAGCGAGAGCAAGCTTGCAGTTGCCATAGCCCATCCACGCGTAACTTTCACGGAAGTTAAAGAGATTCTCGACAGCGTTATGCACCACCTCGGCCTCGAGTATGAGTTGAAAGAGATCGAGCACAACAGCTTCATCCCGGGAAGGGTCGGAAAAATCATCGTGAACGGTCAGGAAGTAGGAATAATTGGGGAGATACACCCGAAGGTGCTGGAAAACTGGGGAATAGAAATGCCGGTGGCGGCCTTTGAGGTCTTTCTGAGGCCGCTCTACAGGGAGCCGTATCTCTGACCTTTCTCATTATCTATCTTTTCGTTTTGAATAGAAAAGTGTGATGAAAATATCGGCTTGGCATCTTTTCCGACATTTTTCGAGTCCCCACCAAAGTTCTTAAGAACGAACCGCCACATAATATCAAAGTTCACGATGTTTATGAAGACCTCAGGTTCAATTGCCGACTCCACTTGGTGATCACCTCCTTCAGCTCTTTCTAAGCTGATAATCCTAAGGCAATTTTATTAAACATTTCGAAAAGTTTTGAAGATATCTGTCAAAATCTGCCCAATTTTTACATATATAATTGTCATAATGCCAACAGATTAAACACCAAAAAGGCTTTAACTTTCACTTAACAACTTCCCATCATGAGGCTTGCCCTTCGTATAGCTTACGACGGAACTGCCTTCTATGGCTTTCAGAGGCAACCAGGCCTTAGAACCGTCGAGGGGGAAATCATTAGGGCTCTCACTAAGCTGGGTATAATAGAGGACGTTGAGAGCTCCAACTTCAAGGGTGCATCAAGAACTGATCGGGGCGTTTCTGCATTCTTCAACGTTGTGGCCTTTGACGTTGCTTCGAGGCCGGATCTGGTCAGGCCTGAGGTGCTCAACTTCCACCTGAAGGATGTCTGGGTTCTCGGAACTGCCGAGGTTCCGGAGGATTTCCACCCCCGCTTCTGGGCCAAGTCAAAGACCTATCGCTATTACCTCATTGATGCGGGGTTTGATGAAAAGGCTATGAGGGAGTGCGCAAAGCTCTTCATCGGAACTCACGACTTCTCAGCCTTTGCAAGGCTTGAGCCCCACAAAAACCCCGTGAGAGAACTGATTAGAGCCGATATCATCAAACGCCAAGGATACTACATAATTGAGCTCGAAGGCAAAAGCTTCCTGTGGGAGATGGCCAGAAGAATAGTAAATGCACTCCGCTTCTGTGGACTGGGCATCCTGACGGAGGAAGAAGTGGAGAAGATGCTCAACGGCGAGTACTCCAGGAAAATTCCACCGGCGAGACCGGAGGGGTTGGTGCTGTGGGGGATAGAATATGAAGGCATCGAGTTCAGAGGGAACGAGAAAGGAATCAGAAAAGCAAAACACGACCTCTTCGAACGCTATTCAGAGGCATTAACCAGAGCTGCATTATTTGGCGACCTTCTTCTTGGTCTTTAGGTTCATCTCCATGTCATAATAGCGGCCATAGTATTGCTTCAAAGCCTTCTGTCTCTCGAGGAAGTGCGTGAAGAGCAATGGATCGTCGTCTTGGACGTCAACTATAACGGCCTTCATGCCCTTCTTTGGCCTCAAAGCCCTGCCTATAGTCTGGATGGTCATAATGTCACTCTTACCACCGCCAGCGAGGATTATAGCAGAGATTTCCGGTATGTCAACGCCCTCCTTGAGCAACGTGGACACGAGGACGGGAATCCTCCCTTCCTTGAAGTCCTCGAGTATCTCCCACCTGTTCGGGCTCTTTGAGCTGAGGAACTCGGCCTTTACTCCTTCCTTCTCAAGCATCCCCTTCAATATCTTGCCATGTTCTATCCTCCTAACGTCGATGAGAACACGGTGGCCTCTCCTAGCAAGCTCAATGGCCTTTCTAATTATCGCCCGGTTCCTCTCATCGTTGTTCATTATCATATCCTCGTAGAGCTCCTTGTAGCGCTCACTGAAGGACGGCATGCTGGACTCGTAAGTTACTATCTCAAAGCGGGGCTTTGCAAGGAAGCCTTCTCTGATCAGGTCTTCGGCGCGGACTTCGAATATAGTCGGACCCACAACGGCCTCTATCTTTATCTCTTCCCCCCTAATCCGCCTCCAGGGAGTGGCAGAGAGACCGAAGCGGTACACCTGAGGTAGGGAAAGGCCCAGCTGATAGAACTTCTCGGCCGCAGATGTCCTATGGCATTCATCGAACATGACTATCGCATAGTCGTTCTGCAACTTATCGGCACCTCTGGAGAGGAGTGTCTGTATCATCGCTATGGTCACAGCCCTTTCTTCCCACTTGTTGTCACCCACTATTCCAGGCTCAACACCAAGGACTTCCCTTACCTTGTCGGCCCACTGATAGAGAAGCTCCTTCGTGTGAACCACTATCAATGCGGATAGGTCAAGCTCATGGATTATCCTCAGTCCAACGACCGTCTTTCCGCTTCCAACGGGAAGGGAGAGAACTCCCATCTTCTCCTTCAGAGCTTTCTTTACGGCTCTTTGCTGGTATTTGCGCATAATGTAGTTCTCGTTCCAGGTGGAGTTGAGCTTAACTCCCCTAACCTGGCGCTCATCCTTTACCCTGACCCGATAACCCTTGGAGTTGAGGAATTTCTTAACTCTAGGGAG
The DNA here is from genome assembly GCF_000018365.1 of Thermococcus onnurineus NA1. Lineage (NCBI taxonomy): Archaea > Methanobacteriati > Methanobacteriota > Thermococci > Thermococcales > Thermococcaceae > Thermococcus > Thermococcus onnurineus. The sequence goes on along the minus strand of NC_011529.1, from coordinate 363,998 downwards.
AACCCCTACCGGAAATGTCCTCTCATATGGGTCGTAGAGGCTTTCAGGCTTCTCCCATTTGCCAAAATCCTTTTTGTAGGTCAGTAGTTCATATATTCTGAAATACACCTGGGGATCAGCTTTCTCGATATACACCAGTGCAGAGCCGTCTGGAATACGAAGTACCACCACGGGCATGGCCAATCGCTGGGAGTTTGGAAAAAGGCTTTATAGACCTTTTGGAACAGTAGTCTCAGGTGATAAAATGCTGAGGGAAATCATCGAGCACTTTAATGATACGGTCGTCATTGATAAGCCCGTCAGCAAGGAGCTTGAGATAACGCGCTATTTACTAGAATATAAGGACAGACCCGTTCTCTTCAGAAACGTGGACGGCTGGGAAGTTGCAGGAAACATCTGGTCAACGAGGGAGAGAATAGCAGGATATCTTGGGATCAGGAAGGAAGAAATTCTTCACCTCATAGCAGATGCCATGGAGAACCCCCTGCCGTACCAGATGGTCAAGAACGCCCCGTTCATGGAGAGTTCTACCAGAGATTTCTCTCTTAAGGAGCTCCCGATTCCAAAGTACTACCCGAAGGACGGCGGTCAGTACTTCACCTCGGCCATGGTCATCGCTAAGGACGAGAATGGCTTTGTTAACATGTCCTTTCACAGAATGATGGTTATCGACGAGAAGCGCGTCGCGATAAGGCTTGTGCCAAGGCACCTTTATTCGATGTGGAAGGATAGAGCGGAGCGCGGGGAGGAGCTCGACGTTAGGATAGTCGTCGGCAATCCCATACACCTTCTCCTCGCCGGAGCAACGAGTGTAGCCTACGGCGTGAGCGAACTCGAGATAGCGTCGGCTATAAGCCAGAGGGCCTTTGGAAAGCCCCTAGAAGTCACTGAGATTGGTGACATTCCCGTTCCAGTTGAGAGCGAGTTCGTCTTCGAGGCCAAGATACTTCCGGAGCTCACCGATGAGGGTCCCTTCGTGGACATAACCGGAACCTACGACTACATAAGGAAGCAGCCCGTAGTGGTCTTCGAGAGAATGCACCACATGGAGAATCCAATATTCCACGCCCTCCTGCCTGGCGGCTACGAGCACTACATGCTCATGGGCCTCCCGAAGGAGCCTCAGATATACGCGAGCGTAAAGAGGGTCGTCCCCAAGGTTCACGGTGTCCGCCTAACGGAGGGTGGGACAATGTGGCTCCACGCGGTCGTCAGCATAACCAAGCAACACGATGGCGACGGCAAGAACGCGATTTTAGCGGCATTTGCAGGGCACCCGAGCCTGAAACACGTCGTCGTTGTGGACGAGGACATCAACATATACGATGACAGGGAAGTTGAGTGGGCGATAGCGACGCGCTTCCAGGCCGATAAAGATCTTGTGGTAGTGCCCAACGCCCGCGGAAGCTCCCTTGATCCCTCGGCTGAAAAGAGCCTCACCACAAAGTGGGGAATCGACGCCACAAAGCCGCTTGATAAAAAGGAAGAGTTCGAGAGGGCAAAACTCTGATTCTCTATTTTATTTCTGAAGACGGCCAAAATCCCCCTCAAAAAGGAAAAGAAAGTTATTCAATCATCTTGAGAAAGATCTCCTCGAGGCTGGGTTCCTTGACCTGCATCGTAAGTATCTTAGCACCCTGTGATGCTACGAAGTCATGGATTTCTTCCCTGATGTCTCCCGGAGCCACGATGCGGTACTTCCTCTCTCCCAGAGGCGTGACGGCCCACTCAGCTCCACTGAAGTCAATGGGCTTGTTTGTCTCGAGGACTATCGTGTAGCCGGCCCTCATGAGGAACTCGCGCTTGATGTTGTCAAGGTTGTCCTCAACGCGGAGCTTGCCTTTGACTATGACACCAACGGTGTCGCATATCTCCTCCACGTGGGCAAGGATGTGCGACGAGAAAAACACAGTCTTTCCAGCCTTCTTCTGCTCCCTGATGATTTCCTTGAACTCCGCTATTCCCGTTGGGTCAAGACCCGTCATAGGTTCATCGAGGATCAAAAGCTCAGGATCATTGATGAGCGCCTGGGCAAGAAGCAGACGCTGGCGCATTCCCTTGGAGAACTTGCCCACCTTTTTGTCCCTGACCTCCCACAGGTTGACGAGCTGGAGGAGCTCCTTCGCGCGCTTTTCCCTCTCGGTCTTTGGAATTCCGAAGGCCTCACCGATTATATCAAGCGTCTGCATTGGGGTAAGGAATTCCCAGAGGGTGGCGTGCTCGGGCATGTAGCCTATTCTCCTCTTAGCCTCGACGAGCTTGTTCTCGTCGTACTTTCCGTCCCTAAAAACCTCCTCACCGAAGAGCTCTATCCTTCCCTCCTGGGGAAAGATTAGGCCAAGGACGCTCAGGATGGTGGTGCTCTTTCCGGCACCGTTCGGCCCGAGGAAACCGTATATCTGGCCGTGCTTCACCTCGAGGTTGAGGCCGTCCAGGGCTCTAACGTCCTTGTAAACCTTGACCAGGTTCTCAATCCTCAGCATGAGCATCACCTTAGGTCCATCCTGTTGAACCTGTAAAATCCGACGATCAAATAGAGGAGAGTCATTCCGACTATTATCCCGAAGTTCACGAGGTTGTGGCTTATGGCGTATGCCATACCTCTGTATTCAGGATTTTCAGCACCTTCGTCGATGGTTGTCCCAACGTCTTCGGTGATTACCCCTACCTGGGAAGTGGGCACGTAGAAGAGATATTTAGTGGTGTAATCCTTCTGCAGCTGCTTGACGTCACTCATGCTCATATCTGGGTTGTCCATCATCTCCTTAAACACAAGGTAGCCTACAATGTTTGGCATGATGAGGAACAGCACGAAGACCAGAACCAGAGCCGCTCCAAGGGCAGAGCTCGAGGACTTTATGAGAGTCGAGAGTATGTATCCAAGGGCAACGAGCTGAAGCATTGCCAGGAGGAGCAGCATGTTCAGGAGCAGAACATCCGCCACGAGCTGGCCGCTCAGCGGAACACCAAGGTAGACAACCCCTAGAACGCCGATTAGCGTTGAGAGGAGCAGGGCGATGAAGAGAACCACTGCATGGGCAAGGAATTTGCCGCCTATGTAGCTCAGCCTCTTTATGGGTTTGCTCATCGCAACGCGGAGAGTTCCCTTTTCTATCTCACTGTTTATTGCCGTAGCACCCATGAGAAGGGCGAGTATTCCAATGAAGAAGCCCGCCATGCCCGTGACGAACTGTATCAGAAACGTCATGGCGGCCTCAACGGTGAAATCCTGCGCCCCCATGCTCTTCATGATGTAGAACACAGGAATGTAAAGAAGCGCCATTATGCCGAGTATTACCCAGAGCTTCTTAGTTCGAAGGCTCTGCTTAAACTCAAGCTGAAATCCCCACCACATACAATTCACCTCCAATTATCAGCATCACCGTGAAAGAGTTTCCAATCATGTTACAACTAATATTGGAAGTATAAAAATTTTGTCTTTTAAGTGGGATTAATAAAAACGAAGGGGTTAAGAAAGGCTACAGAACGGTAAGCTCCAGAACCTTTTCAGCCTTATTACAGTGCTTTTTTAGCCTCTCCTTAACCTCCTCATTCTCACCAAGAACCGGCCATAAAATCGAGTCAATATGAAGCGGTGGGATTGAAACTTCCTCGGCTATCTTTTGCCAGAAGCTAACCGGCGGCTCATTTGTAAATCGCTTGGTGTAAGTGTTTATCCTCACATCGTCAGGGATTTCTATAGCCATTGGATACGGAACGAACTCCCCAAAGGTTATCCTCCCGGCATAGCCGAACATCTTGACAGCAAAGACAATTGTCTTAGCGTTCTTCTTTGAACCAAGCACGATGGCCAGGTCGTCTCTGAGCGCCACCATGTTGTCGAAGTAGTATCTTCTGAGGTCGTCAAGGGTTAGTTCCTTGAGAAAAGGTTCGAGCTTCTCAAGCCGCTTTATCTTCCCAGCGACGAGACGCCTGTTAGTTCTCGAAACTGGAAGAAACTCAGCGTAGGCCTCGGCTATGCCCTCAGTTGGGGGGTTATCAGAGAAATATTGCGAGAACTCCCACCACCACCGCTCGCCTTTGGCGGTCAGCTGGTAGCTGACTATAGAGTTAGCAATAACGAGCTTTATGAAGAGCTCACCGTCATCCAGGTTCTCGTGCAGGCTCCTGAGAGCATCAAACTGAAGGTCAACCTTTTCCTCAATTGTCCTCGCACACTCCAAGCCAAGCTCTCTTAAGATTCCCTTTAGGCGGGCAACTTTTGCTTTATCGACCTTGTATTTTACCCTGATGAAGCGATCGAGGGTCAACTTTCCCCACCCATCACATTCTTTAGGAGCCTTTCAAGAAAGACGTTCTCCCCGGCTATCTCGGCACCTTTGTTCCTCGGAAGGCCCAGCTCAACCCTCGCTCTAATTCCGTGTTCCCGAAGGTAATCGTGGGCTTCAGCACTCAGTCTTGCGAACTCACTCTTGAGTATCAGCCCATAAACCGTCGGTCCCCAGGAGCTCTGGCCATACCCGTAGGTTTTCTGAGCCAAAAAGTCAAGTACCAGCTCAACGTCTTCCCTGAACTCGCCACCTTGGTAGGCTTCGAAGTGCCTACCCACGAGGCTCTGAATGGCACTTAGATGTTCGCCGAAGGTTTTTATGTTCCTCTCTTTGAGCGCTGGAAGGAGACCGAGCAGGATTCTATGGGATATCTCCATCGCGACGTCCACCCTTCCAACAACTCCTGCCATGACGGGCTTTTCTTCCTCTTCATCGAGGCCGGGCTCCAGCTCTGGGATTATGAGGAGAAATGCCCAGCTATCGGGGAAATCCTCGCGGAAGATGAGCGGAGGTATGCCGTCCTTAACGCCGCCGTCTATCACAAAACCTCCGTATTTAAAGGAGTAGATGCCTGCTCCACTGTTTTTACCTCTGCCGAGAACCTTTGCAAGCTCCTCAACGGAAACGTTTAGATTCCTGAGCCCTGCTATCCCGCTCGCCACCGCGAGGCTCAGCTGGGTTGTTGAGCCAAGACCAACGTGTCTCGGGATGGCCTTTCTAACCTCTACGAGATAGTTAACGCCCGTTTCATAGTAGGAGTTCATCCTCTTTATCGCGAACTCTATCGTCTCCCTGTCTTCGCCATCAGCGGCTATCTCCATGGAGTCACTCTCGACTATCTTAATCTCATAGCCACCCTCTAGGGCAACTCCAAGGCTTCCAAAGCGTCTTCCAAATGTAGCGGAAGGGTCAATGAGCCCGAGGTGGAGCCTCCTGGGAGTACGGATTATCATGAACACCACCGGAGAAAGTTGATGCATATGTTTTTTAACCATTGGCAAAAACTTTTTAGGATGAATTTAATTACATTCTGCGGTGATAACATGCAGAGGAGTGAAAATCTGGGCCTCGAGGAGCTGATGGTGTGGATGCTTTACCTGGTGGCGTTCCTGCCGTTTTTTGTATCAGTTACTGCCGGGGGTGCCCTCCTCGTGCTTGCCGAGGTGTACTTTGTTCTTGTGCTGGTCAAGAACGGCAGGGACATGATCCAGCTTCCTGTACCGGGGGGATTTATTCTCCTGAACGCCGTCCTCATATGGAGCGACATGAGCTGGGAAATACGGCACGTGCTCACAGCCCTCGCGACCCTAACATTTATACTCTGGGGCATCAAGCTCAGTACCGAGGTGAAACCATGAAGTTTGCAAGGGTTGATTTGGACGAGCCGAGGATAATGGGGGTCATCAACGTCTCACCCGAAAGCTTCTACAAAGGAAGCGTCAAAAATGACGAAGAAAAGCTGATAGAAACTGCGGTGAAGATGGTGGAGGAGGGAGCCGCTTTTATTGACATCGGGGCGAAATCGACTGCCCCCTACCTTGAGACCCAGATTCCGCTTGAGGAAGAGATAAGAAGGGCAGTGTGGGCGATAAAGACCATCAGAGAGCATGTTGACGTTCCGATAAGTATAGACACCACCAGTGCGAAGGTCGCGGAGGAAGCCCTCAAAGCCGGTGCTGACATTATAAACGACGTTACCGGCCTCAAAGGCGATGAGAAAATGGCAGAAGTGGCTAGAGAATACGGCGCCCCAGTGATAGTCTGCGCCCACGGGGAAGTACGGAACCTCAGCGACCCGGTTCACACCGTCATAGATTTCCTCGAGGAGAGCATAACCATAGCCGAAAAGTACGGCATCGAGGAGATTGCTGTTGATCCAGCCATCGGATTTCTCCGCCCGGAGTGGCCGCCTTGGTACGAGTGGGACTCCAAGGTCATAGCAAACCTCAACGCCCTCAAGATATTTGGTAGACCGATACTTATTGGCGTTTCGAGAAAGTCGTTCATCGGAGCAATAACCGGCAGAAAAGACCCCTCGGAAAGGCTTCCGGGAAGTTTGGCGGCCACAGCAATAGCCGTCCTCAAGGGTGCTAACATAGTGAGAACACACGATGTGAAAGAAACGCTCGATGCGGTTAAGATAGCAGACTTCATAAGGCGGTTCGGGCCTTAGCTTTCACTTCTTTCCACTCCTCCACGAGGGTGGCCAGGAGGGACAGCGCGAGGGGGCCGATTATGATGCCGACGAATCCGAAGGCCAGAAAACCTCCAAAAATACCGACAAGGGAAACCAGTGCGTTTACACCTCTCTCCCTAACCGCTATTCTCGGCCTGAGCAGAAAATCTGGGAGCGGCGAGATAAAAACGATGCCGTAGAAAGCGAAGAGAATGCCCCAAAGGATGTTACCCCCATTGATGAGGTACACAGTTCCCGCAAGCCAGACCACCCATCCGCCAAATACCGGGAGGAGCTCGAATATAACTGTGAAAATTCCCGCAGCGATCGCACCACCCGTTTCGGCCATTCCAAAGAGCAAAAAGCCAGCAGCAGCAAATATTCCCTTGAGAACGCTAAGGGAGAGCCAGCCACGCAGGAGGTTGTGGAGGGTTTCGCCAGCTCTTTCAAGAAGCTTTATCGCCAGCTCTCGGTTCTCCGAAGGCAGGAGAGAGTAGACCTCGCGCTTTATCGCCCTAGCGTTGACTAGGATGCCGTAGAAGGCGAAGACCATCACTATTGCCTGGAGAGAGAGCTTGGGAAGGGAGTAGGTGTAGCCGAGGATGTACTCCTCGAAGCGCTTCGGTATGTCCTCGGCGAGCTTCTGAACGAGCTCGTAGAGCGAGGGCGGGAGGTTGAATGTGAGGAGCCATGTGAAGAAGCCGTCTATGTAGTGAGCGAGCGAGTGCTTGACGTCATTCATCCACAAAGCAAAGCCTATTATGAAGAAAAACGTCAGGATTGTCAGGAGTATGGTCATCGTAAATGCAGAAAGCCGGTTGCCCATTCTTCTTGCAAGCCTTTCATGGAATGGGTAAAGTATGTAGGCAAGGGTCACGGCTATGATGATAGGGGAAAGGATAGGGCTAACCGTCTCCCATACAAGGTAAAGGACTATGAGGGAAATCGCTATCCATATGGCAGCTTCAAGCTCCATCCAACATCCCCAGGTACTTGAGTATCAACTCTCTCGCGCTTGGCTTGTTAAAGACGAAGAGCACTCCCCTGCCCTCGTCAAGGATGAAGTTCTTCCCAAGGACTAATAAACCTTTCTTGAGCTTGTGGATCTCGGCTTTCTCAAAGTCGATGGCATCTTTAACCTCTTCCGGAGCATTTATCCCCGCGAGGACCTTCTCAAGCCTGTTGAGGACACTTTGGTTTAGGAACTTTATCGGGCTTGGCCTGAACTCTTCGGCCGTTATCTCGCCAGCGTCCATATAGATGCCCCAGGACTCCTTGGCGCACTCGAAGGGGTAGGCGTAGTCCTCGCCGTAGTCCGGCAGGTAGAGCTCCCTTATGATGGCCAGCAGAACTCTTCTGGCATCACTCCCATAGAACTCTATCCTGAGGTTGAACTTCCCATCCTCGAAGCCGTTCTCAAACACCTCGAGCTTCTCCTCGCACAGCAAGCTCCCACCCCCTCAGCCCGTTTTCAGGTAGGGATCAACATAGCGGGGGTCAAGAAGGAGAGCCGTGCTTCCGAATATGGCAAAGTTCGAAGATGAGCGACCGCTGTAAATCACTATTCTCGGGTTGGTTACATTAAGCATCTCCCCAAGCACCTTGACAGCGTAGTCCAGGTCACCGGTCTCATCTACGAGGCTTCCGGTGACGTTCATTGCAAACCACGTCCTTCCGGTAGCGTACTCCTTCGTCTCGTTGAGACTCATGCCCCTGCCACTGCTCACGGCCTGGAGGAAGGCCTGGAAGTAAGTGTCAACACTCTCGGTTATCATAGCCTTCTCTTCTTCGGTCAATCCCCTCCACTCGGCGCCCATGTCTTTGTATGGGCCTGTTTTGAAGACCTCCACCTTTATCCCGTTCATCTCGTAGTTCTGCTGAAGGTTATAGTGGACGTAGATGACCCCTATGCTCCCAACCTCAGCAAGCGGGTCGGCGATTATCTCCTCCGCCCCAACCGCTATGTAGTAGCCTCCCGAAGCCGCTATCCCACCGGTATAAGCTACGACAGGCTTTATGAGGTTGAGCTTCTTAACAGTGGCGTATATCTCCCTCACCGGACCGACATAGCCACCGGGACTCTCTATCCACAGCACGACGCCCCCGATGGAATCATTCCCGGCGATGTCTCTAAGAACCGGGATAATACTAAGGGCAGTGTACTCGTCGATAAGCCCGAAGATGGGAACAATGGCTATGGTGGTGTTGCCCTCGGGGAGGTTCTGCTCCCTCAGCTGAGCTTTGAGGAAGTCAAGTTGCCTCTGGAGCTCGTCTAACTGGAGCTTGTAGGCCGTAACGTTGCAGCTTGCGTTGATGGATCCTTCAACTATGACCGTGTTTGTGACGTTTGAAGGTATGTAGTTCTGGAGCTCGGAGTTCTGCATGTAGAGCAGAACAACCGCTATGCTGGATGCCGCGAGGAGAAGAATGAGAATTGCCGAGATGTATTTCCAGATGTTTTCCCTCATTCACTCACCCACGTATAGTCTGGACTGAAACTTTTAAACTCTGCCCCTCGCTAAGCTTTTATATCCAGCGCTCTACTCTTGTGTAGGTGGTAGCATGGAGATAGGTGTAACGATTTATCCGCATTTCGTCACGAAGGACAAGACGCTCGCCTCGATTCTAGCCGACGTTAAGATAAAGAACTACGACTTCGTCTCGATATTCCCGCACACCCTTGGACTTATCAAGAACGGTGTCGTCGTCGAAAAGAAGCTCAGGAACGTAGAAACGACCCTCCGCGGCGTTGGCATCGACTACATAGTGAGGATGCCAACCTCGGTCAATCTGCGCGACCACATCTACTATACCCGGCACTTCAGGGTTGCGAGAGCTATAGCAGACGTCGCCATAAAGCTCGGTGCTAAGGTCATCGTCATGCAGAGCGGCAGAACCGGAAGGCTCGACCTCGAGATAGAGGCCATCCAGCAGTTGGCGGATATGGTCGCCCCGTTCGGTATAAAGATAGCCCTCGAGAACACCTTCAGCGTCAAGGACACCCTCTACGTCGTCGACAACGTTGATAGGGAGAACGTTGGCTTTGCACTCGACGTCGCCCATGCCTTCCTGAGCGCCCAGGGAGACGCTGACAAGCTCCTCGAGGACGTCAAGCTCGGAACCGACAAGACGGTCATCCTCATGATACATGACAACTTCGGAAAGTTCTTCCCGCAGGTTGAACCCGAGGATGCCCTAGCTTATGGTGTCGGCGACCTACACCTTATGCCCGGTGAAGGGAACATACCCTTCGGAAAGGTGCTCAGGCTCTTCGGCGAAGTCCCTCTCCTGCTGAAGGTCAAAGATCCAGAGAAGTTCGCCAAGGTGCCGACGAAGCAGGGACTTATAGAGTTACTGACGAGCCTATAAGTCCAGCCTTCCCTTTATAACTTTGAAAACCTCAGCAAAAGCCTTCCCTATCGCCTCTTTTCTCCTTGAGAAGTGAGTAACATCCTCGGTGAAGTTTTCCTTCAAAATCTCCACGGCTTCCTCAACCGTTATCTTCCCCTCAAGCCAGGCGTAGGCAAAGATGGCTTCCGCTATGTCCCCCTTGCCGTGTTTATCAGTCCTCGGTGGAACCACGTGCCTCAGACCGGAGAGCTCGAGGGCGATGCTCAGGGAAGCGTTCGGGACCCTTTCGCCTGTTGGTCTTCCAAGGTACTCGCTTAAGGCCAGCGAGAATACGAAGTTGATCAGTGAATCGCCAAACTTTGACAGTCCCTTGTCCGTGAAGTTCCTCTCGTACTTCAAGCTCTCACCCACCCCTTCTCGGAGAGCCAGGCTTTAAGGTTTTTGAGGTGTGGGACCGTTGAAGTCAGGATTATAGTGTAGAGAAGGACCGTCAGACCGAGGCTATAGGCGACGTAGGCCTCGTCGCTGAAAATTCTAAGCGTTAGACGGTCCATCAGGGCCACCATCCCCCAGTTGGGATTTCGCAGGTGCACGTGGAACCAGAAGGAAGTGGGATGCATTATGGGCCAGAAACCGGTATAGATTGCAGTTCCCAAAGCTAGAGCCGAAGAGAAACCCCCTATCCGAAAAGCAATAATAATAAGGAAAGCCACGAGAGGGGCTAGGTACTGGGGATTAACCCTCCAGAAAGTGGCAACGAAAACGAGGTAGGCAAGAGAAGTCGAGACGAACAAATCCTTCTCAAATGCATGTCTCAGGAAGACGAGTGCAAATAGAAGGGCCGCGGGAATGTACCAGCGCTCGAGAAAAACCAGCGTATCAATTCCTCTCGTCTGATGGAGGTATGTGGCTAGGCTCGAAACTCCGTTCAAGCTGTAAGAAATCGGTAGCGTGTAGCCAACTCGCATTCCTCCTAGAAGCTCGGGAAGAGAACGGAGGCTTGAAGGACAAAGGAGTAACATCGGAAAGAAAGGAATCAAAGCACCGAAGAAAAAGAGGGCAAGCCTCTTAACGCCCGACTTCCCATCAAGAAGGGCATCCCAGAGGGAAACGAGGACCGGAAAAAGGAGGGTGTGCTTGACAGTTAGGGTAAAGCCATAGAGCGCGTAGGGGAGCTTTTCTCTCCTGGTCGATATGTAGAGGCCAAGCAGGAAGAAGAGGAGAGCTAACTGGTCGAACATACCGTAGACTGCTGAAACGTAAATAGTTACCGGATTCAGATAGTATAGAACCGTTCCGAGGACGGCAACTTTTTCGCCCCGTCCCCTGAGAAGGAGGTACAGGGTAACGGCCGCGAAGGTGTCCGCAGCTATGAAAACCAGTTTGATGGAGAAAGCCCAAGTTGGGTCAACGTAAACGTAGTATGTTTCCCCGCTCCAAAAGGCCTCGACAGAGCCCCCAACAATTGAGCGGATCAGCGCGAGAAGGTACGCCAGAACCGGACCGTAGACATAGGGCCAAGGATAGGGCCAGCCCTCCCCAATGTGGCCAATTGAATCGGCATAGGCATAGAAACAGGTCTTATACTCCAGCATCGTTCCTGCAAAGCCGTAGAACTGGGCCAGGTCGCTGCCGGCCGAATAAGGGGCAAGTACGAGCCTCACCACAAGCCCTAGAAGGATCACAGCAATTAGCGCTGCCGGAGGATGCTTCAATCATTCCACCTCACGAAAGGTCGAAATGTTTCAACTTAAAGTTAGAACAGTCCAGGATTTAAGGGTTTTGGATGTAGACTAGAAATTAGAAAAGAGTGGGGCTCACTCGCCCAGGACCTCTTTCCAGGCCTCGAGAACTGCCCTAGCCCTGTCGAATATCTTCTGCGCCGCCTCCTCGAGGACCTGCTCTGGGGTTATCTTGCCGTCGGTGACAACCCTGAACTTCGGCTTCCTCGCCATTAGCACTGGGTGTTCAATGGTGTAGCCTGCGAAGGTGACGTGCTCGTTTTCGTGAAGCACCTCGTTGAGCAGGTTGGCGAAGGTATGGTCCTCTCCCTCAAGGTAGAACTCAAGGACGTTTTCCTCACGCTTGATGACCTCAATCCTCATTTTCCTCACCCTTCAGATGGTTAAGCAGTATCTCCAGCGCCTGATCCTTGTTCTTCACCAGTTCGTATTTAAACTTATCCTCTTTCCACTCCGCCAAGCCGAGCTCCAAAAGCAGGTCTGTAACCTCGGATGGATCCATGTCGTAGACCACCGCAACCGGCAGGATGACCTCCCTTATCTGTCTGGTCGTCTGGAGGGATATATCCGAGAGGTACTCGCCGAGGGTCTCAACGAGTTCCACGATTTCCTCCCAGGGCATCGACGTTACCAGCTCCCCATCCTTGACTTCCACAGTCTCTCCGAGGAGCTCGAGGGTTTTGAGGAGTATCGGCGTCGAGACACTGGCCCCAGCTTCTCTGAACAGGTCATCTATAGTGTAGCGGTAGAGTCCGCGCCTGTCGGGATAGAGCTTGGCCCTAACGCGGTTGTGTATCTCCCTGATCTTGTGGATGGCATCTCGTATCTCCTCCTTCGTGCCCTGGATGTTTATTTTTAGGTCGTTGAGCTTCCCGTGGACGTAGATGAAAGCCGGCAGGCGGAGTCTCTGGAGTTCCCTGAGGAACTCCTCCTTCTCTCTATCATCGCGAACGTGAATGGTTATTACCTTCTTCGCCCTCGCCATGTTCACACCTTCAGCTTTCTGTACAGGGATGAGAGCTTCCTAGTCTCAACATGGCCACACCTTGGGCAGACGAGCTGGTTACCCCTCCTCACGAGCGGTGCTCTGCATCTGGAACAGAGGGCGTATATAACACCAAGGTCGTAGCCCTTTGTGGAGAGCTGTATGGGGCTCTTCTCGTTAGCGATGACTTTAGCGCGAACTATGTCCCCTATCTTGAACTCGTTGGTCATGCTCTCTACGTAGCCGTCTCTGACCTGAGAGACGTGTATCCCGGCGAGCTTCGAGGTAGCTATCTCCCTATCATTTCTGCCCTCAATTTTAACGAGCTGGACTATCGCAGCCTGGGGCTTGACCTCTATGACCTTGGCGATAACGACGTCGCCTATCTGTGGGAGAGGGGGCGTATCGGTGACAGGTTCAATACTGATTTCCATCCTGTCTGGGTCTATCCTTACCTTTCCGGCCCTGATGGCGTAGAGCTCTCCGTTTTCCTCCTTGACACCTTCACCAGGGAGATATTCCTCGATGACACCGAGGTAATCTCCAGGAAGAACGAGGTCGCCGTTTTTTACGCCTTTCTTTTCATCCATTCTCCCACCTCCATGGGAGTTCCCGTCAGGATTTTTTAAGTCTTTGCCACGCGGGAGAATTTATAAAGCCAAGGGGAAAAGTTTTAGTAATTCCAATTGAGCCTATGGTGGTGGTTAAGGATGAGAATGCTTCTAATACACAGCGACTATTTGGAGTACGAGGTCAAAGACAAGGCCTTGAAAAACCCAGAGCCAATAAGCGAGGAGCAGAAGAAAGGCCGCCTGGAGGAGGTTCTGGCGGTTTTCATAAGCGTTGAAAAAGTCGATGAGACCAATCCCGATGAGGTTGTCGAGAAGGCCGTTAACGAAATCAAAGATGTTGCCTCCCAGGTTAAAGCCGAGAATGTCTTCGTCTATCCCTTTGCCCACCTCAGCAGTGAGCTGGCCAAGCCAGACATTGCCCTGGAGGTTCTTAGGGAGGTCGAAGAGAAGCTCAGGGAGGAGGGCTTCAATGTCAAGCGCGCCCCCTTCGGCTACTACAAGGCCTTCAAGCTCTCTTGTAAGGGCCACCCACTGGCAGAACTCAGCAGGACGATAGTCCCGAGCGGCGAAGCCAAGGCCGAGGAGGAGATTCCAGAGGCCCTCAAGAAAGAGGAGGAAGAACTCGTCAGCTACTGGTACATCCTAACCCCCGAAGGTGAGCTCATAGAGGTTGACAAGTTCGACTTCACCGGCCACGAGAACCTCAGAAAGTTCGCCAACTACGAGATAAGCAAGAGCCGTATCGCTGACAGGGAGCCACCACACGTCAGGATAATGCTCGAGCAGGAGCTCGTTGACTACGAACCAGGAAGCGACCCCGGAAACCTACGCTACTACCCGAAGGGCAGGCTCATCAAGGGACTGCTGGAGCAGTACGTCACGGAGAAGGTCGTTGAGTACGGGGCGATGGAAGTCGAGACCCCGATTATGTACGACTTCGAGCACCCAGCGCTTGAAAAGTACCTCAACCGCTTCCCGGCGAGGCAGTACATCGTTAAGAGCGGTGACAAGAAGTTCTTCCTCCGCTTTGCTGCCTGTTTCGGCCAGTTCCTCATCAAGAAGGATGCCATTATAAGCTACCGCAACCTGCCGTTGAGGATGTATGAACTGACTAGATACTCTTTCAGGCGCGAGAAGAGCGGTGAGCTTTCCGGCCTCAGAAGACTTAGGGCCTTCACGATGCCCGATATGCACACCGTCGCCAGGGACCTCAAACAGGCCATGGCCGAGTTCAAGAAGCAGTACAAACTCAGTATGGAAGTTCTTAAGGGCGTTGGACTAACTCCAGAGGACTACGAGGTGGCCATAAGGTTCACCGAAGACTTCTGGAACGAGAACAGAGATTTCATCGTCGAGCTGGCAAAGATAATAGGCAAGCCCGTCCTGATAGAGATGTGGAAGCAGAGGTTCTTCTACTTCATACTCAAGTTTGAGTTCAACTTCGTGGACAACCTCGACAAGGCTGCTGCCCTTAGCACCGTCCAGATAGACGTTGAGAACGCCGAAAGGTTCGGCATAACCTACTACGACGAGGACGGCAAGGAGAAGTACCCGCTCATCCTTCACTGCTCGCCGAGCGGCGCCATCGAGAGGGTTATGTACGCAATCCTCGAGAAGCAGGCCAAGCTCCAGTCCAAGGGCATCAAACCGATGTTCCCGCTCTGGCTCAGCCCGATACAGGTCCGTGTCATTCCTGTCAGCGAGGAAGTTCTCGACTACGCACTCTACGTTGCAGGAAAGCTCGAGGGTGCCAAGATTCGCGTCGACGTTGATGACACCTCCGACAGGCTCAACAAGAAGATAAGAAAGGCCGAGAAGGAGTGGATTCCCTACGTTATCGTCGTCGGCAGAAACGAGAAGGAGCAGAACACGATAACCGTCAGAAGAAGGAGCGACGGAAAGCAGGGTGAGATGCAGCTCGAGGACCTCATAAGGGAGATAAGGAGCCAGACTGAGGGCTTCCCCTACAAGCCGAGGCCGCTGCCGCTTCTCCTCTCGAAGAGGCCCAAGTTCAGGGGCTAATCTTTCGTACCTTTAGCTTTTCTATTCCTTTGTCTTTTGTGACTCTGAAGGAATAGGCCGTTGGCTCAAACTCTTCGTATGGAGCTGTTATCAGATAAAGGAACTCTCTTGGACCATCTTCGTCAAGCCGAGACCTTGCAAGAATAACGTAATCACTTATGCTTGCTACCCACGCAACAAAGCGCCGGGAGACTACGTCCTGATTGATGGCAAGAATCAGCGTGGAGTTGGGAAGCTCAATGCTCCTTGAAGCGAGGGTCTGGTTCAAAAGCTTTAGGGTGTTATCTTCACCCAGCATGAGGGATGCACCATCGAGAGTGTATATCAGGCGAAGTGCTGGCTTCTCCGAGAGATATTCCTTCAAATTGGTGGTATATATGCGTTCGATCTTCGGATTCAGAGTTTCTGGCTCGACCTTATCGAGGTAGAAGACGTTTGGAATGTCCTCCCTTGAGAGGTACCTTGAACCAAAGAGGTCTATTATTGCCATCTCTCCATTCTTCAGCGCTTCTATGACATTGAGGCCAACAGTCCCTGCCTTTCTCATAAACGCATTCAGTGGGATGGTGTAGTTTGAGACGATTCCAAAGTATCCGTTTTCCAAACCATAGCGCAAGAGCAACAAAGAAATTTGCCAGGCGGAAGAGTAGGCGTCATAAATTATGCTAACTGTTGAACCGGAAAAGTCCTCCTTGCGGAAGATGTCAATGACGTTCATCTCCATCACTGCCATCACCTCCACGAACGCTGTATACTGGATTCCAGCCCGCTGATTGCATCAACAGAAAAAAGAAGGAATCACTCAATGGGGCCCGTCATGCCAGCCATTATTTCATTGAGAAAGTCTCTGGCCTCTTCACTGAATTTTTCCATGGGCACTTCCTTGCCGTACTTGTCGTAGACCTTTCTTTCCCGGAAGTTTATCTCAAAGACCTCGTACTTCTCCTCGCCCTTCTCATGGTGCTTTATTCCGTGTCCCTTGAGGTGACTCTCAAGGCTTTCGACGTCCACGTACTTGCCACACTGCTCGCACTTGTAGAACTGCCAGAAAACGTAGTCCTGGCCGGTGAGCATGTTGTTCTTTATGTGCTGGACAAGCACTCCTCCGAGGTACTCGTAGAAGTCTTCCTGAATAAGGCCGCCCTCTCCTTCGACGACCTTAAAGCCGCTCCAGACTATGTGGTCGTTTATGTCTGCAAGAGTGGCCTTTAGGTAGCGGTAAGTGAGAATGAAAGCCCCGTTGTGAATGTAGAACACGTTCTTGTCAGGAATCGCGATTATCCTGATTCCATCGGCTTTCTTCTCTGAGAGCTTCTCGGCGTGTTCCTTGTTGTCAGCGACGTCTATGGTGATTCTAACGTTGCTCTTCTTGTGAATTCCGATTATCCTGTCACCCTCGATCTTCCAGTGATAGTCATCAAGGTATCTCACTTGCGCATAAACTTTTTTGATCCTCGGGCTGAGCTCCTCGTAGTTCATTGATCACCACCGTGGAAAAATCTCGTCCAATGTTAATAAGCTTTAGCGGAAAATTTTAAAAAGGGTGGTTCTGCCAGAAGAAGGTCCCAATTAAAGAACGCTACCTTCCAAAGCGCCTCTGCCGCTTCTGGTACTCGCGGATTATCCTGAGGAAGTCTATCTTCCTGAACTCAGGGAAGTACACATCAACAAAGAAGAGCTCGCTGTAGGCTATCTGATAGAGCAGGAAGTTGCTTATCCTCACTTCACCACCCGTCCTTATCACGATGTCCGGGTCAGGCATGTTGGGATAGTAGAGGTACTTCTTAATGAGATCCTCGTCGATGTCTTCCCGGCTTATCTTTCCGGCCAGAACGTCGTCCACTATCTCCTTCACGGCGTCCGCTATCTCGCTCCTTCCACCATAGGCCAAAGCTATGTTGAGGGTGTAATTGTTGTACTTCCTAGTGACCCTCTCGGCTTCTTCAGCAGCTTCTCTCACATTCTCGGGGAGGAGCTCCTTTCTGCCTATAACGTTTACACGGATGCCGTACTTGTGGATCCTCTCATCATTCACGAGCTCACGGAACTTCTCCTCGAAGAGGTTCATGAGGGCGTTTACCTCCTCCGGGGAACGCCTGAAGTTTTCCGTGGAGAAGGCGTAAACGGTAAGGGTTCTTATTCCAAGCTCGCGGCACCATTCCAAAATCTCCTCGAGCTTTCGGGAACCAAAAAGGTGACCATACCAGGGGGGCTTTTCGAGCTTTCTGGCCCATCTCCTGTTGCCGTCCATTATTATAGCTACGTGCTTCGGAATGCGACCTCCCTTAACCTTGTCGAGAAGGTAGCTTTCATAGAGGTCGTAGGCGGGCTTGAATAAAATGTGAGGGATATGTGAAACCAAACGGGATATCATCAGACATCACTCAATCTTCTTTCTGCTTCCCAGGTGCTTTTCGGCGAGCTCTATATAAATCTCAGCGTTCTTCTTGGTCCACTCAATCTCTTCCTCGCTGAGCTGCCTGACGACCTTTCCTGGAACGCCGACAACGAGGCTGTAGTCTGGTATCTCCTTGCCCGGGGGGACGAGGGCACCTGCACCTATGACGACGTGCTTGCCTATCCTGGCGCCGTCAAGGATAATCGCGCCCATGCCTATGATGGTGTAGTCGCCTATCTCCGCCCCATGGACAACGGCGTTGTGTCCGATGGTAACGTATTTTCCTATGATCGTCGGCTGGCCGTGGGAGGTGTGTATGCTCACGTTGTCCTGTATGTTGGAGCCCTCTCCAACGTAAATCTGCTCTATGTCTCCCCTCAGGACTGCAGACGGCCAGACGCTCGTCTTCGCCTCAAGGACAACGTCTCCTATGACCGAGGCAGTCTCATCGATGAAAGCGGTCTCGTGAATTTTAGGCTTCTTTCCCTCGAACTCGTAAATCGCCATATTCATCACCGCCCTTAACTCCTCGACATAACTTATAAACCTAACCGGACAAGATAGTCCGAGGGAGTGCAATGCGATACAGAAGAGGCGCAAGCGCCGAGAGGGAGCTCATAAAGATGCTCGAGAAGGCCGGCTTCGCGGTTGTTCGCTCGGCTGGAAGCAAGAAGGTCGATATCATAGCCGGCAACGGAAAGCTCTACCTCTGCATAGAGGTGAAGAGCACCCACGACGAGAAGCTATACTTCAGCAGGGAAGACTACGAGAAGCTCATTTCCTTTGCGGAGAGGTTTGGAGGAAAACCTATAATTGCGGTCAAGTTCATAAACAACGGTTGGCGCTTCTTCTACCCGGAGAACCTGGAGAGCGGCGGCAAAAACTATAAGGTTAGCCTGCAGACACCAAACTATCTAACCTTTGACGAAGTTGTTGGAAAGCAGAGGTCCCTCGAAGGGGTGATAAAGGGTGAAGCTTAGAGGTCTGCCCCTGATAATTCTGATGATTCCGGTTTTTCTTCCGGCGGTAAGTGCCCAGTCGCCGCTCGCCATAATCCCGCTCAACGACGAATTCTCAGGTGTTCCTGGGGACATCATAATAATCCCCTTCAAGCTCATGAATCTTGGAAACCAGACACTCTCAAACGTCACGGTTTACGTCACCGGCCCAACGGAGGGCTTCCTCTACCAGAGCAAGGTGATTCGAGACCCAATTGAACCGAACGAGACGATTCAGGACACGCTCTCCGTCAAGATACTCAACGTCGATCCCGGAAAATACACACTCACCCTCGTCGCGAGGGCCGGCTCCAGCTATTCAGAGGCCCAAATAACTGTCAGTGTGAAGACCTTTGTCGACTACGCCCTCAGGATCGACGTAGGCGACGAGTACACTTACGGGAGCAACATCACGGCTGCCCTCAGGATAACATCCCAGGCGAACGGTGTCATCATAGGAAGAATAGGATATACTCTCTCCCGCGATGGTGATGTTCTCGAGACGTTCTCGACCACAATCTACCTGAAGCCAGGTGAGAACTGGATAAAGAACATCACCCTCATTACGCCGAAGGTCGGGAACTACATGATCTACTTCTGGGCCAACTTCAGCGGCAGATTCAAGAGCACAACGGCAACCTTCCGCGTTTACCAGAGGAACCTGAGATACGATGCCTACTTCAGGGACGGAGCAATCTACGTCCACGTGTACGATGAGGACGAAAAGGGCGTTTCCGACATCTCCGTCAGGATAAATGGTGTACCCTTCAAAACCGACGACGATGGAACCGTCTCTTACCTCGTGAACCAGCCGGGGACTTACGAGATAGTTCTCAATCTCGACGGAAAGATCGTTACGACCTTCGTAGAGGTGAAAAAGCTCTTTCTAAGCTATTTTCAGAAAAACGAGACACTTCTAGTGAAGGTGGTCGATTCCACTGGAGAGCCCGTTCCAAACATAACAGTTACCGCATCAGGGCCGCTCGGCAAGGACTACGCTGTCACGAACTCTTCGGGAATAACGGTTGTAGACCTTGAGAAAACGGGCTATGGAACCATTATGCTCAAGGCCGAGAGCAGCAGGTACGTGGGAGCCGAGGCCAGTGCCAAGGTCGTCCCACCAGTAACGCCCACACCAACGCCAACCACCACTACCAGCTCGCCCTCGAACACGACCACCACCCCCGTGCAGCCGCCAAAGAATTATGGTCCTCTCGCGGCAATACTCCTCATAGCCGGCGTCCTGCTCGCCGGAACGTCCTACGCAGCGTTCTTCATGCCCATTATCCAGGAGGAGAGGCTCGACCGCTATTACTTCGTTAAAGTTAAGGCCCCCAGACTGAGGAGCATTGACAACTTCCGCTTCGAGAAGGGAGTTACTGCCCTAGGTGCCAGGGCCACGAAGGGAAGCGCGAAAGTGGAGGATAACAGGGTTTTGTGGGAGATAGAGCACCTCGAGCCCGGCGAGGAGGCCTACCTTCAGGTCATCCTGGGCTGACTTCTCTTTTCTCTTCGTAAACCTTATTAAGGAGGCCGAATACCTTCAGAGGGAAATCTAAAGGAGGCGAAAGCCATGGTGAATATTGAACTTTTGAAGAAGGTCGTCGAAGCTCCAGGTGTTTCCGGTTACGAATTTCTCGGAATAAGAGATGTTGTTATTGAGGCTCTGAAGGACTACGTCGATGAAATCTACGTCGACAAGCTCGGCAACGTTATAGCCCACAAGAAGGGTAATGGACCAAAGATAATGATCGCCGCCCACATGGACAAGATAGGCATCATGGTAAACCACATCGACAAGGAAGGCTACCTCCACGTCGTCCCCGTTGGCGGTGTTGACCCGAGGACTCTGGTTGCCCAGAGGATTCGCTTCTTTACCGAGAAGGGCGAGCGCTTTGGAGTGGTCGGCCACATACCGCCGCATCTCCAGAAGCCCGAAGACAGGAAGAAGGCGGCGAACTGGGACACCATTGTTGTGGACGTCGGTGCCGACAGCAAGGAAGAGGCCGAAGAGATGGGCTTCAAGGTTGGAACCATTGGCGAGTTTGCCCCAGCTTTCACCCAGCTCAACGAGAACAGAGTTGCAACGCCCTACCTTGACGACCGTGTCTGCCTTTACGCGATGATTGAGACTGCCAGAGCCATCGAGAATCATGAGGCGGACATATACTTCGTGGCCAGCGTTCAGGAAGAGGTCGGCCTCAGGGGTGCGAGGGTTGCCAGCTACGCCATCGATCCGGAGATTGGTATCGCTATGGACGTCACCTTCGCCAAGCAGGTCGGTGACAAGGGCAGGATAGTTCCCAAGCTCGGTGGCGGTCCGGTTATGGACGTTGGGCCAAACATTAACCCCAAGATAAGGACCTTTGCCGATGAGATTGCCAAGAAGTACGAGATACCACTCCAGGTCGAGGCCTCCCCAAGGCCAACCGGAACGGACGCCAACATAATGCAGATAAACCGCGAGGGCGTCGCAACTGCAGTTCTGAGCATACCGATAAGGTACATGCACAGCCAGGTCGAGACCGCTGACCTTAGGGACATCGACCTCACGGTAAAGCTCGCCAAGTACATGCTTGAGGAGCTCAGACCAATGGACCTCACTCCATGATACCACGTTCGTGGCGCAACTTCCTCCGGGATAGAACCCGGCATCCAGCCCTTTCCTTTGATTATTTCAGCTCTCTTCTCCGTCCCCCTCTGGGAAAAGTTTATTTCATTGTCTTCCCAGCCTATTATAGGTGTGGGAAGTGAACGTTGAATACATCGTTGAGAGCATCGAGCTGATAAAGGAGGCAATGCCAGATTCCCTTGAGGAGTTCAAGTTGATGGGCCTAGCAAAGGATGGAATATACAAGAGGCTCGAGTTCGCCATACAAGCCCTCCTTGAGGGCCTCTCGGAACTCGGTCGGAAAAGGGAAATAATAGCCCTTTCGTACTCTGATCTTATCAGGTCCCTTGAAGAGAAGGGAATCCTGCCAAAAGAGACTGCCGAAAAAGCGGAATTCCTCGCCCAGCTGAGGGAGGTACTCATCTACGATTACGACCTTATGAACGATGAGATAGCCTTCAGGAACATGGAGGAATACATCGAGTACGTTAGGGAGCTCCTTGAATTCCTCAGGGGTGTTGAGGGGTGATACTCATCGTGCCTATCGGCACCGTTGATGGAATGGTGACCGAGGAGATAGCGAAGTTCGTAGGCTCGTATTATCCACATTTCGGCCTCACTGTTGAGATATCCGACGCTATCCCTCCAGAACCGTTTTTGAAGGCATACAATTCCTTAAGGAGGCAGTTTCTTGGGAGAGCTTTTCTGATAACACTCTCGGAGCTTGGGAGGATGAGGAATGCAAGAGCAGTCCTCGGGATTACATCGCTCGACCTCTATGAGGAGGGATTGAACTTCATCTTCGGTCTGGCCAATTCGAGGCTCGGGGCGGCGGTTATTTCCACATTCCGTCTCAGGCCGGAGTTCTATGGGAAGCTGCCTAACAGGAGGCTCTTCGTTGAACGAGCAATCAAAGAGGCCATGCACGAGCTCGGGCACGTCTTTGGTCTTCCCCACTGCCCGAAGGGAGAATGCGTCATGCATTTCTCAAACTCGATAATTGATACAGACATTAAGGGGCCGCTCTACTGTCCCACCTGCCTGAGGAAGCTTGAGAAGAACTTGGGGGTTGGAAGATGATAGAGATAGAGGTTAAGGGCTATGCAGACGACGAAGTGTTTGAGAGGGTGAGAGAGAACTTCAAGCTGATAAGAAGGGAGTACCACGAGGACACCTACTTTCAGCATCCCTGTCGGGACTTTGCCAAGACAGACGAAGCTTTAAGGATCAGGATAAGACGTTTCAACGGGCACTTTGAGGCCATTATGACCTATAAAGGGCCGAAAATCGATCCCAATTCGAAGACGAGAAAGGAGATAGAGGTTCCCCTGAGCGATCCGGACAAGCATACAGAAATCCTTGAGAGTCTAGGATTCAAAGAGGTGCTGATCGTCGAGAAAACCAGGGAAAAGTACTACGTTGATAAGGGCATTGTCATAGCACTCGACGAGGTTGAAGGCCTCGGAAAGTTCATCGAGATAGAAGCGCTGGCTGAGAGCGAGGAGGTCGTGGAGGAGACCGTTAGAGTACTGAGGAAGATACTGGCCTCCCTCGGGGTCAAGAAGTTTGAGAGGCGTTCCTACCTCGAGCTGATGCTTGAGAAGGAGGTAGGTCATGGGGAAGCTGGATGATTTTTTCAAATCCATCATAGGCGGAAAGGAAAAGAAGTCCGAGCTCGAAATCCTAGAAGAAATTGAGGAATACCTCAAAATGAAAGAGATAGACGAGGCTCTAGAACAGATAAAGAACCTTGAGAAGGAGCACAACATCTTCCTGGCCCTGAGAATGGTAATACGCTCCATCGTGGAGCAACTGGACAAGGAGGAGCAAACCGGCACACTAAACGAGGAAGATGTCAGCAGAACGCGGGAGAGAATAAAGGAGATGATACCCGCAGTCAACGCCCTCTTCAATCCTCGGTATCGGGCACTGCTGATGGCTGATCTGGCAATCCTATTCTACCGGCTCGATGACGAACTCAACGGAGACCTAGCCCTTCGCACGGCCATTAACTTGGCAGAAAACCACGATGATATAATCAGGGAGATACTGATGAACCTGATAAGACTAGGCCTCCTGGACAAGGCAGGCTATGCCATGAAGATGGTCCGCGATCCAGAGAAGCTCGATGTTGTCCTCGTACATCTGGCGGAGATGTTCTACCGCGCAGGGGAGGTGGAGAAGGCAAAGCTGATAATTAAACACATTGCCAGCCCCTTCCACAAGGCTATGGCCCTATACTACATAGCCTCCATAGAGGGAACACAGAACAGAGAGGAAGCTCTCAGAATACTTGAAGGGGCCTTTAAACTGGCGGAGGAAGTGGAAGACCCCGACGCCAGGTTCGAGCTCATGCTCAAGCTATACGATCTGAAGCACTCACTCCTTGGTGAAGCATTAAACCTCAGAGAGATCTTATCCCGGAGAGAAGTTCCTCCTCAGTGAGAGCCAGCCGGCTTATTAAACCCCTCTTTTTAAGTTCGTAAGATATCTCAAGGCTTGGGGGAAGATTTATACCGAGTCTCCTAAGAGTTTCGGCTTCCTCCGCTATCTCCCGCGGCTTCCCCTCGAGTACTATCGATCCTTTATCCATGACTATTATCCTGTCTGCGAAGCGGAGTATGTAATCCGTATGATGTTCCACCAAGACGACTGTGATTCCATGCTCCTTCCTGAGGAGCAAAACAAGTCCTAAAACCTCATTTCTCCCCAAGGGATCGAGCTGGGAGGTCGGCTCATCGAGAACCAAGACTGAAGGCTTCATTGCTAGGACAGCTGCTATCGCCAAGCGCTGCTTCTGGCCACCGCTCAGGTTGGGGGGGAACTCCTTCTCAAGACCTTTAAGACCAGAAACCTCAAGCACCCAGCGAAGACGCCTCATTATCTCGTTCCGGTCCAGGCCAAGATTTTCCAGGCCAAATGCTATCTCCTCCTCGACTGTCATGCTGAAGAGCTGGCTCTCGGGGTTCTGGAGAACTAGTCCGACAACGGTTGAAAGCTTCGCAACTGGGGTTTCTATGGTGTTATACTCCTCTCCAGTTCCAGGATCTCGGACGATGACTTCTCCAGAAAAGTCACCCCTTATCGAGTGGGGAATTATACCGTTAAGCGTCAGACAGAGCGTCGACTTCCCGCTCCCGCTCGGGCCAATTATTCCAAGTAGCTCACCTCTCCTGACTTCAAAGCTGACATCCCTCAAGGAATACTCCTTTGCCCTTCTGTACCTGAAGCTGAGGTTCTCAACGGTTATCACGTTCATCTTTTGCCCACCACCCTGGGGGCGAGGAAGAAGACGCTTATTATGAACACCAGCGTTGAGAATATCTCCAGCCTGCCTATCCACATGTGGAGGATGAGGAGAATCTTCATGTCAACGGGAAGACTTGGAGACGTGATGCCCACACTGAGACCGACGTTTCCTTGGGCAGAAGCCACCTCAAAGAAGGAATCAACGAGACTCGTCCCAAGGCGAACCATAGTGTAGACAGTTCCGATGAGAAGGAATGCAAAGTACGTCATGGTGAAGCTCATGACCTCCTGAACATCTTCGTCGCTGAATATATAGTTCCCAACCTTCCTCTTGATTATCGCACCCCTAGGCAGTATCGCACCTTGAATCGTCCACTTGAGGCTTTCGTACATCAACGTAACTCGGATGAGCTTTATACCGCCTGCAGTGCTTCCAGCACCGCCTCCTATGACCATGAGTATTCCTATCATGAACTTGGCCAGCTCGGGATACTTGCTGAGATCCGCTATCCCGAATCCGGTACAGGTTATGGCAGAAACCGCATGGAAGACCGCCTGTCTGAGGGCATCACCAATGGTATCGCCGATCTGGGCGAGACTGAAGGCCATTACCGCTATTGTCGGGAAGAGGAACACGAACATGTAGCGAACCTGAACGTCCTCAAAGAATGGCTTCAGGTGTTTGTCCCGAAATATCCTGTAGTGAACCGTGAAGTTAACGGCACCCATTATCATGAGGAAAATCGTGACTGCCTCTATTGCGGTGCTGTTGAAGTAGCCTATGCTCAGGTCGTGGCTACTCATACCACCCGTGCCAAGACCCGTCATGGAGTGTATGACGGCATCAAAAAGCGGCATGCCGTTGAGATAGTAGAGATAGACACCCACCAGAGTAAGGACGAAGTATATCTCGAAGATAACCTTCGATGTGTTGACAAGATTCGGCAGGATTCTCTCACTCCTAGCTTCAGCTCTGTAAAGCCTCGCCGCCGCGACTCCCGGGCGAATGAGTATAGTAAGGGCGACAAGGACGATACCAATTCCCCCCAGCCACTGCATCCAAGAGCGCCAGAAGATGAGAATGTGGGGGTAGCTCTCGAGGTTGCTCATCATGGTGAGTCCAGTCCCAGTCCAGGCAGACATGCTCTCGAAGTAAGAATCAACGAACGACATTCCTCCAATAGCCATAAAGGGGACGACGCTTATGAAAGATGCAAAGAGCCATGTAAAAGCTGCTGAGACCATCGCCTGTCTCAAATTGACGTCCTCAATCTTCCCCATGTGTCTCGCGAGCCATGCGCCAAGGAGGATACTAAATATCCCAGGAATTGCAAAGTAGATTACGTAGTCGATTTCATCGGGATAAAACCAGGCTAGCAGTATCGGGAAGAGATAGGCAAGGCCGACGCCCTGGAGGATTGCACCTATCAGGTTTTTGACTACGAAGAGATCGTCTGATATATTGATGTACTTGCCAAGCTCGAGCATGGGCCCACCGTAGAGGTAGGGTCTGCACCAAATAAAAGGTTTTTCCTGGGTGGAAAGGTTTAAGGGCGGGGACTGCTTTCTTATCCTGGTGATAGAACGTGGATGAAAGGGAGGCCCTCATAAAAGCTGGGGAGATAGCCAGACAGGTTAAGAAAGAAGTAATTAGCCTAATAAAGCCAGGGACAAAGCTTTATGATATAGCCGAGTTCGTGGAGAGAAGAATAATCGAGCTCGGCGGAAAGCCTGCCTTTCCGTGCAACCTTTCGATAAACGAGATAGCGGCACACTACACGCCCTACAAGGGCGACGAGACCGTTCTAAAGGAGGGCGACTACCTAAAGGTTGACATTGGGGTTCACGTTGATGGTTATATAGCCGACACCGCCCTGACCTTCCGGGTCGGAATGGAAGAGGACGACCTAGTGACGGCTGCGAGAGAGGCTCTCGAGAACGCTATAAAAGTCATCCGCGCCGGAATCAAGATAAACGAGATTGGAAAGGCCATAGAAGAAACCATTAGAGGATACGGCTTCAACCCGATAGTGAACCTCAGCGGTCACAAGATAGAGAGGTATAAACTCCACGCCGGCATCTCAATCCCCAACATCTACCGTCCAGCGGACAGCTACGTGCTGAAGGAGGGTGACGTGATAGCAATAGAACCCTTCGCCACAACTGGGGCAGGACAGGTCATTGAGGTTCCACCGGCACTGATTTTTATGTATCTCAGAGACAGGCCAGTGAGGATGGCCCAGGCAAGAAGAGTGCTTATGCACATAAAGAGGGAGTACAACGGCCTTCCCTTCGCATACCGGTGGCTCCAGGGGTTTATGCCCGAAGGCCAGCTTAAGCTAGCCCTAGCCCAGCTCGATAGAGTGGGGGCGATATACAGCTACCCGATACTGAGGGAAGTCCGCGGCGGTCTCGTTGCTCAGTTCGAGCACACTGTTATAGTCGAGAAGGAGGGGGCTTACATAACCACCTAACTGAAAGCCGCTTTTCTACCCTTTAATTTCCCCAAGAATAGCTTTGGAAGGAAGTGTAAGGAAGGAAAGGACTCCCAACGGGCTCGGCAGATGGCGCCGGGGCAGGGATTTGAACCCTGGTGGGCTTGACGCCCACGGGATCTCGAGTCCCGCGCCTTCCCAGGCTAGGCTACCCCGGCGCGGTTTGGAGTTCTCGTGCGAGTTTTATAAACCTTTCCGCGAAACATTTATTAACCTAACTTAACTAAAATCTATCGAGTCAGGATTGCAAAGGTTTAAATTATTGGGCGCCCTAATAATAAAATGAAGGAGGTGGCAGAAATGGTCGGTATTCTTGTGCAAGAGGTTATGACCGACAGGTTCCAGAAGATAGACATCAACGCCCCACTTTCTGAGGCGATTGGTATCTTTGAGAAGGAAGACCCCGACCTTATTCTGGTCTTTGACGGAGACGTATACAAGGGTGTCCTTACTCAAGACCTTATTATACACTCCCACCTCAAGTGGGATCCCACCAAGGCTAAGGTTAAGGATGTTTATAAGACCGCTCCAGTTATCAAACCGGATGAGGATCTAAGCAAAGCCGCCAAACTTATGATCGAGGTTGACCTGCGTTCCCTTCCAGTTGGGGAGAGCAAAGCTGAAATAATTGGAGTCATAAGCGATTTAATGCTCCTGGACAGGATCGCTAAGGAAGAGTTCGGAAAGAGAAAGGTAGAGGAGTTCATGACGAAGGACGTCATCACTCTCAAGCCAGACGACACGGTTGCCAAAGCCTTAGCGGCGATGCGCGATCACTCTATATCCAGGATACCCATCGTAAACGAAGAGGGTAAGCTTGATGGCCTCGTTACGCTCCATGACCTTATAGTCAGGTTTATAAAGCCGCGCTTCAGGGCTCAGACAGGTGAACTCGTCGGTGAGAAGATACCACCATTCTCGACCCAGCTTAGGGAAGTCATGATAAGGGGCGTCATTACCATACAACCCGATGCCACTGTCCAAGAAGCCGTTGCAAAAATGATAGACAACAACATCGATGGCCTTATCATTGTAGATGAGAACGAGAAAGTTAAAGGTATCCTTACCATCAAGGATTTGCTCCTGCCGATTTCAAGGATGGTCGAGAAGGAGGCAAGATTCTACCTCCAGCTCGGAGGAGATGCCGCCCTACTGAGCGACTTCACCAGAGAGAGAATTATAGATGACATCAAACGCTTCGTGGACGGCTATGAAGATCTGCTAGGCAATGAGGGTATAATATACCTCCACATCCGGCGCTTCAGCGAGAAGTTCAGGGGAGTCTACCTCTATCAGGCAAGGATGAGAGTAGTTACCGACAGAGGCATCTTCATCGCGACCGGAGAAACCTGGGGAGCAATACAGGCTGTTCACGATGCCCTGAGGGCAATAGAGAGACAGCTCCTCCAGAAGGCCGAGCTCGAGAAGGACACTCACTACTACAAGCGCTTCCTTGAAAAGATGGGACTGGATTGAAGGGGGACTCAATCCCCCAAAAATTCTCTTTCCAGCATTTTTCTGTGGAACGTTTCCAAGGCATTGGGATCCACTACCAGTATCATTGTCCCCCCTCTAGTCAGTACTCTGTCTTTTATGTTCAGGAGGAACTTAAAGACGTTCTCAAAGCCATTCTCTAGAATGAGGTACTCAATGGCGTCTATATAGATGATACTGTAGCCTTCTTGCAATGCCTTGGCTATGAAATCCATAAGTATATCTATCTTAGTTGGGCTTATGGCATAGATCGCAGGAGAGTCATGCAGCCTGCCTTCCTTGGCCCTTGTAATCCAAAACACTGTAGCGTCGGGACTTATCCGCTGTTTGAGCGTGTTGACATCCTCGCGTGTTATCATAACCAGTCCTGACTTGCTTTCCCACTTGCCAAACTTCCCAGAGACGTCATCTTTTGTATAATAAAGAAAGGCTCCCGATGGAATATCCTGCTTACCTGAAACTTCAATATGGGGAAAAGGGTTGAACACAAATTTGATTGCCCCCACAGCGGCTATGAGCCTGAAAAGAGCGCCAAGAGAAAACCCTACTGGAACGAACTGATCGAGATTCCTAGTAAATGGATACGTGAGGTTCAGAGCTCCGAGGAGTATCAAGCCCCATGGAAACAGTGCATCTACACCATGGCCCGAAATCTTATGGCGTTTCAGCACCAAGCCGAAGTATATAAGGGCTCCGCCATAGGCAAAGGATGGAAAGAGGGAGCTCAGGATAAAGTCATCCCCAAAGACATTAGTGGCTAAGAGAAGCAACCATACATACGAAGCAACCAAAAATACCGAGAGATACACAACGTGCTTTAACATGGTCGTCTCATACTTTAAATGAATCGCTCCCCAGATAAGTAGAATCGCTATGAAGAAGTTGGGGATCTTGGAGACGATTCTGTAGATCTCAGCGCTTAGTTCAATACCGAGAGGGCCAAAGATGTAGCTCTCAACATCGAGGGCATTAATGAAAAAGGCGGCACTCAACAGCGCCCAGCCCTTTTCCTTGGTTTGATACGTCTTGTACGCCACGGCAAAAAACAGCAACCATCTCGAAAGAAAGTTAATATGTGGGATAATATCTCCCCAAATCATCTTTCCATCACCACCTTCTCCTGTCTCACTACCACGAGGCTGTTGCTTGGTATGTTCTTATCCACAACAACCCCAGGTCCGACGAAGGAGTTGCTGCCTATCTTCCTGCCAGGGTAAATGGTCACGTTTATGCCCACCTTGACATTGTGGCCTATTATCGCCCCAAGCTTTCTCCTTCCAGAGTCCTCGAGTTTGCCCTTTATCTCGACTTTTATGTTGCCTTTATCATGTCTGAGGTTTGCAGTGATCGTTCCAGCGCCAAGATTTGTGTTTTCTCCAATTATCGAGTCTCCCACATAGTTGAGGTGAGGAGCGTTGCTGTGATCCATGATTATGGAATTCTTAACTTCGACGGCGTTGCCTATGTGGCAGTTGTCACCTATACTTGTGTATGGCCTTATGAAGCAGTTTGGGCCGATACGAGAGTTCCTTCCAATTTTCACTGGGCCGATGATATAGGCACCGCTCCTAATGATGGTCCCCTCACCAATCTCAACAGGAGGAACGAGAGTCGCACCTTCCTCCACTATGCCCTTAATCTCGTGCCTCAGCTTATTCTTTAAGAGGTACTCGTTGAGCTCGATGAGGTTCCACGGTCTTCCAACGTCGTTCCAGTAGCCGGAATAGGCCGCGTAGGTCACCTTTTTTCCGGCTTTTATCATGAGGTTTAGTGTGTCGGTTATCTCGTACTCCCCTCTCTTGCTCAGCGGCGTTTTTGAGATGAATTCAAAAACATCGGGCTTGAAGATATAGACACCGAGATTAGCATAACCGGAGACCTTTCCAGGCTTTTCTAGCACAGCCTTGACGAGGTTTCCATCCACCTCTATCTTTCCGAAGTGACTCAGATCCTCGAACTCTTTAACCAGCACTGCAGCATCTGCCTTTTCCTTCTTGAATGCCTGGATAAGCTCCTTAATGCCATCTATCTCGAAGTAGATATCGCCATTGGCAACTATGAACTCTTCTCCTTCAATATAATCCTTAGCTGACTCCATGGCCTTGGCAGTTCCCTCCCCTTCAAGCTGGTCAACGTAGGTTATCGGCTTTCCGTTGAACTCATCTCCGAGAGTTTCAATCAGCTTCTCTTTCTGGTATCTAACTATCAAGATGAACTCGTCCACAAACGGGTCAAGGTTTTCGAGAACGTACTCGACTATCGGCCTGTTGGCAACCTTGAGTACAACTTTCGGCCTGTCGTCTGTGAGAGGCCTCAGCCTTTCACCTTTTCCAGCGGCGAGCACTACAGCCTTCAAAAGATCACCCCCAGGATGTAGACAATCACCGCGATTGAACCGAAGAGTATAAGGAAGGTCCTCCTATTCAAGGACTCCGCGAGCCTGAGAAGGAGGTTCATCGTGAGAATGCTTGTAGCGAAAGATGCGAGGAATGCGGTAAAGAGAAGGGCCACCGGGAGGTCTGGATCCCAGCTCTCTATAAACGCAAGCCGCATAACGAGGTACACCGGGGTGACAAGAAAGCTCAGCTCAAGGGCGCGTTTTACACTCGCCCCCGTGCTCAGGAGGATCGTTAAAGTGAGTCCGCTCCTCGATATGCCCCCAATAAGAGAAATTCCCTGGGCCAAACCGACAACCAGGGAGTCGATGAGCGTGGGTTCATCTTCATGCTCTCGGAGACGATCATCAACGCCCCTCAAAGGGACGCTAATGCGTCTGGCCATTAAAAGTCCCGCGGTAATTATGATCAGGCCAAGAATGGCGTTAATTATGTCCGCAGTCTTTGGGCTGAGGATTTCCGGAAGTCCCACAACCACAGGATACCCGATGAGAACTGTAAACAGCGAGGAATAAAAGACAAACTTCCCATCCGGGTCAATGCTCATCCTGATAGCCTTTTGGGCACCCATAGCTATTTTCTCTCGAAAATGGAACAAGATAGCGAACAGAATCCCCAGATAAGCGGGGACAAGGTAGCTTTCGTACAGTGGGCCCATACTCTGGAACATTAGCTTTACGGAATATCCTTCAGGGCTGATTGGAAGCCACGAGGACAGTGCAACGATGATACCCGAAATCAAGGGGAGAGAGTAGTCATTCAAATATACCATGGTGACCACATGAAAGGTTTTAACTCTATGGGAACATAAACTTTTCGAGGGAGTGATATGAAACTGACGGTTCTCTACGAAAATAACTCGGGTTTTAAAAAGGGTCCCCTCGGGGCTCATGGCTTCTCTGCCCTGGTGGAACACCGGGGAGTTAGGGTTCTCGTTGATACTGGAACGGACGGGAGGATCCTTCTCAACAACATGGAGGAGTTCAGAGTAAAACCAAGAAAAATCAATTACATATTCATCACCCACGGTCACTACGACCACACGGGCGGGCTTAAAGTGTTCCTCGAAGCGAGGGGAAAACCTATCAAGGTGATAGCTCATCCGGAGATATTCCGGAGAAGAATAGCACTTAAGCCACACAGGCGCGATATAGGGATTCCGTTCACGAGGGAAGAGCTTGAAGCTCTTGGAGCCGAGTTTATTTTAAGCGAGAAGCCCCTCGAGTTCGCGCCCGGCTTCATCAGCTCCGGCGAAATCGAGAGAAGAACCTGGGACAGGGCGGTAGGCTATCTCGAAGAGAAAGGGGAGCTCATCAAAGACCCCGTTAGGGACGACATGGCTCTCATAGTCGACCTGGGAGAGAGCGCTGCAGTTATCACCGGTTGCGGACACTCAGGCGTTCTCAACATAGCCTGGCAAGCCGAAGACGTTTTGGGGAAGCCCGTTAAAGCCCTAATCGGAGGGCTGCATCTCCTCGGTGCGAGCAAAGAGCTCCTTGATGACGTAGTTGAGAAAATTGACGCCGAAAAGCTCTACGCAGGCCACTGCACGGGCATAGACTCCTACGCCTATCTGAAGGCGAGACTTGGGGATAGAATAGAGCACCTTCACGTGGGCAAAACGGTAGAGCTCTAGCGAACCTTTAAATACCCAGTCGAAAAGCTAACCACCGCGAGAGAAAAGGGGAGGTGAGAGAGATGAAGAACCCATTCGAGAAGATGCCAACTGTCCTTACTGCTGACGAGCTCATCGATAAAGCCTTCCGAAGGGCTGAAAAAGCCGCCTCAGCATTTACCCCCAAGGGCAACCGGGTAATGAAAGCTCGGCAGAGGGAGGAGCTCAGGGTTAGAACGGTCTCCAATGTTGTGAGGGACAATCTCAGAAAGATACTCGACAGAACGCCGGGCGTTTCGACGCTTCCGAAGTTCTACCAGGACCTGGTTGATACGCTCGTTGACCGGGACCAGTTCCACCGCTCGCTGGCTCACGTCAACTGGGCGATAAAGACTATAAGGAACCTTGAGCAGAGATACGTTGAAAAGATACGCTACTCCAGAGAACCTGAAGAAATAGCCAAGCTTAGAAGGCAGTTCTACGGAAGAGTTGCAGACGTTATTAAAGAGATAGGAGACGACCTTGAGTACCTCAACCAGGCAAGGAACGTTCTCAAAGATTTACCGGTCGTTGATCTGGAACTTCCAACCGTTGTCATAGCCGGCCACCCAAACGTTGGCAAGAGTACTCTGCTGAGGGCCCTGACTAACGCGAAGCCTGAAGTTGCCAGCTACCCGTTCACCACAAAGGGCATAAATGTCGGCCAGTTCGAGGAACACTACCTTAAGTACCAGGTCATTGATACCCCAGGACTGCTCGACAGGCCGCTGAGCGAGAGGAACGAAATCGAGAGGCAGGCAATTCTCGCTTTGAAGCACCTTGGGAGAGTGATAGTCTATATATTCGACCCGTCAGAGTACTGCGGCTTCCCCATTGAGGAGCAGATGCACCTCTTCGAGGAAATCTACGAGGAGTTCAAAGACTTCCCGTTTATAGTTGTCCTCAACAAGGTGGATATCGCCGACGAGGAGAAGATTAGGCAGGTCGAGGAGTTCGTTAAGAGTAAAGGCCTTAAGCCGCTGAGAATTTCAGCGCTGAACGGCGAGGGGCTGAACGAGCTCAAGAGGCGCGTCATAGAGCTGGTACAGCCAATGGTCGAGGAGCAGGCGCGGAAAATAATGGAGAATGAACTGAGGAAGTTCAGGGAAGAAGAATTCTAGCTCTCTTCTCCCATCTTCTCAACCTTGACGCCGCAGTAGGGGCAGAACTCCAGATAGAGCGGTCTCATGGCCCCACAGTTCTCGCACTTTTCCTTCAGCTTTGCCCCGCAGTTGGGGCAGTAGAGGTAGTCATCCTTAACCGGAAATCCGCAGCGGTAGCACCTGTTCTGTCCTATCCTGCGCTTGTAAACCCTCCCAGGCTTGAAGTACTCCTTCCTCAGGTAGTAGAGCGCCGCAGCTGAAGCTCCTGCTCCGAAGAGACTCAGCCCTATCATCTGGATAGTGCTCCATATCGCTGAGAGGATTAGGTAGATGAGCAGCAGTGAAGAGTAGGCTATTAAAGAGGTTGTGTAGATGTTCCTGCGCTTTCTGAAGAGCAGGAACGAGATTATGAAAATCGGCAGAGCGAAGAGGAGCTTTAGCGCCAGAACTTTGAGTCTGTAAATCTGATACTCCAGATTGTACTCGTCCCAGGTTTTTGCACTCAATTCGCCTATACGCGCATTAAGCTCCACCAGCTGCTGGTGAACATCCTCATAAGCCCCTTTAGCCGCCAGATACCTCGCGTATGCCCTTTCGTAGTTCTCCTTTGCCTGAAGGTATTCCTGCCTCAGCTCCTCCGTGACATTGCCACTCTCAATGGCCAGGCGGTACTCCTCGCGCTTGAAGAGGTAAACCCTCTCCGCCTCAGTCAGGTTGTCCTCGGTCGCTTGATACGTTTTGAATAGCTCCCGTTCCAGGGTAAGTAGCCTGCTCTGATTGTCGAGGAGCTCGTCTAGTCCATACTTGGCCTGGTAATCAGAATAGTCTGGCTCCGCGGGAATACGTTCAAGCTCTCGAAGAAAGTTGATGCTCGCCAGAAGGAGGAAAATGACAAAAAGGGTTGCAAGTATCTTCTCAGCTCGGGAATATTCATTCTCCATAGGATACCATCACTGTAAATTAGTCGCCATACCATATAAGGGTTTGGAACTCATAAAAAGTTGACATAAAGACGTCAGAACCGAACATCTAAAGGAAAGCTAAAAGGACACATCCAGAGGAAGAAGGAAAAATCAGGCGTTTTCCTCCTTGATGAGGACGGCGTTAACGACGCCGTGCTGGCCGGGCCTGCTGGTAACGATGGCCCTGCCGATCTCAGTCTCGATGATGGCACCCTTGGTGATGATGTTCCTCCTGACGTACTGCCTGTTGGCCGGGTTCTCAACGACTCTGAGTACCTTAACCTTCTTGCCCTTGCCACCGTCGAAGACATTGGCGTAGAGGGCCTCAATGAGCCTGACCTTCCTGTTGCCGCCGTAGGTTCTGATTATCTTCTTCTTTTCCCTGCCCTCGGCAACTTTCGTGAAAGCGGGCTCCCTTCCAAGCTCCCTCTTCCTCTTCTTCCTAGCGAGGATAATCCTTCCACCTGAAGGCTTCCTGAGTGACCTTCCCTGCCAGATAGCCATTTATCTCACCTCATGAGCTTAATCTTTAACCTATCGCCACTTTGGGCGGTTCGTTTATAAGCTTTTTCTGGAAGAATTTTTTAAAGCCTTGTCCCCATTACTCCATCGGGTGGTGGTATGGGAGCGATAGATGCTTTTACAAAGACCTTCTCGATAGTTCTCGCCAACAAAAGGCTTTACCTACTCGTCCTGGCAATGGCGCTCATCCTAGCCCTGCTGTCAATATACCTCATACCAAGTGACTTTGAGTACACATACAATCAGACCTCCATCCAAAAGGGCAATGTCATAGTTGAGGAATACGGGACGCCGATAACGGAAGATGAGATGGACATATTGATTGAGTTTTTCAAAGGCCTGATGATTTACCTCATCATAACCATCGTTCTAAGTTCAATCGTTGAGTACGGGATAACAAAGGGTATTTTCACGTACCTTAACGATGAGGACTACAGCCTCAGCGAACTGCTTGCGGATGGACTCAAACATTTTCCGGGAGTGCTGGTGATAAACATAATCTATAGCCTCATAATGCTCGTTTTCATAAGCGTCGCGACCATTCCAATGGTTGTGGGGGCGCTGTTCCTCCCGGCTGGAGCCGTGCTCATACTGATTGGCGTGGTTCTTTTGTTCTTGGTTCTGGCCTTCACTTTGGGACTCTCATCTATGGCAATCCCCCTCTACGCGGACAAGGGCACCATAGGGGCCGCCTTCGAGGCATTCGGCTTAGGGTTCAGGAACGTCCTCTCAACCGTTGGATTCGGCGCCCTGCTGGGTGTCGCAGCCATAGGCATCGCCATCATAGCCAGCCCTCTGGCCTTCATAATCCAGCTCACGCTTCCGGAGAACCTGGCTCCCTACGTTTCAGCCTTCGTGCAGGCACCCTTAGACGCCCTGCTATACTTCTTCCTCTGGGCCGGCGGGGTTGCCTTCTACAGGGAGCTCCAGAGAATGGAAGAGCTGAAAAAAGTTGATGAAGAGCTGGTAGGGCTGGGAATAGAAATTTAATCCCCAAACTTCTTTTCTTTTGCTGCTTTTACGAGCCCCCTGAAGACAGGCGCCGGATTCATCGGCCTCGACTTGAACTCGGGATGGAACTGCGTTGCTATGAAGTAGCGCTTTTCCGGAAGCTCGAGTATCTCCATCCTCCTCTCGTCGTCTCCCGCTACGCCGCTGAAGACGAGGCCAGCTTTCTCGAAGCGCTCGATGAACTCGGGATTGACCTCCCACCTGTGCCTGTGGCGCTCGTAGATGAGCTCCCTGCCATAGAGCTCCCTTGCGAGGGTGTTTGGCTTTATCTTGACCGGATAAGCACCAAGGCGCATGGTGCCGCCGAGCTTGTCGAGGCCCCTCTGTTCCGGCATGAGGTCAACGACGGGATAGGGTGTCTGCGGGTCGATCTCCGTCGAGTGTGCCCCTTTGAGGCCGAGAACGTTCCTCGCAAACTCGACAACCGTCAGCTGGAAGCCGAAGCATATGCCGAGGAACGGGATGTCGTTCTCCCTCGCGTACCTTATCGCCATCATCTTGCCCTCGGTTCCCCTTGCTCCAAAGCCCCCAGGCACTATTATGCCATCCACACCCTCAAGGAGCTTAACCCCATGTTTCTCAACGTCTTCTGCCTCTACCCAGCGGATCTTGACCTTGACGCCGTTGGCCACGCCAGAGTGCTTCAGGGCTTCCTTTATGCTGAGATACGAGTCGGAGAGCTTGACGTATTTACCAACGATGGCTATCTCGACGGTGTCAGTGAGGGACTTGTACCTCTCCACCATCTCGCGCCAAGCATCTAGCTCGGGCTCCCTCTCAGGGAGACCGAGCCTCTTGGTGATGTATCTTGCAAGACCCTCCTTTTCAAGCATGAGTGGAACCTCGTAAGTGTCCTCGACGTCGTAGGCGCTTATAACGGCCTCCGGTGGAACGTTTGTGAAAAGGCTTATCTTCCTCCTTGCACTCTCCTCGAGTGGGTCTTCGGAACGGGCAACTATGGCATCGGGCTGGATTCCCAAGCTTCTGAGCTCCTTGACGCTGTGCTGGGTCGGCTTGGTCTTCTGCTCACCGACAACGCGGAGCTTGGGGACGTAGGTTACATGCACGAAGGCAACGTTATCCCTGCCTTCCTCAAGCTGCATCTGCCTTGCCGCCTCAAGGAACGGCATGCTCTCAATATCGCCGACGGTTCCGCCTATTTCAACGACGACGACATCGTAGTCCCTCGCTATCTCCCTTATGCGCTCCTTTATCTCGTTGGTGATGTGCGGTATGACCTGAACGGTGGCGCCGAGGTAATCCCCTCTTCTTTCCTTCTCAATGACGGCCGAGTAAATCTTGCCGGTGGTGATGTTATGGTCGAAGGTAAGGCTTGTGTCCAAGAAGCGCTCGTAGTTGCCGAGGTCGAGGTCAACCTCTCCGCCATCGTCAAGGACGAAGACCTCACCATGCTGATAGGGATTCATAGTTCCAGCGTCGTAGTTTAGGTAAGGGTCGATTTTAATGTTCGTCGTCTTGAAACCCCTGGCCTTCATGAGCATGCCAAGAGAAGCACTGGTTATACCCTTTCCAAGACCGCTAACCACACCGCCGGTTACGAATATGAACTTGGCCATGGCAAAACCTCCATCGGTTATGTCGTTGGTTGATTAATGAGTGCTTAAAAGCTTTGTTGAGATCCGATGAGGTTTGACACCAGAAATTTTAAGAAGGGTTCAATGTACTTTTATCAGATGTAACTATGCCAATTTCAACTAACGATCTAATTAGAACTCTCAATAGTTGGAAGTTCTGGGCAGTCCTGCTGCTGGCCATTCTCGTGACCTATGTCTTGTTCTTCCCTATCTTCAAGCCCCTTATGGAAGATTACAGCGAGCTGAAGTCCTTTGAGATGCAAATGGTGAAGGAGCACGATGCAATGGTCTGCCACCAGATATACTCAATGAATTCCGGCATCTTTGAGAGAATCAATGCGACCTGTGATAACGAATACTACCGTCCCAACATCTCGACAACAACATACAAAGGTTTGGTGGTTTACAGGGACACATACGAGAAGTTTCAAGATGCTAGGAGAAGAACACTGGATGATCTTCACAAGGTGATTCCACTTCTTCCCCTCCTGGCGGTTCTGATGCTGTACTTCAACTACGTTCTCGTTGACACGGAATACCTCCTCATGAAGGGCACAGAGCCGGCCCTTAGAGATGCCCTCTTGAAGGGACTCAACTCAATTCCTGGGCTTATTATAGCGGAGTTGACGACCCTGCTGGCGGTGTTTCTAATCGGCGTCATCCTCGCAGTATCTTTAGCAGCGATTTTCGGCGAGCTTGGAATAATGCTGGTGGCTTTCCTGATAATGCCCGCACTCTCACTGGTGACCCCCACCTACTACTTCACGCGCCTTGTTATCCCTATAGAGGAGATTCTAAGAACCGCCAAAAGATGCCCCGGTGGATACACCGTGCTTGGTCTTCTAATTATGATCGTCGGCTGGCTGTTCGAGGCGGCTTATACTCATTACCTAGGCATTTGGAGCGCGGCAATTCTGGCGCTGCTTGGTCTCGTGAAGTACATGTTGGACAGTCTTGCGGCTCTCGTTGTTTATCTCGGCGGAACTGAGGGAGAAAAGACAGGATAGCCGTAATCATTCCTCAAACTCCACTCCTTCACCCTCTTCCTCTTCTGTCAGCTCCCTAATTTCATAAACCTTGAGCGGAACCTTCTTGAGGGCCTTCCCGATGACGGCCTTCGCTATCCTCTCGGCGTGCTCTATGGTCTGGGCATTGTAAACCTTAATCGTGAGGTACATGCCTACGAGTCCGACCGAACCGATCACGAAAGCGCTCTCGAAGTGGGCGCCGCAGACCGGGCACTGGGAGTAACCAATCTCCACCCTCACGAAGTCAAGCTTTTCCTTGTTGAGCGCTTTGGCAACCTTCGAGACAGCAACGTTTATGGCATCCTCACTCGTTTCGACATCCCTGACTATAATCGGCGCCTCCAAAACGACTACGTAATCTCCCATCGCTCCCACCTCTCAGCCAAAAGCAAATAGCCTATCGTCTTCTCCCCTAAAGACTCCGAGCCTTACCCCAGCATCGATAAAGCCGTGGGCGTAGTTGAGCGCGGCGAAAGCCGTTACATAGTCGCCTTTCTTGTAGTAGTATTTAGCGTCTTCAAAATAGCTCCTCGCCATAGTGAGGAAGTCCTCCGCAACGCTCCTCAAAAGACTCTTTTCGTGGACAGCTATCTCAAGCGTCCTAAGCGCCTCCTCAGTGATTCTAAAGTACTTCTGGAGCTTTTCCTCGGTTATCTCTCGCTCCACCGGTCTCGCCTCACGGTTGGTAAGGAAGGAATCTTATAAACCTTATCCCATTAGCCCTTGCCTTCGGCAAGCGCTGGCGGAAAGTTTTTACTGCTCATATAACATAAAATCAGAACGGCATGCAACTCTAATATGGCACCCTCCAACGAGTTTATCAATATAAACGGCAGCTTGTGGGGTTTCATTTTTATTCTGACGTCCTTCGGGCGCCGTGTTGAAGTGAAATACTGCAAAATGGCCATTGATTGTAGAAACCACTCCTAGGAATTAGCAATCCAAAAGCGACATACTAGCTTGATGAAACTCTACGAGACTATCGTCCCTCGCGTCGAGCTTTGCTCGACGTCGCGCAGGCGAACAAGCTTTTAGAAAAAGCTTGACCAAAGAAACTTTGCAGAGCAAAGTTTCATCAAAGTTTGTGATTCTTCTCCCCAAAGGTGCAGTTGAAAGGGTTTGCACTACCAAACTGCTATTTTAAGCTGGAATTCGCATTTCACAAGCCTCAAAACGCGGGTTTAAACCATTAAAGCGCTCCAAAGAAGCGCGGAAGAAAACCCACGTCAAATAAAGCAACTTCAAAAAAGGAATCCTTCACCAAAAACCACACTCAAAAAGGCAAATCCTCTCAAAGAAACGCCTCAAAAAAGAATCACCAACCTTGATCAAACTTCACGCAGGCGAAGTTTGTAGAACTGGTGGGCCCGCGGGGATTCGAACCCCGGACCTCCACCTTGTCAGGGTGGCGTCATAACCAGTCTAGACCACGGGCCCAACCCAAGGATGGTGGACCGGCCGGGATTTGAACCCGGGGCCTCCGCCTTGCCAAGGCGGCGCTCATACCAGGCTGAGCTACCGGCCCACTTCCCATCGACGCCGTAATCACCTACCAGGGTGGATTTATAAATTTTTTGGTCTCTTTAGATGGGCATCGAAAAGCTAATATGGGTGTTTGTCGAGGTTGATGCGGTGATACCATGAACCCCATTGAAGAGGCCCTGAAAATTAAAGACGAGATAATAGCCTGGAGAAGAGACTTTCATATGCATCCAGAGCTAAAATACGAAGAGGAACGGACTTCCAGAATCGTCGAGGAGCACCTTCGTGAGTGGGGATACAAAATAAAGCGCGTCGGCACTGGGATAATAGGGGACATCGGCGAGGGAGAGAAGACTATAGCCCTCCGCGCGGATATGGACGCTCTGCCTGTCCAGGAAGAGAACGACGTTCCCTACAGGTCGAGAATTCCCGGAAAGATGCACGCCTGCGGCCACGATGCTCACACTGCCATGCTCCTCGGGGCGGCGAAGATAATAGCAGAGCATGCGGACGAGCTGGGTGGAAAGGTTCGCCTAATCTTCCAGCCGGCAGAGGAAGGTGGCAACGGGGCACTGAAGATGATAGAGGGAGGAGCTCTCGATGGAGTCGATGCCATCTTTGGCTTCCACGTCTGGATGGATCTGCCCAGCGGAATAATAGGCATCAGAGACGGACCGTTTTTGGCAGGAGCTGGCTTTTTCGAAGCGAAGGTAATCGGAAAGGGCGGACATGGTGCTTCTCCCCACGAGGCAATTGACCCCATACCAATAGCCGCTGAAACCGTTCTGGCCCTTCAGACGATAGTGAGCAGGAACGTTAACCCAATCGAGACGGGAGTTGTTAGCGTTACGGCCATAAACGGCGGGACAACCTTCAACGTTATTCCCGAGGAAGTTACCCTAAAAGGAACCTTCCGCTACTACAAGCCAGAGGTTGGAGAGATGATAAAGAAAAGGATGGCCGAGATAATAGAAGGCGTTGCCAAAACCCATGGCGCACGAGCCGAGTTCAGCATCAACGACCTCGTTCCGCCAACGATAAACGACAAGGCAATGGCGGACTTCGCGAGAAAGGTGGCCGAGAAGTACCGCCTCAGGCACGGCGATGTCGCGATGTCGATGGGCGCAGAAGACTTTGCCTACTATCTCCAGAGGGTTCCGGGGGCTTTCTTGGCGCTTGGAATAAGGAACGAGGGGAAGGGAATAGTTCATCCCCACCACCATCCGAAGTTCGACGTTGATGAGGACGTCCTTCACCTCGGAACAGCGATGGAAGTGGCCTTGGCGTTTGAGTTTCTGAAGGATTAATGCCCCAATCTTTTCCCAATTATTGGGACGTCCCCCTTCTTTTCCGCATCCAGCGCATCCGCCATGTCTTCATCGAGCACTGGCCCCTCACAGAAAGACCAGAGAGGTCTTCACCGGCGGTGTGCACCCCGACTATGCTCTCAACGTCATCCAACGTAGCAACCCTTATTTTGATGTCCATTTCAATCACCTAGATATCCGAACTTCCTGAGGATGTGCATCACCGCTTCCGCCCCTCCCTTGCCATAGGTCGCCTGCGTCACATAGTCGGCTTCAGCTTTCAGTGTCTCTGGGGCCTGCCCGACGGCCACGCGATAACCAACCACGCGGAACGCATCGAGGTCGTTCTCGCCGTCGCCAACGTGAGCAACTTCTTTCGGACTTATGCCGAGAATCTCGCAGGCCTTCTCTATGCCCGCCCCCTTGTTTATCCAGGGCTTCTTGATGTGTATCGCGAAGCCAGAATCCACTGCTATGAGGTTGAGTCCAAGCTCCTCAATGAGTGCCCTAACAGCCTCAACTGGAATCGTACGCAGTATGACGAGACCCGCCTTTCTTTCGGGCATTGAGAAGCTGAGAACCGCCTCGGGATAGCGCCTCTTTATCTCGCTCCAGAGGATCCACTCCTCGTCCATCGTTGTGAGGTATATCCTCTTTCTCAAGCGGCCGTCCTTTACCGAGAGAGCACCGCCATCTTCGGCCACGACCGGGCCTGTGATTCCTATCATTATTGCCATTGCCTCAGCAAACGGCACGGAATTGCCCGTGACAAGCATGACTGGGACACCGAGGCTCTCGGCGAGCCTTATGGCCTTTAGAGCATCCTCGTGAAGCCGCCTGTCGGGATAGGTGATGGTGCCATCAATGTCTAGGGATATGGCTTTAATCATTCTCCTCACCCTGAGGCCACTCAACGGCCACCGATAAAAGGGTTTCTTCTCATTCTTGTGGTGGCTAATGATCTTTCATTATCTCCCTCAGAACGCTCGTGGCGTAAACCCCCTTGGGCAGGAAAAAGCGGAAGCACATCCCTACGCTCGGAACATAGCCGTAAGTCAGGCCGAGGGGCCTTATGAGGAGCTCCCTCCTCCCGCCAGGCTCAGCCATTGGCTTCGGGAGTCTCTTGAAGTCTTTTAGTGAGAGGTTTTCCTCAGCGAGGAGCTCCTCTTCAAGCCTTCCCGGGACGCCCCTGGCTCGTCTCATCGAGAAGCCAAAAAGCGGTCCCGAAACCATGGCTTCGTCCTTGCGGATTTTTTCCTTCACAAAGTCGATGTTCGTCTCTGTGACGCGGTAGGTTCTGTCGCGGTAGGGGATACCCCCTTTAATCTGGACGACGATGTCTCCAACCAGAGCCTCATTCAAGGGGAGTCCCTCTTCGATTCTCCGGGAGATGTAGAGATTAAAGAGGTATGACTGATAGGCGTGGATGAAGATACGCATTATGGGCAGCGGAAGCGAGAGGAAGGCTTTCCGCCAGCTCCCGGTTTCCTTGTACCTGTAAAGCATCGCCCTTTCATAGCGGAGGAATCCGGGAAATTCTTCAAGGGCCCTGTTCACGTCCCCGGTCTCCCAGAAGTTCTTTCTGGCCTCATCCCCTTCCATTCCCCCTCCATGGGCGCCAAGAAAGAGCCTTGCGGCACCTTCAAAGTCTCCCTTCAGAAGGAGCTTTCCAATCAGATGGTTGGTAACACGTCTCTCACCGAAGCGCTGATAACCAAAGTAGTTGGGGAAGCCTCCCTTCGAGCGGAGCTCTCTCACTATTTCCTTCGTTCTCTCGAAGGCGCTCTCGTCAACGTCGCGAACGATGATTTTAAAGCGGTTCCCAAGTAGGTGGCCAAGTTTGAGAGCTCTCCCATAGGAAACAAAGCGGAGTTCGATGTCTTTGATTCGAACAGCCTCAACTTTTTCCTTCGCATCTCGCGGCACGCTGATGTACTGATAAGTCACGGCATGTCTGTCTTTCGTTCCCGCGAAGCCGATGTCCTTATAAGAGATTCCAGCACGTTTGGCTATCTCCTTCACTGCCGCCATCGTATCCCAGTTGCGCTTTTTGAGGAGGAAAATCGCATATTTTTTGCCATCAAAGGCACTCCTCAGAGGCTCTTCCATAACGATGAAGTCCTCCGGCTGGGCTTTTATTCTCCCACCTATCCCGGGCTTTTCACTCAAATACTTGAACTGGGAGAAGAACTCACGGTAGTCCATGCCTCACACCAGCTTTAAATGCCCAGTAACCTTATCAACGAGCTCCTCTGGAGCGGGCCCTACCGCCAAACAGGTTATTGTTCCCGGGGGAATCTCCGTCAGCCCCGCGTCCCTGATAAGTGCCGTTGGTATGCCCAGCTTTTCCGCATGGGCCTTCAGTTCGAAGAGCTCCCTCTCGTTCTCAGCCTTGACCACGACCTTCTTCTGTCCCTCATGGAACCATGCCTTGAACCACTCTGGCTTCTCCTTCTGGACTTTTAGAGCAGCCGTCACCGCACCATGGGCGACTTGAACCGCCATTTTACCCTTGCTGAGCTTCAGATCCTTCCTAATGACCATGACCTGCTTGTACCTGAACATCTCTCATCCCGTGGAGAGTGAGAAAAGGGACTTATAAATTTAAGGAGAAGGAAAAAAGCTCAGAGCTCAACCATTTCAGAGCTTTCCCGCTCTTCTTCCTCGGCCTTCTTAGGGAGTCCGCCTGGGCGCCTGTGCTTCTTCCTCTCGAGCTTTTCTCTGAGCTTCTCGGACTCGTCCCAGTACTTGTAGGTCAAACCTCCGAAGACCAGTGCGAGTATCAGGAAGAGTATTCCCAGAACCTTCCAGTAGTTGGTCGTTGGGTTGTACTTCTCGACGACTGCACTTATCTCCTTGGCAACTGGGGCTGGATCGCTCATGTTGGCAAGGGTCTGGTTGATGTACTTTGGAAGCTCCTCCGGGCCCGGATAGACCGGAACTTCTTTAACGATGACCCTCGGTGGGATGCTGT
Source organism: Thermococcus onnurineus NA1 (assembly GCF_000018365.1). Lineage (NCBI taxonomy): Archaea > Methanobacteriati > Methanobacteriota > Thermococci > Thermococcales > Thermococcaceae > Thermococcus > Thermococcus onnurineus. The sequence continues at coordinate 319,579 of NC_011529.1, read as the reverse complement.
TTATGGTGACGAGATTGCCGAGCTCAAGCTGGTGTTCATTTCCGAGCGGGTCTGCATAAACAAGTACCGCCTTGACGTTGGTGAGGTTCTCCTTAAGGACCTTGAAGTCAACCCTGACGGTCTTCGTTTCGCCTGCCTTTATGGTGCCCACCTCAACGGCAGTGGGGCCATCAACGCTGTTGGGCAGGTCGAGGAGGAGTGTGGCGTTCTGGACGAACTCGTAGTCCGGATTTCCATCAGCGGCCGTGAGGATGAACCTGACGGTGACATTATCGCCCACATTTGCGGTGACATAGCTTCCCCACGTTCCGTTGTAGGCCTGGGCTGTGACGTCAATGGCAGGTATACCGTATACCTTGATCCCAGTGAGAGGCTGGGAGTATATCACCCGCTCTTGGCCAGTTTCAAGGCTCTTATCGTCGTAGAAGGTGACTATTACCTTACCAATGTCAAATTCCCCAACCTTGGTTGGCTTGAGGACGTAGATAAGGGCAGGCATTTTGGTAAACGCAGGAAGTGTTTCAAACGCCCATGTTTTTGTCATGCTGACCAGCTCGAAGTCGTTTGGTATTGGAGCTGCAACGCTGACATCGTAAGCATCGCCCCTGCCAAGGTTCTCGACATTTATGGCCACAACGAGGTTGTCGCCAAGCATTATCTCCTTAGGAACGGCATCTATCATGGCAATAACATTGGCCTGCCTAAGGATTGGAGTTACTTGAGCACCAATGGGAGCGTAAACCCTGATGATAGCCCTCTTATAGTCGGGCTCAGCACTCTGAACAGACAGCTTGAGGGGAGCGTTCGGAACGTCTTTGGGAAAATCACCTATCTCAAGGATCATTGATCCAAGGCTCTGATCACCTTTGAAGACTTCAACAGTAATTGCACCTCTAGTAGCTGATATGAGCTTGACGTAGTAGGTAACATTGTCAACGGTTATCGGGAGCTTCTCGTTGACGTAAAGGAGGTCATTGTAAACGAGAACCGTCTCAACGGTTGTCGTTGGAGCGGTTTCTTCCTCGCCTTCCCTCACTATCTTGAAGTCGGTCGAGGCGACCTTGGGGACATAGATGTCAACTGTCGCCGGACCATCGCTTGTGGTGTTTAAGAGGTGAATGTAAACGTAATTGGAGTAGGAGTAAACATCACCGAGCTTATACCTAACGCTTCCACCAGAGCCCTCGGTTATCACGAGGGTCTGGGTCTCGCCGTACGGGAGAGTCACAAGGAAGGTAGCCTGTGTGTCCGAGGTTGAGGTGAGTTTAATGCTTATCTGTGGGAAGCCCTCGGGGAGGTTTATTGTGTCACCCACGTTGAGCTTCTGGCCAGAGAGTAACTTCTGGAGAGGGGACTGTATCTCGATGAGGGCGGTCTTGGTATCGGATCTGATCCAGGTCAGAGTAATGTTGAGGTACTGGTTGTCGGCCGCGGGATAAACAAACGACTCGCCTTGCCCCACAACGTAGAGCTTTGGACCATCCGGTCCGTTGACCTGGAAGCTCAGCCTGCTCCAGTACATATCAACGTCGATGAACTGCACCTCAAAGGGACCCAGAACAGCCTTGTCTTTTAGTCCAAGCGAGATTCCCGTTATGCTGGCGTACTCGGGCACCGTTGCGGATTTTACTAGGTGTGCCATAGGTGCAAATGAGAAAATCATCAGACCCAAGAGGATTAAAGCGGCAGCCTTTTTCATATCTCCAGCCTCCAAAGAGTAGTCAACTAATCACCAAAAGGAAAAGGTGGTATAAAGGCATTACGGTGTGAGTCTTCTCCTGTCCCTCGGGAAGAGTACGACTTCCCTGATGTTGTTGAGGTTGAGCATCTGTTTGAGGAGTCTCTCCGCCCCGAGACCGAAGCCACCATGAGGAGGCATGCCGTAGCGGAAAGCCTTGAGATAGAACTCGAAGCTCTCCGGGTTGAGGCCCTTCTCCTTAATCTGCTCGACGAGGACATCAACGCGGTGCTCCCTCTGGCCGCCTGAGGTTATCTCTACTCCCCTGTATTCAAGGTCAAAGGCGCGGCATATCTCCGGCTTGTCGTCGTACTTCATGATGTAGAAGGGTTTGGCCTCGCTCGGATAGCGGTAGAGGAAGTAGAGTGGTGCGTTCTCGTTCTCCATCATGTACTTTCCAAGAAGTCTCTCGCCCTCTGTGTCTATGTCCTCGCCCCAGGGGATCTCCTTGCCAAGGTCGGCGAGGATCTCAAGTGCTTTGTCATAGGCCAGCCTTGGGAACGGCAGTTTCGGCTCCTCAAGCTCGAAGTTCAGCGTTTCAAGCTCCTTTTCGTTGTGCTCGCGGACGTGATTGATGGTGTAAGCAATGAGCCTCTCAAGGAGCTCCATTACTTCCTCCTCGTTTTCTATGAAGGCCATCTCCGCATCTATGCTCCATGCCTCGTTGAGATGCCTGGTGGTGTTGTGCTCCTCTGCCCTGAATATGGGGGCGACTTCATAAACACGGTCGAGGCCGCTCGCCATCATTATCTGCTTGTATAGCTGCGGACTCTGGGCAAGGAAGGCGTCCTTCTCGAAGTACTTCATAGGGAAGAGCTCGGTTCCACCTTCGGTTGCGGTGGCGATTATCTTTGGCGTGTGAACCTCTATGAAACCCTCGCCGTGGAAGAAGTCGTGAACCGCTTTGAAAACGCTGGAACGGATTTTGAATATCGCCGTTACCTCGGGCTTTCTGACGTCCATGAAGCGGTTGTCGAGCCTCGTGTCAAGCTCGGCCTTGACTTTTCCCGTCGGATCAAGGGGAAGGGGTGTTTGGGCCCTGCTGAGAACTTCGAGCTTCTCGGGGAGGATTTCAAAGCCGAGCTTTGCCTTGGGTGTGAAGTTGACTATTCCCTCGACGGCTATGACGTCTTCTGAGTTGAGCTTCGGGATGAGTTTGAATATTTCCGGGTCAACCTTCTTCTTCGGTGCGGTTATCTGAACTATGCCTTCCCTGTCCCTTATCCAGAGGAACTTTATTCCTCCGAGGTCCTTAACTTCCCAGACCCAGCCAGCAACCTTGACGCGCTGGCCGTTTAGGTCTTCCGTAATCTGACTCGAGTAGTGCGTCCGGTACATCTCTACAACCTCCATTAAGAAAAAAGAAGTCAAATGAAGTTTATTTTAACTTCCTGGCCGACTATCTGGGAGAGTATGCTCTCCAGAACCTCCGCCTTCTCCGGGAGCTTCTTCCTATCCCTGCTGAGAACGAGAACCTTGTAGTAGGTTCCTCCGCCCGGCTTGTAAACGATGTTCACGCCAAAGACTCCGGCAGGGTAGAGCAGGTCAGTGGCGAGCTTCTTAACGTCGTCAGTGCCTTTCACTTCAACGCTCTCAATGACCCTTATCCTCTTACCGAGCTCCCTCATAAGGGCCTTTATGTTCTTGCCACCCTTTCCGATGGTTATAGGAACGTCGCCCTCGCCAACCATGATTATTACGAGGTCGCCAGCTTCAACGGCCTTCTTGAATTCAACGTCAGCGTCGCCAATGAGCTTGTATAGGAGTCTCGCGACTTTAACATCCAGCTCGGAGATAATCCCTTCTTGAAGCTTTTTCTCATCAGCCGGGCACAGAATGTCGTCGGTCTTTAAACACACCTCACAGATTGGCGCCTTCATCTCCTCACCTCCCTCAGCCTGAAGAATGACCTTAAAGGGCTAACCCTTAATTCTGGAAGTCCTTTAAAAACCTTATTATGGAAGAAAAGGCCAAAGGGGAGTTCAGATTTCTCCCCCTATCTCGCGCCTTATACGCTCTATGAACTCCTCTGTAAAGCGGTGGCGTTCTTCGGCCATCTTTTTAGCGGTTTCCGTGTACATGAGGTCTTTGAGCTTAAGTATCTTCTCCTCAAAGTGTCTTAGAGAAGCCTCTATGTCCCTGCCGTGCTCGCCTGAGTACATGAAGACCCTCGCAATGCCTATCGCCCCTATCGCATCGAGCTTGTCGGCGTCGCTGAGTATCTTCGCCTCAAGAGTGGCCGGCTCCGGACCGCGCGAGAAGCGGTGAGCCTCTATCGCGTGAGCAACGGCCTCGACTTTCTCTTCTGGATAGCCTAAGCTTCTCAGGTACTGCCTGGCTATCCGCGCCCCTTCAGCGGCGTGGTCTTCCACCTTTCCGACGCTCTCAAGAGGTCTGGCAACATCGTGGAGAAGCGCCGCTAAAGCTAGGATTTCCAGATCCGCACCCTCTTCTCTGCCTATGTGCATACATAGGTTGAAAACGCGCTCCACATGGCTGAAGCCGTGGGTCCCCTCGCGTTCAAAGAAGCTCATAGCAAATTCTCTGGCACGTTCTATCAATTTGAGAGTTTTCTTATCAGTTATGAACGCGTCCAGCTCCATTCAACCACCTAAATGGCTTCATCGACTACTGCCTTTAAAAGCTCAACGATTCCTTCGTGAACCATTAAACGTATCCCGTCCACGCTCGGAGCCAAGGTCTTTGAGACGCCGTCTATTAACCCAGCGCTGGAGATGGCCTCAATAACTCTTCTCTCGTCCCACCCCTCGAGGAGATTTCTTCCAACTTCAATCGATGCTTGAGCAACCAAGCCGTAGGCCCCCCAATTGGAGACGGCGGAAACTATGAGCTCGTCCGTCTCGACAACACTCGCTATCTTCTCTCCGTGTGGAACGTGACCCACAACCAGCTCCCGGATTTTTCCCATGCCAATCTCGTTGCCTCCGTCGCCTACCCCTATCGTGGGAATTCCAAGGGCTCTCGCTTTGAGAAAGATGCCATCCAGGGGATCTCTCTTTATCTCCAGGGCACTCATGGAGTAGTATCTACCGTCGGCAGCCCTACCCGGGGTCTCGACGCTGATTATCAGGGAGTAATCCTCTGGCTCAGGAGTCCTGGCAAGGGAAACGCCGAAGGGTTCGAGAGCCTTTTCGACCTCTGAATACGTCAGGATTTCAGCCTTTCCTCCAAGCATCTCAACGGCGCGATAAATGGCCAGTGCTCCCGGTGGCCCGTCAGTTTCGGCCACCATCATTGGTGGAATGGGAAAGCCCGTAACTATGAGAACCCGCTCGAGATTGTCTAAGAACATCTTTGTAGAATTATGTAAAAAATTAAAGTTCTTCCTCCTGTAGTCGAGGTAAACCTTCAGCACTCCTCTGTTCCCGATATCGGTGTTTATTAGATGCGCTATCATAGCTCATTCCTCGATCTCATAGACAATGATTCTAACCTTCTTGCCCTTCACAGCTTCCTTCAGCTTCCACCAGAGCTCCGTCGGTTCCTCGCTCCTGTGGGTCAGCTCGTCGCCGTTCTCGAGCTTCACCTTCTTTTCGATATACTTAACAAAAAGGCCCTTAGCATTGAATATTTCCTTCATCTTTCACCACCCAAAATCTTTCTAAGCTCGTAAAGGGTTCTAATCTCGTAATCAGCCATGTTGTAGCCCCTATCACCATTACGGTTTATCCACACGGCGGTCATACCGACGCTCTTGGCGCCATAAACGTCTTGGCTGAGGGAGTCGCCGACCATAACAGCTTCACCGGGCTCGACTCCGAGCCTTTCAATGGTGTAGAGGAAGATTTTAGGCTCGGGTTTTATGGCGTTGACGTCGTCCCGTGTAATGACGACGTCGAAGTAATCCAGAAGACCGGTGAGCTTAAGCTTGAGCCTCTGATATTTCGGTCCGCTCGTCACAATACCAAGCTTATAGCCGGTATCCCTCAGCCATTCCAGGGTAGGAATAGTGTCCGGATAAACCTGAAGTTTGTGGGGATACCTCTCGAGAAGCTCCTCATATTTCAAATCGAGGTCAAACAGTTTGAAAAAGAAGTTCCAATCGTGCCAGTCGTAACTGTCCCTCCTGCCGAGTATCTCTGAGAGGAATCTCTCCCTTGCCTCGTCCTTGCTGATTCCAAGCTTTCTAGAGAGCTTATCGTAGACCTGCGGAAGGAAGAGCATTATCAGAGGCTCCTCAGTTAGTATCGTTCCATCGATATCGAAGAGAACAGCCTTCATTCTACCACCTCTTAACGAGCAATGCCAGTATCTCAACATCTCTCGTCAGATCATCCTCCATAATGACTCCCCATATTATGTCTTTCTCCTTAAGTATATCTTGAAAGCGACCGAGTATCCCGTGAGCGTCCTTGAGCGGGAACTCCCTTCCAACAAGAATTCCAATTAGGCCCCGGTCCCAGATGCCCCAGTGCCAGTTGAAGTCTACTCGGTCAAGGAGGCGCAGGATCCCAACGTTTCCCCCACGTATCATGTTGAATAAATCGGCATAGTCTATGTTGACCAGCATCTGAGTCTCAAGGTAGTAGTAGAGCCTAGAGAACATCTCCGCTATGTTTTTGGAGGCTCCCTGAAAGGCCAGTGATAACGAAATATTGCCGTCGGTAAGAAAGTCCCAGAGGGAGTCGTAAAAGACCGTCTCGAAATCATTGGCCCAGTCCGGCTTTTTCTCAGTCACCAGCTCCTTTTTGGGAGTCAGCACATAAGCAAGTTTTATGGTGTCTCTCGGAGCGCTGCTGACGATTATTTCTCGAAGTTCGTGGTTTACCTCCTTGTCATCGAAAACTAGCCACAGGAAAGTGCTCTCCGGAAGGCTGGAGAAGAAGTTCCTGAGGCGCTCCTCGTACTTATCGGAGCGAGGAAGGAGGTAATAGGCTGGATTGACAGTTACCTTTACGATTCCATCTGCGCGTATACTGTTGACTATCCTCGCTCCCGTGCTCCCTATTCCTACAAAAAGATGGGTAAAAGACGGCATGGCGACCCCTTACTCAAGGGTCGCATGCTTCTTCTTCATATCCTTTTCGGTCTTCTGGAAGGTGGCCATTAGGAGAGCTATTATGCCGTCGAGGAATATCATGGTAGAGTCCTCAAAGAGGGTGCCCATCGGCGCTATCCACTTGTACTTGGTAAGCATCTGCCTGGCAATATAGTCCGTCGGTATGTCAGCTTTTGTTCTTCCGGGTATCTCAACGACAACATCGGAGAGTTTTCCAAGGGTTGAGTTGGCATAGGAAGTTATTGCTACAACCTTTCCGCCCTGTCTCTTGGCTATCTCAGCAGCGTCAACGATGCTCTTGGTCTCGCCGGAACCGCTGATGGCTATGAGCAGGTCTCCCGGCTCGAAGGCAGGAGTTATCGTCTCACCGACGACATAGACGTTGAAGTCGAGGTGCATGAGCCTCATTGCGAAGGCCTTTCCGACCAAACCGCTCCTTCCGGCGCCATAGATGAATATCTTGTTGGCTCCGATCATGGCATCGACGAAGCCCCTGACCTGCTCGAGCTTTATGCTCTCAGCAACTTGGTTGATGTGCTCCAGGATATCAGTCATGGCCTTCCTGATGGTCATCATGTACTCGCCCCAGAAGAGATCGATTATCTTCCTAGTGACGTCCTCAGGGTCCTTCGCCTTGGTTATGGCTCCGCCAACTATGATTATCGTCGCACCGAGCTCTATGACCTTCGGGATGGTCTCGAGGTTCAAGCCGCCGGCAACAGCCACAGGAACGCTGACGGCCTTGACGACTTTCTCAAGATCCTCCATTGGGCTCTTGCCCTGGACCTGCTCGTCTATGCCCGTGTGGACAAGGATGTAGTGAACGCCCATCTTCTCAAGTTCCTTGGCGCGCTTGACCTTGTCCTTAACGCCGATTAAATCCACCATGATCCGGATTCCATATCTCCTGGCGACGTCGACAGCGTCCTTGATGGTCTTGTCGTCGGCTACGCCAAGAATAGAAACAACATCAGCACCGTGCCTGGCTGCCATCTCGACTTCCAGGGCACCGGTGTCCATGGTCTTTAGGTCCGCGACGATCTTCCTGTCCGGAAAGCGCCTCTTGAGAAGCTCGACGGCGCGCATGCCTTCCTTCTTAATGAGGGGAGTTCCAACCTCAAGCCAGTGAGCGCCACCTTTAGCGGCCTTCTCAGCGATAGAAATTGCCTGCTCAATGTCAGTCAGGTCAAGGGCAACCTGGAGTATCATCTCCTCGCCTCCAAGGAGTTTTCGTTTTAATCTTAGAGGTCTACTTTTTAAAGTTTGGCGTCAAAATTTAACATGATTTTGTCGAAAGACCTTACCAAGGTTTAAAAGGGAGGAGGCCAACTCTCGGGGGGTGGAATCATGGTAACGTTCATCCCCTTCGGCGAGAAGCCTAACCGCGACGGTGTTCTCTACGTTCTGCAACTTCTTAGAAGGAACAAGCTCATAGAGGATTACATGATAGTCGAATCGAGCAGAGTCGAACTTCTGGCTGAAAGGATACCTCAAGACAAGGCTTACATAATAGGGGATCATCTTGCCACATATGGCATTGTGGAGAAGCTCAAGCCGGGCTCTCTGATAAGTCTCGACGCTCATACCGATCTGATGCACGACTACCTTGACCACGGCTCGTGGCTCGCTTATGCCCTCGAGGAGCACATCCTTAACCGGGCCGTTGTTCTTGCCCCGGTTTTGATGATTCCGACAACGGAGAGAACCCAGCTCTGGACGAGGAGGGTTAAAATCTTCCCGGCTTTGCTAAGGAGCAGGAAGGTCCGCGGGAAGTGGAGGGCATACAAAAACCTACAGACTAACTCACTCGACGAGATACTGGCTGAGACTAAGAAATATCTCGGCGATGAGATTTACCTGACCATTGACATGGACGTCCTGAAGCCGGAGTACAAGATAGCCCGCTTCCAACACGGGGAACTGAGCCTCGAGGAACTCTTGGAAATCCTTGAGGAAATAAAGAGGAGATTCAAGATAGTTGCTTTCGACATAGCCGAGGTGTCTGACAGAATAAGGCGTTCTCGCCTCGGAAAAAAAGCCTTCATTGAGGTCTTCCAGCTGCTAATGGGGTGATTGGATGGTATTGAAAGGGCCCACTGAGGAAGAAATGAGAACCGTTCTTATGCCACTGATGCTTTCCGGGGCAAAGATGCTCGACAGACACTGCTCCAAGTGTGGCTCTCCGCTCTTTGAAAAGGATGGAAGGGTTTTCTGCCCGATATGCGAACACAGGGCAAAGCAGAGGAAGGCTGAGATGGAAGGCATCGAGGAGAGGCTCATGGAGAAACTTAACGAGCTGGCAAATTCCATGCCCGAAGATCTTATCGAACTTGAAAAACACTTAAGAGTTATGGAGAAGATAATCGAACTGTTAGAGAGATACCGGAAACTGGGGGGAGGAGAATGAAGAACGTCAGGGTTATGAAGGCTCTTGAGGACGGGCCTAAAACCATCGAGGAGATAGCAGAGATCACCAAGCTCCCAAAAATGGAAGTGAGACGATATCTGCTCCGCTTCCTCGAGCAAGGTAAGGTCGAGAGTTACCAGAAAAACGGAAAACTCTTCTGGAAGATTAAAGAGAAGGACGAAAAAGAGGAAGAGTTCAAGTACGTCTGAGCCCTTCTTTTCTCTTCTGACGCAGAAAATTGACACTGGGTTGATCAGGAAAACGTAGAGAAAAGAGAAAAGATATCAGGCCTTCTTGGCCTTCTCCCAGTACTCGTTGAACTTGTTCTCGAAGAGGGCCTTGACGCGGAAGTCCTTGATCCAGATCTGGGTCTCGTAGTTGAAGTACCTAGCAGCCATATCCTCAAGGGCGAAGAAGACCTCGTCGTCGCAGATGAGCATCGGAAGCTCAAGCTTGTCGATGACCTTGAGCTCAAGCTTGCCGGCCTTGTAGTAGTCGAGTATCTTTGAAGTGCTAAGCCTGTGATAGATGTTCTCGGTGACGATTATCTTGGCCTTGGCGCCGTTGTCGATGGCCTTGAGGATGTCGCTCTCGAGGTTGATGGCGATGTAGCCGTCGTCAGCCAGAAGGATCTGCTCCTTGACTTCCTCAAACATCTCCTTGGTCTTGAGGGTGGCGTTCCTTATACCCCTAACGACCCAGACCTTCTCGACGCCGTACTTAGGAATCTCGGTCTCAATAAGCGGGCTCATGAGCTCGAGGAGCTCCTCCTTCGCCTTCTTCTTGGCCTCAAGCTCCTCAGCGACGCGCTCCTGCCACTCCTCGATGAACTTCTCGAGAATGTTCTGGGGGTGAACCGGCCTGTACTTGTTGACCTTACCGGGCTGGCTTATGGCAAAACCCTTCTTCTCGAGGCTCCTGAGAACGTCATAGGTTCTTGGAGCCGGGACCTCTGAAACGCTGGCCAGCTCAGCTGGGGTAAGAACACCGAAGCCAACCAGTGCCACGTACGCTCTGGCCTCGTAGAGGTTCAACTCAAAGTGCTCCTGAAGGAGCTCAACCATCCTATCCTTAACCATCTTTACCACCACCATTTTTCCTATTTTATTGTTTGGGTTTGGCCCCATATAAATTTTTTCCACATTCTGTTAGTGCTCCCAGTTTGCACCGAAAATTATTCGGCAATGACTTCACTGGATATTATGGCCGTTGCATGTACATGCAAATCTATTACTACAAAGAGATTTTAAAATTTTTGGTTTTACTAAAGAGCAAATCTACAGCCAATAATTGAGTATCAAATGTGACAACTATAGTCAAAAATATATCATAATGTAATATTTTTGCAGAATCTACAATAATTCGTATATACATCAATCTAGAATATATTGGATTTCAAAATTTAAACCATGATTAGAAAATAGGTACAAAAATAAAACCTATAAAACGGGAGGAAAAGTTTGGTATTATCTAATGCAGACTCATTTCAAGTACTCCCGTATCTCACTGTATAGTCCCCTGAGCACTTCCTGATAGTCTGTCTTGTTCTCCTCTATCATGTCCATTATCTCCTCCAGTTCCCTTGTCTTCTCCTCGCCGACTAGTTCCTTATATTTACTTATGAGATAGTGATAGACCTTGATACCCTGATCGGTTGGTACGAGCTTCTTTCTTCCACGGGTTTCTATGACGTAGTAGCGCTGGAGGAGTGTCTGAACGATTTTGGCGTAAGTCGAAGGCCTACCAATCTTGCGCTCCTTCATGAGGGCTATTATGTCTCCCTGGGTGTAGAGTGGAACCTTAGGTGCCTTCCACTTCTTTGCCTCAACGACCTTGAGACTGACTCCCTTTTCAAGTCTCGGGAGCTGCCTCATGGGAGGACTTCTGAGCTTGGTCCAGCCGTCCTCAATTACTTCCACATAACCTTCGATCTCGGCCTTTCCAACTTTTGCATCGATTATTGCCTTCTCATAGAGAACTTTTGCCGACTTCATCTGGCTTGTCATGAAGCGCTTGAATATCATGTCGTAGAGCCGGTAATGGTTCCTGGTGAGGTTCTTGGAGAGCTGGATTATGCCGTCGCGGATGAGTTGCATCAAGCGACCTGTGTCTATCGGCCGCGTTGGCCTTATGGCCTCGTGGGTTCCCTCCTCCCCCCACGGTCTCGGCCTGAAGTACTCCTCGCCAACTTCCTGGGTGATGTATTCCTTGGCAACCTCAATTCCCGTGTTGCTGACGTGGGTTGAGTCTGTTCTGTGGTATGTGATAAGACCGAGCTCGAAGAGATCCTGAGCGAGGCGCATCGTCTCAGAGGCAGAGAGCTTGAGGAATGTTGACGCATCCTTGAGCATGGCATCGGTTGTGTACGGTGGAGCAGGATTCAGCTCGCGCTCCTCGAGGCTTACATCTTCAACGAGAACCTCTTCCGGCGGTTCAACTTCTTTTGCATCTTTGCCGAGTTCGATTGTTACACTGAGCTC